>JANPIH010000200.1:0-1765 GCA_031424895.1 Rhodospirillales bacterium
CCGCGGAGCATCGAGAACAGGGGGATTTCAGCCAGGTTCATGAGGATCAACTCTGAACAAACAGGGTTAATCCGCCCTTAAGGGATTCAGCGGCGAACTGCGGCCCTCCGACACATGCCCGCAGAAGCGCCGCCCCATGGATCTCGCCTACATCGCCCGCGCGATCTTCGCGCTCGCCCTCACGCTTGGCCTCATAGGCTTGGCGGCTGTCGCGCTGCGGAAATACGGGCCGGACGCCATCGCTCGCTTCTCGCTACAGAGGAAGGATCGCCGCCTGAGGGTGGTGGAAACCCTGGTGCTGGATCCCGGACGCCGGCTGGTGATCGTCGACTGCGACGGTTGCGAGCGGCTGGTGCTGCTGGGGGAGGGCAAGCTGCTCGCCGACCTGGATCACCGGGGCCCGGTTTGATGCCGGCGATCTGGAAGGCAATCCGCACCCTGCCCGTCGAGGACGGGCGCCGCGCGGCTCTGATCGCGGCCCTGGCGACTTGCGTTGTGATGATCGGCCCGACCGCGGCCATGGCCCAGGCGCTGAACGTCAACCTCGGCTCCGGCGCCGGGCTGACCGAACGGGTTGTGCAACTCATCGGCCTGCTGACGGTCCTGTCGCTGGCGCCGTCCATCGTGATCATGACCACCTCGTTCGTCCGCATCGTGGTGGTGCTGTCCCTGCTGCGCACGGCGCTGGGGCTTCAGCAGAGCCCGCCCAACGCGGTGATCATCTCGCTCAGCCTGTTCCTGAGCGCCATCGTCATGGGGCCCACGTTCGAGCGATCCTACAACGAGGGGATCAAGCCCCTGATGGACCAGCAGATGGAGCTGCCCGCCGCCTTCGACGCCGCGGGAGGGCCGGTGAAACAGTTCATGCTGGCCCAGGTGGACGAAGAAGACCTGGCGCTGTTCATCCGCCTGTCCAAGATCCCCAAACCGGTCACCGCCCAGGACACCCCGATCCGGGTGGTGACCCCGGCCTTCATGATCTCGGAGCTGAAAAAGGCCTTCGAGATCGGGTTTCTCCTGTTCGTGCCGTTCCTGGTGATCGATCTGGTGGTGGCCAGCGTGCTGATGAGCATGGGCATGATGATGCTGCCCCCCGTGGTGATCAGCCTGCCGTTCAAGCTGATCTTCTTCGTGCTGGTTGACGGTTGGCGACTGGTGGCGGGGAGCCTGGTGGAGAGCTTCCAACGGGCAGGCGGCGGGGGGTAGGGGATTACCCATCCCCCTTGGTGAACGTCGTCGCGGCCTCGCCGGGATGAGCAGATTCGGAGGCTCAGCCCTTCGCAGCTTTCTTCGTGGGCGCCTTCTTTTTCGCCGCTGGCTTTTTCTTGGCCGCCGCGGCCTTCGGTTCAGCCTTGGCCTTTACCGTCCGCGCGGGCTTCTTGGCCTTTCCCCCGCCGCCCTTGGCCACACGTTCGGCGATCAGTTCGATGGCCTGTTCCAGAGTGACCGACAGGGGGTCGGCGCCTCTGGGCACGTTGGCGTTGGTGGCGCCGTGCTTGATGTAGGGGCCGTAGCGGCCTGACAGCACGCGGATGGGCTGTCCGTCAGCGGGGTGTGCGCCCAGTTCGGCCAATGCCGCCGATTCCGCGCCGCCGCGCCGGCCCGCCCGCTTGGTGGCCAGGAGATCGACGGCGCGGTTTACGCCCACGTCGAACACCTCGTCCGCCGACGGCAGGTTGGCATAGGTGCCGTCGTGCAGCACGAAGGGGCCATAGCGGCCGATGCCGGCCACGATGGGTTTGCCGTCCTCGGGGTGATTGCCCAC
>JANPIH010000201.1:0-2869 GCA_031424895.1 Rhodospirillales bacterium
CATCACCGCGCTCGAAACCTCGCTGACGGGGACGTTCACCTTCATCCTCCACAAGGGGGTGAAGACCGACTACCCCCGCGCCGAAACGCCGACGCATTACATCGCCATGGGCTTCGACGATGATCTGTCGAACGCGACGCGCAAGGCGCTGCGTAACGCCATCGATTTCCTCGTCGCGGCGAAAGGCATGACCCGCGACGACGCCTATATGCTCCTCAGCGTCGCCGGCGACGTCGAGATCACCGAACTGGTGGACCGCAACAAGGGGGTCCATGTGATGATCCCGAAGGGATTGTTTGCGGGGGTGGGGAAGTAAACACTTGATACTCTCGCTAGCACAAAGGCAACCTTGTTGACCGTCACCGTATTAAAGTTGCTTAACGAAATTGCTTTCAGGCGCTCAATTTGGGCTTAACGAGCCTAGCTGGGCTTCAAGCAGGCGTTCCACGAAACTTTCCATGGGAATTAGATCAGGGGAGCCAGTTGCTGCAAACGTAGCATCCGCGTGGCTTAAATGCGCGTTGTAGTCCCCCCGATGTTCGGGCTGCATAACTAGATCGATCAATGTTGGGGCGCCCGGCAGCACAAAGCCGTATTTTAGGCAGACACACGCATAACTAAGCGCGCGCGCCGACCTGCCGTTCCCGTTTTTGAATGGGTGCACCCAGTTCACAAACCATAAGGTGAACGCGCCGACGGCCACCGCGTCCATAGTTGGCCAAGCACTCTCCAGCTTTGAAAAGAACGTGGCTATATGCCCCGTAACTTCCGTATGTGGTGGTGGGTCGTGAATGACCGTGCCGCTACCCGTCCGGACTTGCACATGTTCTTCTCTAAAAAATCCAGGCTTTGCCAGCAGAAACAAAGTAGCAGTGCGGTGAAACTCGCGAAGGACCGTTACTGTAGGTACGCGAGGGCACCCTTGTTCTTCAGTTGTGCCAAAATGATGCAATGAATAAATAACTAGAGCTTCAATTACATTGCATTGACTTAGATAATTTAGAACCTCGATTGCATGTGCAGCCTCGCCATCAATTAGCTCCCAGTTGTCATCTTTCATGTATCAACCAATAAAAAACCCGGCTTCCGCCGGGTTTGTAGTCGATTAATTATGAGGCTGCAACTATGACGCGGCGCCTTCAAATTCAGTGATCAGTGTTTCCACTTTTTCTCTCGTCAAAGTCGACGAACTGCCTCGTAAGCCCATGACCATGCTAACGCGTTGCTCACGACGCTCGTTCGCTGTCATTTTGTGATTACGAGCGCTGGCAACCAACGTTGCCAATCTCGTGGATCGAGTCATAACCTACTCCCCTTGTGTGCATCCTCCGACATCAATGTGCAACCGGCCCCGGAGTTCCGTCACTATCCGAAACGTAAACGCTTCCGACAATGTTTGTTCTTGACAACGAATCTCGTACGATTTTTGTTTGCGACACTGCAATAGCGCGACGCGACCGGCTCCAACGCGAAAGAAAAAATATTTTGTCAAGCCTTGACACGGCACTGTGGCAAAAAGTTTGCGCGGGGTCATAAGATGCTGGTTCAATTCCCTAGTGCTGTGGTCCGCCAAAGGCGCGGAAGCGCCTTGTCCAAAAGCTGAGAGGCTAACGCTTGGTAGCCTATTGTTACGTTCCGCCCCTCACTCGGTCATATGACGCGCACCAATTTCTGCAAATTCCGAGCCAAGTTAGGTGTCTCGATAGCCTATTTGGTACATGTAGGAAAGCCTCGTCGTCGCGAGCAACTTAGTCTCGCTGCTGATAGTGAACCGCTAGCTAGACAAGCACTCCCACCCTAACCGCCCTTTGACCCGCTTACTATCTTGGGCCCTACCGTCCCCCGCGCCTGATGCCCTTGGGCACCCGCGACTGCCCCGGCCGGCGGACGGTCCGCACGCGATCGCGGCGTTCCGTTGGCGCTCGGCCTTCGCCGTGGGGGAGTTCGAAGCGCAGCGCGCCGGTGATCGGGTTGGCCTCGGCGAGCACGAGGTCGAGGCGCATGCCGGACTGGTAGCGGGTGCCGGTTTCGAGGCCTTCCAGCACGCGGCGGTCTTCGTCGTAGAGGAAGCGTTCGTCGCCGAGGGTCGAGACGGGGACGAGGCCGTCGCCGCCGAGGCCGAGGACTTGCGCGAAGAAGCCGAATTTGGCGACGCCGGTGATGCGGGTCTGCAGGGTTTCGCCGATGCGGGTGCTGAGGAACGCCGCGACATAGCGGTCGGTGGTGTCGCGTTCGGCCTCCATGGCGCGGCGTTCGGTCATGGAGACGTGATCGGCGGTGCGCCCCATCGCGGCGCCATCGGCTTCGCTCAGCCCGCCGTCGCCGAGCTTGTACGCCGTTACCAGCGCGCGGTGGACGACGAGATCGGCGTAGCGGCGGATCGGCGAGGTGAAATGGGCGTAGCTGCCGAGCGACAGCCCGAAATGGCCCTTGTTGTCGGGGCTGTACTAGGCCTGGGTCTGGCTGCGCAGCACGGCTTCCATCAGCTGTTCGGCGTAGTCGTGGCCCTTGGCGCGGGCGAGGATGCGGTTGAAGGTGGCGGGCTTGATGACCTGGCCGAGGGCGAGCTTCTCGTCATAGGTTTCGAGATATTCCTTCAAGGCGACGAGCTTTTCGCGGCTCGGCGGCTCGTGGTCGCGGTACATGCAGGGCGCTTTCTTCGCCTCCAGCGCCTTGGCCGCGGCGACATTGGCGGCGATCATGTAATCCTCGATCAGGCGGTTGGCATCGAGGGTAACGCGCTGGGTGATTTCGGCGATGCGGCCCGAATCGTCGAGGGTGACGCGGCGTTCGGGGAAATCGAGCGCCAGCGGTTCGCGGCTGTCGCGGGCTTTCGACAGCGCGCCCCAGCAGGCCCACAGGTCCTTCA
>JANPIH010000202.1:0-3893 GCA_031424895.1 Rhodospirillales bacterium
CCCCGGCGCCCTCCCCGGCTCCGTGCACGGTCACGAATACGCGGGTAGATCCTGACCTCCCAGCTTCTGATATGCGGCGAGGTCCCCTTCAGCGCCAATCTTGTCGCCGATCCAATCGCGTGCCTCTGCGCGTAATCGATAAGCATTCGTCAGTTCGGGAAAGGCGTTGATGGCCACAGTGAAATCGGCAATCGCTCCGTTATAATTCCCTGCGGCCAACAACGCCCGCCCGCGAAAGAGAGGAGCATAAATGGGTGGGTCCGTTTCAAGGCGGAGAGCCTCGGTTAGATCGGAAATTGCGCCTGGCAAGTCGCCGAGGAGTTGCCTCGCCCTTCCGCGATTGAGCAATCCAGGGAGAGCACCCATGGTCGAGAACCGAATATCGGAAGAGAAATCGGATATCGCATCGGACAGATTTCCCAGGCGAGCCTGCAGTATTCCGCGCTGAAGAAATGCGAAGGGATGCTCCGGATTCAGGGAAATCGCCGATGAAAAGTCCTCGATCGCTGCTCGGAAATCACCACCCCGATCGCATAAGATTGCTCGACAAGTGTAGCCCTTGGGATCCTCAGGGGCGCGCTTGATCCTTGTGGCGCAATCGGAGAGAGCCCCGACCAGATCTCCAGAAAACGCCTTGGCTCGCGCCCGTTCATCCCACATGAATAGAAAACCAGGATCAATTTCAAGTAGACCGTCGAGGATAAAAATGGCTTCACCCGCACGTCCATGGCGGATCAATGAACTGGCCTCTGCGAGTCTCTCTTGTTGGTTTGCATCCAATATCATTTTCTGGCACGACGCTAGGAGACTTGGTGCCGACGCACAAGCAGATACATCAACATCGTCATGGGTCGCACTAAGCATTCCGCGCTAGCAACCATTTATCTGTGGCGGGCGGTCGGCCTGGAGAAGGCCACTCGTACAAATATGAAGGCTGTCTGACCACAGGATTTCGGTAGCGGTCTATTTCTACGATGCGGGTGGGATAGATGAATTTCTACGATGGCCTGGGGACCTCACCTCTGGCCGTTCTCGTAATGGAAATGCTCGATCGAGGCGCAGGTGAAACCGCCGATGAATGCTGCGCTTGAATGTTCCGGTCGCTTCGGTCTGAAAAGCGCGTGTGCGACGCAGAAGTCATAGAGGCCGATGTCGAGTGGATAGCGTGTCAGCATGCCATCAAGGCGATGCTCAGCGATCCAGCGCTCAGCGCTGGAGAGGTCATTGAAAACGCCGCTGGGAGCCGCCGACCCCACGCCGTTGAAGATCCAAATGCCGGGATGATCCATGTCGAGCGTCTCCTCCGTTACAATCGGCCGCGAATTACAGCGATGTCTATGCGCCTCGCTGCGTCCACTATCTATCTGTGGCGGGCGGTGGATCTAGCCAAACAGTCGACTCCGGTCCCGGTAGCCGGGTGACAATCTGGGTAAGGGCCACATCATCGGCCACGACATCATTTCCAGGGAGTTGACCATGACCTTCAAGAAGCTCTGTACGGGGTACGGCATGCGCCGCCTTGATGTATTGAAGCGGATCACATCGCGAGACGACTGGATGAAGCTCTGGCCCAAGGCGCGTCATTCCTATCCCTTCGTCTGGGGGGACTGCTGGAAGGCGGTGGCAGAATTCGGCGTGAAGGATTATGCCGCCGAACTCGGCTTCTACCTCGACATCCTCGGCATGAAGGTCAACGCAACCTGGCCAGATCACGCGATGATCATGTCGCCAGAAGGCGACTACACCTTCACCATTTATCGCGCCAAGCGCACGGCGACGGAGCTCAACCTCCAGTTCATGATCGGCAACATCCAGCAGGCCGTGGCGAAGTTGAAACGGCGTGGTGTTACGGTGGTGCAGGACCTCAATGCCGATTGGGGCGAGCAGAACCCCATGCGCACTTTCAAGCTCAAGAGTCCGAGCGGCATGGTGATCACCTTGTGGGGAATGGTGAAACAGGGGCGAAAAATAGCCAAATAACGTCTATCGGGTTGAAGGACAGCTTTGCTTCGGCCCTGTTTGGTCGCCTCAACGCTACTCGTCGGATCAGGTGAGTGCGACCGATTCATACGCACAGGAAACCCTGGTGGCGGACGGATGCTCGCATTGTGATCGGGCCTCACGGGGTTAGCCTCTTTCCGCGATGACTGCCCGGATCCTCTCGACGTCGCTGCCGCGGTGGGGGCTTTTGCTCCTGGCTTGCCTCACCACGCCCGCCGCAGATCCCCCACCGGTCCCCGATCCGCTCGGACTGGGCGAGCGCCTCGCCTTGATCACCCTGCTCCAGGAGACCTACGGCATCCATCCCGCCACCGGCGAGACCGTGGCGCAGTTGCAGGAACGCTACGCCGCCGCGTGGAGCAAGACCCGGACCCCGGAGCAGCGCGAGCAGGCCGAACAACACGAGCGCATGCAGCGTTTGCGTCGGCACATCAGCGAAGGCTTCGGTCAGGACGCCGATCCCAGCCTGGATGAAACCGGGCTGATCGCCTTGCTGCGCCGCCTGAAGAGCGAGGCTCAGGAACGCGCACGGGTCGCAGTTGTAGTGGACGACGTCACGGCAGAGCGACGCCCGGCTGCGCCTACTCCCGCCGCGGCGGGTCGTCCGGTCGACAAGGAGCCCGAGCAGCCCGCTCTGCAGCCGATCAGCCCACCGACATTCACCGTCAAACGGATCCCCTTCGCAGCCGAAGGTGTGGCGGAATGCACCTTCTGGAGCGACGGACCGCGCGCGTTGCTGGCCGTCACGTTCGGTCGCGATCACAACGGTGCGTTCGCGGGAATTCCGGAGCAGACCTGGAGTATCGTCAGCCAAGCCAAGACGCCCCATCGCGTCGTCGCGCTGCTGGGACATGGCAACGGCACCGGCATCGCGCGCAAGTCGATCGAGGACCACCTGCGTACGAACCGCACGTTCTATGAGACGCTCGGTGGCCAGTTGCCGGAGCGCAAGGTCGAGTGCCTGCTCTTCGGCTCCTGCAGCGCCTACAATCCCGACCAGATGAGCATCATGCGCGACGGCCTCGGTTACTATCCGACCTGGAAGGTCGCGGCCGGTTCGCGCCACCTGATGAATGGCGCCGTCTTCATCGGTGCGTTGCGCACCATCATCGACCTGCCGGCGGACACGCCGTTCCGCGGCTTCTTCCGCTTCATCCCGTCCGAACACGAGGTCTCGGCGGTCGGCGAGGTCGGCCTCGACGGCAAGCGCGCGGATGTCAGCAATTGGAAGGTCGAGGTGTCGCCGAGCGGCTTGAACATCACCCAGCGACCGTGAGCGGCCGATTGCGCTGAAGGCGTCGGGCGGTGGTTGTGATCCCGAGAAGCCACCGGGCGCGGCGTCTGCCGCTCCTGGCGCAGCATCCCAAGCGGCACGACCTGCGCGTTGAGCGGTCAGGATGCTCCCATGTCGATAACCCCGGCCCATTCCTCTCCCCGTTCGAGCCAGGAGATCCTGGCGCAGTACCAATCCGCCACGCGTACCGCTGCAGCGAAGGCATGGACCTCCACCGGAACGAGGGACTCAGCCACTTTCGGCGCGCAGGCCAAGTACTTGGCGGACATCGCCAGCGGAGTGAAACCAGGCAACAGCACCGGCGCCAAGGGCCTCAGCTTCATCGATCGCCTGCCGCCCGATCCGAAGAAACTCGAACGCCTGGCTCAGCGCATCGAGTCCCAGGTCGCGCGCCTCGAGAAGAGCGGCAAAGGTGATCAGGCGACCACGTTGTCGGCCATCGCCGACGCGATCCGGCAGCGCGCCAAGGTCCTGACCACGCCACCGGCCCATTGACGAGTTCCCATTTGCGGCTCTGCGGCATTCCATGTGTTTTTTCTGCCGGAAAAAACTTGCGAACGATCTAACCGCAGAGGCGGCAGAGGCCGCAGGGTTGTGG
>JANPIH010000203.1:0-22638 GCA_031424895.1 Rhodospirillales bacterium
GTCGCGCCGCGGAGGACCCACCAAGGGCCGGCGGCCCATGGAACCCCATTCATTGTCAATGAATTGAGGTCCAGGGGCTCGGCCCCTGGCGGGTCTGGGCAGAGCCCAGCTTTAACTTCGGTATAGGTCGATCATTCGGCCGATTGGTATAACTTGATGCAGGCGGCATTCCGGCGGATCATTCCCGCAAAGATCGGGAGCGAGACATGAGCGGATACCCCCTGCCCACCACCACGCTGGACGAGGCCGGGCTGCGCCCCGGGCAGATCGAGCGGCTGCACGCGCTGATCGACGGTCACATCAAGGCCGGGCGCTACCCTGGCGCGCAGATCGCCATCGCCCGGCACGGCAAGCTCGCGCATTTCAAGACCTTCGGCGAGGCGGCGGCTGGGCGTGCAGCGACCGACGAATCGCTGTGGCTGCTGTTCTCCAACACCAAGGTGATCGCCGCCGCCGCGTGCTGGGTGCTGGCGGAGCAGGGCGCCTTCCGCTTCACGGACAAGATGGCCGACCATGTTCCCGAGTTCGCCCGCAACGGCAAGGGCGATGTGACGATCATGCAGGTGATCACCCATACCGGCGGTTTCCCCAGCGCGGAGATGCCGCAGGCGGGCTGGGAAGACCACGCGAGGATGCGCGAGGCGGTGTGCAACTACAGCCTGGAGTTCACGCCTGGCTCGCGGCTGCACTACCACGGCGCCTCGGCGCACTGGGCGCTGGCGGTGCTGATCGAGCAGGTGACCGGGCAGGATTTCCGCAGCTACATCCGTTCGGCGGTGATCGCGCCGATGGGCCTGGCGCAGGAGATGCAGGTCGGTCTTGACGGGCACGGCATGGCGCATGCGGTGGACATGCACGAGCCGAAGGAGGGAGGCGTGGTGCCCTCGGCAGACCGCAACAGCGATGCGTTCAAGCACGCGGGTATCCCTGGCGGCGGCGGCTACGCGACCGCGCGGGCGATGGTGGCGTTCTACCAGATGATGCTGGCCGGCGGCACGATCGGCGGCACACGGCTGCTGGGCCCGCGCACTCTGGCCTACGCCATCCGCAACTGGACCGGCGACATGGTGGACCACTACATGGGCATGCCGATGCATCGCGGCCTTGGCCCGCATCTGCGCGGTACCACGGCGGGCATCCGCGGGCTGGGGTCGTTCGCCTCGCCGGGAACGTTCGGGCATGGCGGGGCGGGCAATTCCTATTGCTGGGCAGACCCGGAGTCCTGCGTGTCGTTCGCCTACCTCACGAATTGCCGGATTCCCGACCCGTGGCACAGCCAGCGGCTGGATTTGGTCAGCAATTTCGTCCACTCCGCCATCATCTAGACGTCTGCGCGCGGCGGCGAGGGTTGCATACCCCGGCCGGCGGCATTATGTGCCGCCGGGCAAAAGAAGACATGTTCTGTAACTTCTTTGCGGGGAGGAATATCTCTATAAACAGACGGTCCGTTTTGTTGGGCGCGGCCCTTGGCCTCGCAGCTCCCGCGTTCGTTCGCCCGGCTGGCGCGCAGCCCAAGAATGCCGCGTGGCCCAAGGCGCTGAACATGGGCACCGCGGCTCCCGGCGGCACCTATGCACTGTACGGGCCGGCCTGGGGCCAGATGGTCCAGGAGGCGACCGGGGTGAACATCTCCTACCGCACCACCCAGGGCCCGAATCAGAACATCGTCCTTGTGAACACCAAGGAAGTTGAATTGGGCATGGCCACCATGGGTGTTGCGCTGCAGGCCTGGAACGGCCAAGGCGCCTGGACACAGGGCAAGAAGTTCCAGGACATCCGCGCGCTGTTCCCGATGTACGACACGCCGTTCCACGGCATCGCGCTGAAGCGCAGCGGCATCACGCACATGGCGCAGTTGGCCGGCAAGAACATCGGCGTCGGCCCGCGCGGCGGCACGCCCGGTACCTATTTCCCGTTGATTCTGGAGACGCTGGGCTGCAAGCCCGCGGCCGTGCGCTTCGGCTCCGGCTCCGACATGTCGGGGCAGTTGCAGGACGGGCTGCTGGATGCGTTCCTGTTCGCCTCCGGCGTGCCGATCCCGGCGTTCAGCGAGGCGGAGACGCAGGGCGAGGTGGTGTTCCTGGACTTTACCGCCGATGAGGTGGCGAAGCTGATCGCCGCCTATCCGGAACTGGCGGCGGGCAACCTGCCGGCCAGCACCTATCGCACCGCCGGGCGCGCGCTCAACGTGGTCGGCATGTTCAACTTTGCCATCGGCCACAAATCGCTGCCCGACAGCTTCGTGTACGAGGCGGTGAAGGCGGTGCTGGGGCAGAACGCGCGGCTGAAGCAGGCGATCTCGGCGGCGTCGGAGACGCTGGCGGAGAATGCCGGCAAGAATACCTTCCTGCCCTATCACCCGGGCGCGGCGAAATACCTGCGCGAGGTGGGGCGGAAAATCCCCGACGCGCTGGTGATGGCCTGATCCGGCGCGGGATGGCGCCCCCGGCCCGGGGGCACCATCCCGCGTGACCACCCGGCGGCCCGTCAGGCGGCCGGGGCAACCGTGTCGGTCGGATGGCGGCGCTGCTGCCAGACCAGCAGCGCGATGCCGATGGCAGCGCCCGCGATATCGGTGAAAGTCTCCGGGATCATCAGCAGAAGCCCGCCCACGCCGCTTGCCAGGCGCAGCCCTAGCGGCAAGGGGCCGTTTCGCATCCAGCCTTCCGTGGCGCAGGCCAGCAGGAAGACGCCGAATGCGGCGGCAAAGAAAGCCGGCAGGATATCGGCGAGCGAGCCCTGGGCCAGCAGCGCCGGCGACAGCCAGAACATGAACGGCACGATGAAGGTCGCCAGGCCGAGCTTGAGCGCGATCATGCTGGTGCGCCACATGTCCGCCTGCGCCATCGAGGCGGCGGCGAAGGACGCCAGCGCCACCGGCGGCGTAATCGCCGAGAGGATGGCGAAGTAGAAGATGAACATGTGCGCGACCAGTGGCATCACCCCCATGCGGATCAGCCCGGGGGCCACGACGGCGGCGGCGATCGCATAGGCCGCCGTGGTCGGCACGCCCATGCCAAGCACGATCGCCACCACCATCGCGAACACCATCGCCAGCAGCGCCGAGGCGCCGGCGATGTCCAGCAGCATGGTGGCGAACCGCCCGCCGATGCCGGTCACGCCAATCACGCCGGCGACGATGCCGGCCGCCGCGCACACGGCAATCAGCTGCATCACCTCCTTCATGCTGCCGTGCAGCGCCTCGTAGATGTCCGCCGCCGTCTCGGCCATGGCGGCCATGGTGCCGCGCACGACGCCCTGGCGGGCGAGCAGCACGCGATGCACCAGCGACGTGCCGATCATGATCGCCAGCGTTGCCGCGATGCCCCAGGCGGCGGCGCGGAACGGCGAAAAGCCCTGCACCATCATGGCGATCAGCAGCACCAGCGGGGCGGCCATGTAGGCGTTGCGCGCAATCACCGACCAGCGCGGCAACTCGTCGCGCGACAGGCCGCGGATGCCGAGCTTGCGCGCGTTGAGGTCGCAATGCGTGTAGTTCGCCCAGTAGAACAGCAGCGCCGGGATCAGGCCGGCGAGCGCGATCTCGGTGTACGGGATGCCCAGCACCTCGGCCATGATGAAGGCGCCCGCCCCCATCACCGGCGGCGTGATCTGCCCGCCGGTGGAACTGGTGGCCTCGATCGCCGCGGCGGTGGCGCGGTCATAGCCGACGCGGCGCATCATCGGGATGGTGAAGGTGCCGGAGGCAACCACGTTGGCCACCGCCGAGCCGGAAACGGCCCCGAACATGATGCCGGACAGCACCGTCACCTTCGCCGGCCCGCCGCGCAGGCGGCCGACCAGGATGAGGGCGAGATCGTTGAAATAGTCGCCGGCCTTCGATTTCTGCAGGAAGGTGGCAAACACCACGAACATGATGATGAAGCTGGCGCTGACCTGTACGATGGAGCCAAGCACGCCGTTGTTGTTGGACAGCTCCACCAGCAGCAGGTCGAAGCTGATGCCGCGGTGGAACAGGATGCCGGGCAGGAGCGGGCCGGCGAAGCAGTAGCCGATGAACACCAGCACGATGATGGGCATGATCAGCCCCGCGGTGCGCCGCGCGAATTCGAGCACCAGCAGGATGCCGAGGCCGGCGACCACCAGGTCGGTGGTGTTCGGGCCCATGAAGCTGCGCATCTCGATGCCGTCGGCATCCAGGATGTAGTGGAACGGCAGCGCCACGCTGGCGGCGATCAGCACCCAGTCATAGGCGGGCACGCTCCGCCCGGCGGCACTGCTGGCGTTCGGGGCGAACAGCGCGAAGCCGAGGGCGGCGCCGAAGAACACATGGATGGCGCGCGCCACGGTCGGGTCCACCGGCTGGACCAGCAGGATCCACAGGTGGAACACCACGAAGGCGGCGGCGAGCAGGCGCCAGGCATGGCCGACGATCCCCGCGAGGTCGCGCCGCGCGCTGGCGAACTCCATGTCGTCGATATCGGCATTGACCTCGGCCGCAAGCGGCGGGGCATTTGGGGTACGCTCGGTCATGGATCGTCCGCCTCCCTGGCTTGGGGCATGGGGGCGGTGCTGCCGCCTATCCGGACCCGGCGCCCTGATAGCGCAAATGTGCGCGGCGGGAACAGTCGGTTACGCAGCCGGCCTCACTGCGCCAGGAAGCCGCCATCCACCGCCAGCGTATGTCCGGTGACCATGCCGGCGGCCGGGCTGGCCAGGAACAGGATCGCCGTCGCCACGTCCTCCGGGTCGGCCAGCCGGCCCATCGGCGTCACGCGCTCCATCTCGGCGACCACATCAGGCTTGTCGAGCAGCGGGGCGATGAAGCCAGTGCGCACCCAGGTGGGGGCGACGGCGTTCACGCGGATGCCCTGCCTGGCCCATTCGACGGCCAGCGCGCGTGTCATGTTCACGATGGCGCCCTTGGTGGTCTGGTAGGAGATGTTGGGATACAGCCCACCGCCCGAAAGCCCCATGATCGAGGCGGTGTTGACGATGGCCCCGCCATTCCCGAAGCCGAGCATGTGCCGCGCGGCGGCACGGGCGCACAGGAACGCCCCTGTCATGTTCACGTCCACCACACGCTGCCAGTCCGCCAGCGACAGCTCCACCGAAGGCCGCCGGATCGCGGTGCCGGCGTTGTTGACCAGCACGTCGAGCCGCCCCTCCTGCGCCGCGATGGTGGCGAAACCGGCATCGACCGCCTGCTCCTCGGCCACGTCCATCGCCAGGGACTCGGCGCCGATCCCGGCCGCTGCACGCCGGGCGGCCTCACCGTCGCGGTCGAGCAGCCACACGCGGGCGCCGGCCTCGCGCAACAGCGTGGCGGCAGCGAGGCCAATGCCGCTGGCCCCGCCGGTAACGGCGGCGACCCGCCCGTCGAGGCGGAAGCGGTCGAGCAGCGCGGTGGTCGTCGCCATGGCGGCATCCTCCCGGGTGGCAGGCCGCATGATGCGGCATCGACGCAGATCGTGAAACCCGGCGGTTGACGAATTGGTGACCCGGCTCTGCCAGGGTGGCGGCGGCGCGGGCTGTCGTCTGGCAGTAACGTTATGGCGCGTAGCACTCCCGGCTGTGATAGACGGGCGTCTGCAATGACGGTGTTGGAGGTCGAATGACGGGTGTATCGGCCTGATGTGCGGCATCACGGGAATCTTCCGCCCCGATGGCGGCACAGTGGACATGGCGGTGCTGCGCGCAATGACCGCGTCCCTCGCGCACCGCGGCCCGGACGGCGACGGCTTCCATGCCGAACCCGGCGTCGGCCTCGGCCATCGCCGCCTGGCGATCATCGACCCCACCGGCGGCGAACAGCCGATGTTCAACGAGGACGGATCGGTGGCGATCGTCTTCAACGGCATGATCTACAACTACCAGGACCTGATGCCGTTGCTGGCCGGGCGCGGGCACGTGTTCCGCACGAAATGCGACACCGAGACGATCGTCCATGCCTGGGAGGAATGGGGGCCGGATTGCCTCCAGCACCTGAACGGCATGTTCGCCTTCGCCATCTGGGACCGTCGGCGCGGCGTGCTGTTCCTGGCGCGCGACCGGCTCGGCAAGAAGCCGCTCCACTACGCGCGGCTGGCCGATGGCAGCATGTATTTCTCCTCCGAGCTGTCCTCCTTCGCCGCGGTGCCCGGCCTGGCGCGGCGGGTTTCGGCCACCGCCGTCGATGACTTCTTCACCTATGGCTACATCCCCGACCCCGGCACGATCTACGATTCCATCCGCAAGCTGCCGGCCGCACATTTCCTGAAGCTCGATGCCGGCACGCGCCGTGTCGAGCCGGAGCGCTACTGGACCGTGCCGACGCAGATCGCGCCCATGGATGCGCGCGAGGCGGGGCGCGCCCTGGTCGACCAGCTGCGCCACAGCGTCGGCCAGCGGATGATCGCCGATGTCCCGCTCGGCGCCTTCCTCTCCGGCGGCGTCGATTCCTCGGCGGTGGTGGCGCTGGGGGCCGCGCAGCGGGCCACGCCGCTCGACACCTTCACCATCGGCTTCGACGGCGCCGAGGACGAGACGCCCTATGCCCAGATGGTGGCCACGCGCTACGCCACCGTGCAGCACAACGAGCGCGCCGCAGCGGTGGACATGATCGACGCGGCCCGCTTGCAGGGGCGCATCTTCGGCGAGCCGTTCGGCGACCAGTCCTCCGTGCCGACCCACAGCGTCTGCGCGCTGGCCCGCAAGCACGCGAAGGTGGCAATCTCCGGCGACGGGGGGGACGAGGTGTTCGCCGGCTACCGCCGCTATCGCTGGCATGTGCTGACCGAGGCGGTGCGGCGCTTCGTGCCGGCGGGGATGCGGGCTTCGGTGTTCGCCACCCTGGCGCGCGCCTATCCCAAGCTGGACAGCGCGCCGCGCTGGCTGCGCGCGAAATTCACCCTGACCGAGCTAAGCCTGGATGCCGCCGCCGGCTACCTGCGCACCATGACCCGGGTGCACGACGCGCAGCGCCGCGCGCTGTTCTCCGAGGCGCTGACGGCCCGGCTGGACGGCCATGACCCCGGTGCCCGCATCCCCGCCCTGATGGCCGAGAGCGGTACCGACGATCCGCTGCTCCAGGCCCAGTACACCGACCTGCAGACCTGGCTGGTCGGCGACATCCTGACCAAGGTCGACCGCGCCAGCATGGCCAATTCGCTGGAGGTGCGGGCGCCGATCCTGGACTACCGCTTCGTGGAATGGGGCCTGTCCCTGCCGCACCGGCTGAAGCTGCGCGGCGGCGAGGGCAAGTACATCTTCAAGAAGGCGATGGAACCGTATCTTCCGCGCGAGGTGCTCTACCGCCCGAAACAGGGCTTTTCGACGTCGCTGGCGGGGCCGTTCCGGAGCGGGATCGGGCGTCTGCGCGAGCGGTTGCTGGGCCCGGCGATGCTCGACTCCGGGTTGTTCCGGCGCGAGGCGATCGCCGTGCTGGTCGACGAGCACGAGGTAGGCGCGTTCGATCATTCGATGGTGCTGTGGCAGTTGCTGGTGTTCGAGGGCTTCCTGTTCCACGAACTGCCCTCCGCCCCCGGCCACGGAGCCGACGCGGCGCCGGCGTCCGCGTCCGTCGCGTTGGCCTGACGCGATGAGCCGCATCTGCCTGGTCGGCGCCGGCTTCATTGCGCGCGTGCACGAGGAGGCATTGCGCGGCGTTCCTGGCGCCACCGTGACAGCTGTGGTCGATCCAAACGCGGAGGCGGCGGCGTCGCTCGCCAGGGCCGCGGGCGGGGCTGCGGTATTCGCCTCGGTGGAGGAAGCGCTGGCCGCCGGCGGGTTCGACCGGGCGCATGTGCTGGTGCCGCCCGACCTGCATGCGGCGGCGGCCGAGCCGCTGTTGCGGGCGGGCATCCCGGTGCTGCTGGAGAAGCCGCTCGCCGTCGATGCCGCGCAGTGCGAGGCGCTGATCGCCGCCGCGGCATCGGGCGGGGCGGCGCTGGGCGTGAACCAGAACTTCGTCCATCACCCGGCCTTCGTGCGGCTGCGCGCGGCGGTGGAGGGGGGCGCGATCGGGCGGCCGAACTTCGTGGGCGTGATCTACAACGTGGCGCTGCGGCAGATGGCCGCGCGGCAGTTCGGGCACTGGATGTTCCGCGCACCGGGCAACATCCTGCTCGAACAGGCGGTGCATCCCTTGTCGCAGTTGGTGACCCTGGCCGGGCCGATCCAGCGGATGCAGGCCCTCCCAGGCCCGGCGATCGAGATCGCGCCGGGGCGGGATTTTGTCGGCACACTGAACCTCTCGCTGGAAGGCGCGCGCCTGCCGGCACAGCTGCGCTTCGCTGTCGGGCAGGGGTTCCCCTTCTGGCAAGTCACCGTGGTCGGCGACGACGGCGTGGCGGTGGCCGACATCCTGGCCAACCGCTTCCACGTACGGGGCCGCACCCGCTGGCTGGAGGCGATGGACACCGCATTGTCGGGCCTGCGCGCGGCCGGTGCCGTGGCGGCGGGTTCGGCAGGGGGGCTCGCGGGCTACGCGCTGGCGATGGCCAAGCTGCGGCCGCGCAGTGATGCATTTTTCGTCTCGATGCGCGCCAGCATCTCCGATTTCCACGGAGCCCTCGATGCTGGCCGGACGCCAGCGCTGGACGGCGCGTTCGGCGCCGCCCTGGTCCGCGCCTGCGAGGAGATCCGCGACCTCGCCCTGCCATCGCCCCGGCCCGCGGCAGCGAAGGTGAATCCCGCTTCCTGGGACGTGGCGGTGCTGGGCGGTACCGGCTTCATCGGCACCCATGTGGTGCGCCAGTTGCTGAACGCCGGCCATGGCGTCTCGGTGATGGCGCGAAGCCTCGTGAACCTCCCCGCCGTGTTCGCCGATCCCCGCGTCGCGCTGCATCGCGGCGACATTCGCGATGCGGACGCGATTGCGCGGGCGATCGGGCCGGCGAAGATGGTGGTGAACCTCGCCCATGGCGGGGGCGGTGCGGATTTCGAGGCGGTGCGCCGCGCCATGGTGGGCGGGGCGGAAACCGTCGCGCGCGCCTGCCTTTCGGCCGGGGTGTCGCGGCTGGTGCATGTGGGCTCGGTCGCCTCGCTCTACCTGGGGCCCGATGCCGGCACGATCACCGGGGGGACGCCGCCCGATCCGCGCGAGGCGGAGCGCGGCGACTATGCGCGGGCCAAGGTGCTGGCCGACCGGATGCTGCTGGAGATGCACGCGAAGGAAGCGCTGCCGGTAGTGATCCTGCGCCCCGGCATGGTGGTGGGCGAGGGCGGGCCGCCGCTGCATTCCGGGCTCGGCCTGTTCAACAACGACCAGCACTGCATCGGTTGGAACGACGGGCGCAATCCGCTGCCGTTCGTGCTGGTGGAGGATGTGGCCAGCGCCTGTGTCCTGGCGTGCACGGCGGCGGGGATCGAGGGACGCAGCTACAACATCGTCGGCGATGTGCGGCCCGACGCGCGGCAGTACATCGCCGACATGGGCCGTGCACTGGGCCGGCCACTGCGCTTCCATCCGCAATCGCCCACCCGGCTGTGGCTGGTGGACGTGGCGAAATGGCTGGTCAAGCGCGCAACGGGCCGCGCGGTGCCGATGCCGGCGAAGCGCGATTTCCTGTCGCGCGGCATGGCCGCACACTTCGACGTCGCGGACGCCAGGCGCGACCTCGGCTGGGCGCCGGTGGCCGACCCGGCGGTGTTCCATGCCCGCGCGATCGGGGTGCAGGCGCCGCGATGACCGCCCCACTGTTGCTGCACGTGTATTCCACCTTCGCGGTCGGCGGGCCGCAGGTGCGCTTCGCCGCACTGGCCAACCGCTTCGGGCGCGAGTTCCGCCATGCCGTCGTGGCGATGGACGGCAACCTCGCCTGCCGCGAGCGGCTGGACCCGGGGCTCGATGTAGTCTTTCCGCAGGTGGATATCCGCAAGGGCGACACGCTGGGCAACCGCGCCCGCTTCCGCGCCGTGCTGCGCGCGATGCGCCCGGATGCGATGGTCACCAGCAACTGGGGCAGCATCGAATGGGCGATGGCCAACACGCCCACTCTGGTGCGCCACCTGCATGTCGAGGACGGCTTCGGCCCGGAGGAACGCGACCAGCAATTGCCGCGCCGCGTATGGATGCGGCGGCTGCTCCTGCGCCGCGCGATCGTCGTGGTGCCGTCGCTTGTGCTGCACCGGATTGCCACCGAAGTGTGGAAACTGCCGCGGTCGCGGCTGCACTACGTGCCGAACGGCATCGACCTGGGGCGCTTCGCCCCCGGCCGCTTCGACATGGCGCGCCAGGCCCGCGACGTCCCGGTGATCGGCACGGTCGCGGCGCTGCGCCCGGAAAAGAACCTCGCCCGCCTGCTGCGCGCGTTCGCCCAGGTGCGCGCGCGCGTCACGTGCCGGCTGGTGATTGCCGGCGACGGGCCGGAGCGCGCCGGGCTGGCGGCACTGGCGGGGGAGCTTGGCGTGGCGGACGATGTCGCCTTCCCGGGCCATGTGACCGACACGCCGGCGCTGTTTGCCGGGTTCGACGTGTTCGCCCTGTCGTCGGATACCGAGCAGATGCCGATCTCGGTGCTGGAGGCGATGGCGGCCGGTTTGCCGGTGGCGGCGACCGATGTGGGCGATGTGCGGGCGATGCTGGCGCCGGAGAATGGCGGCTCTGTCGTCGCGCGCGACGTGCCTTCCCTGGCGGAGGCTATCGCCGAGCTGGTGGGCGATCCCGCCCGATGCGCGGCGCTGGGCGCGGCGAACCGGCTGCGGGCGGAGGCGGCGTTCGACCAGAACACGATGTTTGCCGCCTGGCACGCGCTGTTCCTGGGCCGGGCGGTGGCGGAGGCGGGAACGTGAGCGGGTGGGCGGGAAGCTTTGCCAAGCCGGCCGGCACGCCGCTATACAGGCCGGCATGCCACCTGCCGGGCACGGGAGGACACGATGGTCGATATGTTCGCGTTGGTTGTCTCGCTGGGCATGTTGGCCCTGGTGACCTTCTTTGCCATCCGCATGGACCGGACGCGCGAATGGTTCGAGCGGCCGCGCAACCCGAACCCGCCGCCGAAGGTTGGCGCCGGGGCCAGGATGCAGGGCCGCTTCCCGGCACCGCGCGGCGCCAAGCCCCCGGCCGCGCCGGGACAGCGACCCACGCGCTTCCCGGCCGGGCGATGACGGTGAAGCGGCGCGGCGCCCGCGCGGAGGCGGGGCGTTGAGCGACATCATCATCTTCCTGGCCTATGTCGGCCTGCTGCTGGGCGGGTTTGTCTCGCCATTCGTGACCAGCATGGGCTATCTGTGGGTCGATTCGTTCTATCCGCAGTATCTTGGCCGTGCCCTCCTGGGCAGCGTTCCGGTGGCGGCCGTGATGGGCGCCGCAGCGGTGCTGGCCTACGTGCTGATGGACCGCAAGGCACCGCCGCGGATGGGCATGTTCCTGATCCTGACCGCGGCGATGCTTTTGTGGATGACCGCCACGCTGCTGTGGGCGGTGCGGCCGGATGCTGCGTTCCTGAAGTGGGACTTCGCGGTCAAGACCGTGGTATTCGCGGCCTTCCTGCCGTTCGTGTTCCGCAGCCGCATCCAGATCGAGGCCATGCTGCTCGCGCACATGCTTGGTTCCGGCATGCACCTGATCGGCGTGGGCATCAAGGGCGCGCTGACCGGCGGCGGCTACCAATGGCGGCTGACGCAGCTTCCGGACGACACCGGCCTCGCCGAGACGAGCGCCATGGCCACGGTGGCGATCATGTTCATTCCGCTGCTGCTGTACATGCGCACGCATTCGCAGCTCGTGCCGTTCCCGCTGATCCGCAAAGTCTTCTTCACGTGCTACGCATTGCTGATGATTCCCTGCATGATCGCCACCGGCGCGCGCACCGGCATCGTGTGCCTGGTGGTGCTTGGCGGGCTGTACTGGGTGCAGAGCAAGCGGAAGGTGGTGACCGGCATCGCCGTTGTGATGCTGGCCGTGCTGGTGGTGATCTTCGCGCCCGACCGGTGGAAGGAGCGCATGGAGACCATCGGCGAGTACAAGGCCGATACCTCCGCCCTGACGCGCGTCCTGGTGTGGCAGTGGGCGATCGACTTCGCCAAGGACAACCCGCTGGGCGGCGGGTTCCGCGCCTATGAGGTCAACGTGCTGCACATGCCGCCGGACGGATGGAACCCGGAAGGCTGGATCCAGCGCGGGCGTGCGCCGCACAGCACCTGGTTCGAGTTGCTGACGGAAATGGGCTGGCCCGGAACTGCCCTGTTCCTGTCGTTGATCGTGGCCACGCTATGGTCGCTCTACCGCGTATGGAAGCGCACGCGCGGGGTGGAGGAACTGCTCTGGTGCCACGACCTGGCGCGCGCGCTGGCGATGTCTCTAGTGGTGCTGATGGCGGGCTCGACCTTCATCGGCATCGGCTTCAAGTCGTGGTACTGGTTCATGTTCGCCGCGGCCTTCACGGTGAGCGAGTATCTGCGGCGCGTGACGTCGCCGGAGAAGCCGCGGCCGGGGCTCGCGGTGCAGGCAGCGATGTCGCCGCCGCGCCCGGGGTTGCCGGCCGGTGGTGGACCGGTGGGCGGGCTGGCGGTGCGTCGCCGGGCCTGAAGGCCGAACGTCAGGAGCGCGTGCGCAGGGCGCGGGCAGCCTCGCGCAGCCGGCCCGCGCCGTGGCGCAGCAGCATGGCCGCCCCGCCGGGATGCCATGGGTTGGCCAACACGACGCCCACGCGCTGTCGCCGTGCCGAGGTCCACAATTGCTTGTAGGGGTCGTCGCCGCGGCCGAAATCGATCTCGGCGGCACCGTCCTCGGTGATCAGGCGGCGCAGCATCCAGGCGGTGAGCACGGTGCCCGGCGAGAGCGGCTTGAACGCCTCGTCATGCGCCAGCTTCAGCACCGCGGCGACGCCGCCGTGCAGGATCCAGAGCTGGACCGCGATCGCCTCGCCCTCCCGGCGCAGCAGCCCCAGGCGCAACCAGCCCGAAGCGGCGGCGTGGCGCATCAGCACGGCGTTGAAGCGCGGGAAGGGCTCCGGCTCCTTCCAGCTTCGCGCGTAGACGGCCTCGTATTCGGCGATGCCGGCTTCCACCGCGGCAGGGGTGGCGGCCACGGCGAACGTCAGGGTCGCGTCGCGCTCGGCATCGCGCAGGCGGCGGCGCACGGTTTCGCGCAGCGCGCCGGGGCGGGCGGCGAGATAGCCGCGCCAGTCGCGGCCGGCCAGCGCCTCGTGCCAGTTGCCGAAATGGTTGAAGCGCAGCGGCACCAAGCCGCCGGCGCGCGCACCGGCGAGCAGCGGGGCAAGGCCGGACCACTCGGGGTCGAGCGCATCCAGCCGCAGGAAGGCCGAGCCTTGCCCCAAGCCTGCCAGCGCCCGCCCGGCGGCGTGGAGGTCGGCCGTGGCCCCGGCGGCGGGCTGGTAGAGGCAGGTGTAGGGGTTGGTCAGCGCCTCCAGCCGCCCGCCGTCATGGCGCAGCAAGGGGAACAGCACGGTGGCGGGGCCGTCGGCGTGCAGCGCCACCAGCGGCCGGGCGCCGGGCGGAATGCCCGCCTCCCACACCGTGCGCCACCACGCGGCGCTGGAGAAGAAGCCGCCCGTGCCCAGCAGCGCCGCGGCTTCCGGCGGCAGGGCGGCGGGGTCGTCGATCAAGGTCAAGCGGTCAGTCGCCATGGCGCAGCGCATACCATGCCAGGCCGATCCATTCGTGCATGGCCAAGCGGCTGTCGGCCCAGGCGTGCGCGCTGGGTACGAACGACGCGATGTCGAGCGCCGCCGGGCCGGTGAGGTGCGCCGGGGCGGCCACGCTGGCCAGCCCGGCGCGGCGGAAGGCCAGCAGGCCGCGGCGCATGTGCCAGCCATGGGTGACGACATAGGAGCGGTCGATCCCGTCCTGGCGCAGCAGGGCGGCGGAGAAGACGGCGTTCTCCCAGGTGGTGCGGGAGCGGTCTTCCACCCAGCGCGCGGTGATGCCGTATTCCTCGGCGAGCACGCGGGCCATGGCCTGGGCGATCGGGGGGTTGTCGCGCCGGACCACGCCGCCGCTGACCAGCAGCGGCAGCCCGGTGCGCCGGTGCAGCACCACCCCCGCGCGCAGGCGCTGGAGCGTCAGGGCCCCGATGTCCGGCGGGCCGATGATGCCGCCCGGCACCGCGCGGAGGTCCTCGGCGCTGAGCACCACGATGGCGCCCACGATGGCATTGGGCGCGGGTGCCGAGGGCGGTGCGAGGGCAATGTCGCGCTCCAGCGCGGTCAGCAGCAGCCAGGGGGTTGCGGGGAGGGAGAAGGCGAGCAGCGCGAGGAACCCGAGCGCGGCCAGCCAGCCGCCAATGCGCCGGTGATGGCGCATGAGAAGGAGCCCTGCGGCGATCACCGGCAACAGGTTGACCGGCGGTTCCAGCAGCGCGGTCTGCAGGGCGGCGAGTGACACGTTTACCCTTTTCGAACCCGTTCCGGCCCATCATGCCGGTGCTCGCCGGGTGGCGCGAGGGGGGCAATACCCCATTGCCTCATAACGTGTTGTCTCCGACGGATTGACAGGTGCGCCTCGCGGCGGTTGTGTGGACTGGAATGCTCGAAATCTGCCTGTCCCGGCCGCCTGCCTGGAACGCGCTCGGCGAACGCTGGCGGGCGCTGGAGGCGCGGGCCGACGGCTCGTTTTTCCGAAGCTGGAGCTGGGTGGGGTGCCTTGTAGCCGCCCGTTTCCCGGACCCCTTGCTGCTGTCCGCGGAGCTGGACGGGGAGCCCGTGGCGCTGGCGCTGCTGAATCGGCACCGGCGGCTGCCGATGGGCAGCCGGCTGTGGCTGAACGAAAGCGGCATTCCGGCGCTGGACAGCATCCATGTCGAGCATAACGGCATCCTGATCGCGCGCGGGCTGGACGGGCAGGTGCTGGCGCCGATGCTGGCGCGGCTGGTGCGCGAGGCGGGCGACGTGATGCTGAGCGGGATCGATGCCGCGCATCTTGAGGCCGCGCGGGCGACTGGCGCGCTGATCCGCGAGCGCACCCACCCCGCCGCCTCGCCATGGATCGACCTGGACGCGGTGCGCGCCCATCCCGGCGGGCATCTGGGGCTGATGAGCGCCAATGCGCGCCAGCAGATCCGGCGGTCGATGCGGCGCTATGAGCAGGCGGGGGCGCTGCGGGTGGTTCGGGCCGGGTCGCTGGAGGAGGCTGGGGCGTTCCTGGACGGGCTCGGGGCGCTGCACCAGCGGGCCTGGGTGCGGCGCGGGCAGCCTGGGGCGTTCGCCAATCCGGCCTTTGTCGCGTTTCACCGGGCGTTGCTGGCCGCCGCCTGGCCGCGCGGGGAGATCGACCTGCTGCGGGTGGATGCGGGGTCGGGGGCGCTTGGGTATCTCTACAACTTCCGCTGGCGCGGCCGGGTGGCGAACTACCAGAGCGGGTTCGACTACGGGACGGCCGAGAGTGCGCAGCAGAAGCCGGGCCTGACCTGCCATCACCTGGCGACGGCGCTGTATGCCGCGGAAGGGTTCGCGGCCTATGACCTGCTGGCCGGGGAGTCGCGCTACAAGACGAGCCTGGCGACCGCGTCGGCGCCGTTGCACTGGATCGAGCTGCTGCCGCCGACCTCGTTGCCAGGGCTGCTGCATCGGGCGCGGGCGGCGCTTGGCAGGGGCTAGGCGGCTTCGAGGCTGGCCAGCGTTCGGGCCAGGCCGTCCTCCAGCGTGATGTCGGCGCGCACGCCCAGGGTGGCGACCGCCTGGGACGGGTCGCCCAGGGAGCGGCGGATGTCGCCGGGGCGGGCGGGGCCGTGGGCGATGCGCGGTTCGCGGCCGTTCAGCCGGCCGAGCGTAGCCGCGAGGTCCAGCACCGAGGTGGCGCGGCCGGTGCAGACGTTCAGCACGGCGCTGGCCGGTCCGCGTGCGAGGTGCCGCATGGCGGCGCGCAGATGGGTGACGACATCGGCGACATAGACGAAGTCGCGCAGTTGCTGGCCGTCGCCGTGCACGTTCAGCGTGCGGTCGGCCGCGACCAGGGCCGCGAAGATCGAGATCACGCCGCTGTAGGGTGAGTTGGGGTCCTGGCGGGGGCCGAAGATGTTGAAGAAGCGCAGGCCGACGGTGGGGACGCCGTGGACATGCAGCGCCACGGCGGCGTGCAGTTCGCAGCCCAGCTTGTCGGCGCCATAGGCGGTCAGCGGGGCGGGGCGCAGATCTTCGCGTGCCGTGGCGTCGCCGAGATTGCCGTAGATGGCGGCCGAGGAGGCATAGACGACCGGGATGCGGCCGGCGCGGGCGGTGTCGAACACGGTGACGGTGCCGGTTTGGTTCACGAGGTGGGTGCCGCGCCAGTCCTCGTTGCCGCGGGCGACCGAGGCAATGGCGGCGAGGTGGAAGCAGCCGGACGCCCCCTGCATCGCGGCGGCGACCGTGGCTGGGTTGGTGACGCAGCCGCGCACCAGATCGCAGCGCCGGTCGAGGTTGGCCAGGTGGCCGGTGGAGAGGTCGTCGAGCACGCGGACGGAGTGGCCATCGGCCAGCAGTGCGTCGGCGAGGTGGGAGCCGATAAAGCCCGCGCCGCCGGTAACCAGGAACAAGGCCAACTCCCGCCTCCTCTGCGCATCGCCCGCGGTTACCGGGCCATGCGCCCGGCGGCAAGCCAACGATGCGTGAGAATGCCGCGCAAAGGCTTCAGCGGGGTTACTTTTCGCAACTGAACCTTCTGCAACCTGCGCCGGGTCAGCCGCCCTTCACGCCGCCGGCGGTGAGGCCGGCCACGATTTCCTTCTGCATGATCAGGGTGAGGATCAGCACCGGCAGGGTGACGAGCAGGGCGGCGGCGGCGAGCGGGCCCCAGCTGACCTGTTCGAAGCTGATGACGTTGTAGACGGCGACTGGCAGGGTGCGGGTGGCGCGGCCGGCGAGGACCACGCCGAAAATGAAGTTGTTCCAGCTGAAGATGAAGGCGAGGATCATCGCCACCACGATGCCCGGGCGGGCGAGCGGCATGGCGATATAGCGGAAGGCCTGCCAGATGGTGGCGCCGTCGACCAGGGCGGCTTCCTCCAGGTCGGGCGGCAGGCCCTCGAAGAAGCCGATCATCACCCAGACCACGATCGGCACGGTGATGACGAGGTGGGTGATGACCAGGGGCGCCAGCGTGCCGGTCAGCCCGATCCACTGGAACAGCAGGAACAGCGGGATCAGGTAGGACAGGCCGGGGGTGACGCGGGCGATCATGATGAGGGCTGCGACGCGGTGGGCCTTTGCCTTGGCGATTCCGAAGCCGGCGGGCACGCCGAGCAGCAGGGCGAGGCCGGTGGCGCCGAAGCTGACGATCACCGAGTTGATGGTGTAGGTGAGGAAGTCGTTGCGCGCGAACACCTCGACGAAGTTGTTCAGGGTGGGCGGGTTGGGGATGAAGACCGGGGTGAAGGACATGTTGTCCACCTCGTTCTTCAGCGACAGCGACAGCATCCAGAGGAAGACCAGGATGGCCGGGGAGACCAGCGCGAAGACGCTGAGGCCGAAGAAGAAGCGGCCGATGCCGCGCCGGATGCGATAGCCCTTCATTGCCACTGCTCCCCCATCACTGCCACTGTTCCCTTTGCCGCACCGTAAACAGCACCAGGCTGATCAGCAGGATGATGATGAAGAACACCACCGTCATCGCCGCGGCGTAGCCCATGTTGTAGAAGGCGAAGGCGGTTTGGTACAGGTAGAGATTGATCGTCTCGGACGAGGTGCCGGGGCCGCCGCCGGAAATCACGAAGATCAGGTCGAAGGCTTTCAGCGCGTCGATGGTGCGGATGACGGTGGCGACGATGATGTGCGGCCAGACCAGCGGGACCGTCAGGTGGCGGAAGGTGTCCCACGCGGAGGCGCCGTCGATGCGGGCGGCCTCGAACGGGTCGGTCGGCAGGGCGGCCATGCCACCGAGGACGATCAGCATGACCAGCGGGGTCCACTGCCAGGTTTCGACCAGCACCAGGGTGGGGATGACCGATGCGGAGGCATAGCTCCACATGCTGGGCGGCAGGCCGACGGAGGTGAGCAGGTAGTTCAGCACGCCGGCCTGGGGGTGGAACATCATGGTCCAGATCAGGGCGATGGCGACCGGCGTTGCCATCATCGGCAGGATGAAGATGGTGCGGGCGAGTCCGCGCAGCGGGAAGTTGCGATGGAAGCACACGGCCGCCGCGATGCCGAGGCCGACCGGGAAGACCACCGAGAGGACGGTGAAGTAGAGGGTGCGGACCACGGCCCAGAGGAAGCGCTCGTCGCCGGGCAGGCGGAGGTAGTTGTCGAAGCCGACATAGGTGAAGCCGCCGCCGATGTTCCATTCATGCAGGGACATGAACAGCGTGAAGATCCACGGGAACACGATGACCGCGAACACCACCAGCCCGGCGGGGACGACGAAGGGCCAGTATTTGCGGGCGTAGTTGCGGCCGCGCAGCCCGGTGGAAGGCGGGCGCGGCTGCCCGGCAGGCTGCCCGGCACTGGCACTCATCGGCTATCCGCCTTGTCCGGCGCCTTGGTCACGGCACGTGTCCTCCACCCATTGCCTGCGGGGATATCCTTCCCGGCATCAGGTTGCAACATGTGCGGGGGGCGGAGGTTGGGGGGCTGTTTGGCGTGGCGAGGGTTATTCATTATGTAATTGTAATGAAAATAGGCGTGAGTCGGCGTCCCCGGTTCGGGGTGTTTCGCGACGGATGGGGGCGCGCGTTGGAGGCGGGGCGCGGGCGACGCGGGGGCGGGGGATGGGGGTGGCGCGCGGGCGCGGGCGCAGGCCGCGATTGGGGCCGGGGCCGATGACGTAGAGCAGCGGGGATTCGCAGACGAGATGGGTGCCGTCGTGCGGGCCGCGCGGCTTGGGCGTGGAGTGGATGGCGGGGGTGGGGTCGGGGATGGGGTGCCAGGCGCCGGCGAAATGAGGGCGGCGGGCAAGGAGGCCGGCGAGTAGGGCCAGGATCAGGGCCTCGATGGCGCGATGCAGACGCAATTCTCCCGCGTTGCCTCGGGGGGCGGAAAGGGCGACTTGCGGCGTGCGGGGCCGGGCGGGGTTGATCGTTAACACGTAAGTGTTATATCTAACGAAAACGGTCGTTGCAAGGGGTTTCGCACAAGGGGAAGGCAAAATGTTCTTTTTTGAAAAAAAGAAACAAAAAACTTTTATCCGTTTGCACGGTACCGGAATGGTCGGCCGCAGTGCAAATGGAAAGAAAGTCTTTTTGCTTCTTTTTCTTCAGAAAAAGAAGATTCTTGCTTCCCTTGCTATGGCACCGGCAGGTCGGTGATGCGGCAGAGGTTGGCGCCTTTGCGTTCCAGGGCGCGGCGGTCGGCGAAGACGACGCGCAGGTCGTAGGCGCAGCCGCCGCGGGGCAGGCGGAGGTCTTGCGAGGCCTGGGGGGCCAGCGGGCCGCGTTCCAGGCGGTTGGTGCCCCAGGCGCCGGTGCCGGCAGGGGTGGCGAAGAATTCGGCGATCGGTTGCGGGCCGCGGTTGAGCAGGCGGAAGCTGGGGTCGTCGGCGGGTTTGCCGGTGGCTGCTTGTGGTGGTGTGGCGGCTGCACCTGGCGTTGAGGCGGCGGCGGTGGGGGTGCGGGCGCCGGTGCCGAAGCATTGGATGAACAGGGTGGAGGCGTGCGCGACCTCGCCCACGTCGCTGGCGCGGCGGTCGGCCCCGGTGCTGATGGCCATGACCGGCGGGGCGCCGTTTTCGCGCAGGAAGCGGACGGCTTCCGCCCCCTTGATGGCGAAGTTGACGTTCTGCGGGATGTCGCCGCCGGTCATCTGGGCGATGCGCATGGCGTTCAGCTTGCTGACCACGACGCCGATGACGTTGGCGCGGGAATCGAGCAGCGGGCCGCCGGAGTTGCCGGGCTGCACCGGGGCGCTGATCTGGAAGTGCAGCGGGTTGTCGCGCAGGCCGGCGAGCGCGCTGACGTCGCCGGTGGTGAGGGTGGGGCCGGAGGAGAGCACGCCGGAGAGCGGGAAGCCGTAGGTGACGACCGATTCGCCGCGCGCCACGGCGGGGCCTTCGCGGAACGGCAGCGGCGGGCCGGCGTCGCCCTCGACGGCCAGCACGGCGAGGTCGCGGCGGGCGTCGCCGGCCAGGACGCGGGCGGGGAGGGCGCGGCCTTGCGGGGTTCGCACGGTGACGCGCTGGCAGCCATCGATGACGTGGTGGTTGGTGAGCGCGCGGCCGGGGCCGACGACGAAGCCGCTGCCGGTGCTGCTGGGGCGGTCTTGCGCCGTTGCGTGAGAGGTCAGGGAGAGGGCGAGGAGTGCGGCGAGGAGCGGCGGGGTGCGTCGCATGGGTGGTCTCCGGCGGACCCACATCCTACTCTGTTCCCCTGGCAGCGGTGAAGCGGGGACGCAGATGGCGGCACCACGGCGGGCGGTGGCGGCGTGGGTTTTGTATGATTGGGGCGATAGCGCGTTCGCGACGGTGGTGTCGACCTTCGTGGTGGCGACCTATTTCACCCAGGCGGTGGCGGTGGATCCGGTGACGGGGGCGGCGCAGTGGGCCGGGGCGCAGAGCCTGGCGGGGTTGCTGGTTGCCGTGCTGGCGGTGCCAATGGGGGCATTGGCGGACCGCGGCGGGTGGCGGGGGCCGATGCTGGGGGCGTGCGTGGCGATCATGGCGCTGTGCACCATGGCGCTGTGGTTCGTGCGGCCCGATCCGGGCTTCGTGCCGTTGGCGCTGGCGCTGGTGGTGGCGGCGACGGTGGCGTTCGAGGTGGCGACGGTGTTCTACAACGCGATGCTGCCGGAACTGGCTGCCCCGGGGCGGATCGGGCGGCTGTCGAACATCGCGTGGGGGGCGGGGTATGCCGGGGGGCTGGCGTGCCTGGCGGTGGCGCTGGTGGCGCTGGTGATGCCGGACCCGTCGCCGTTCGGGCTGGACCGCGGGCAGGCCGAGCATGTGCGGGCGGCGGCGGTGCTGGCGGGGCTGTGGGTTCTGGCGTTCGGCTGGCCGGCTGCGGTGTTCATTCCGGAGCGGACGCGGGCGATGCCGTGGCGGGTGGCGGTGCGGGATGGCTGGGCGGAGGTGCGGCAGACGCTGCGCCAGGTGCGGGGCGACCGGGTTCTGTTGCGGCTGCTGGTGGCGCGGATGCTGTTCATGGACGGGCTGATCACGCTGTTTGCGTTTGGCGGCATCTATGCGGCGGGGGAGTTCGGGTTCTCGGCGACCGATGTGCTGGTGTTCGGGATCGGGCTGAACGTGACGGCGGGGATCGGGGTGTTCGGCTTCGCGTTCGTGGAGGACCGGATCGGGGCCAAGACGGCGGTGCTGGCGAGCCTGTGCGGGCTGGTGGTGTTGGGGCTGCCGCTTTTGGTGGTGAGCGATCCGGCGTGGTTCTGGGGGTTGGGGCTGGCGCTGGGGGTATTCGTGGGGCCGTGCCAGTCCGCCAGCCGCAGCCTGATGGCGCATATGGCGCCGGCGGAGGCGCGGGCCTCGTGGTTCGGGTTGTTCGCGCTGTCGGGGCGGGTGACAGCGTTCGCGGGGCCGGCGGCGCTGGGGCTGGCGACCGCGGCGTTCCAGAGCCAGCGGGCGGGGATGGCGGTGATTTTGATATTCCTGGCGGCGGGGGCGGTGGTTTTGGCGGGGTTGCGCTTACCAGCGGCCAAGGTTTGAGGCGCGGGCGCGGGATACGACGAAGGCGAGCCAGGCGAGTTGCGGCAGCAGGAGCAGGGCGAGCAGCGGCAGCTTCATGCCTGACGAGGCATGGGTGAAGGCCATCGCCGCGCCGCCGCCGAGGGCCGCGAAGGCCCAGTGGATGGCCGCGATGGCGCGGGCGTCGACGCCGGCGCGGTGGGCGACCTGGTAGATGTGGGAGCGGTGGGCGTGGGCGATGTTCTCGCCGGCCAGGGCGCGGCGGACGAGCGTGAAGGCGACGTCGAACAGGACGCCGGCGAGAAGCATCGGGACGAGGAGGAAGCTCATCTCGATCGCCTGGAAGCGCGCGGCCGCCACGCCGAGCATGGCCAGGACGAAGCCGCAGAACTGGCTGCCGACGTCGCCCATGAAAATGCGTGCCTGGGGGAAGTTGAACGGCAGGAAGCCCGCGACGGCGGCGGCCAGGAGCAGGGCGGCGAAATAGATGAACCAGCCCTCCTGGCCCGCGGCAATCACGGCGAGGAAGGCGCAGGCCACCAGGACGGTGCCGCCGACCAGGCCGTTCAGCCCGTCGATGAAGTTCATCGCGTTGGTGGCGAACAGGATCCAGCCAACCGTGACGACCGCGCCCCATAGGCCGAGGTCCACCGGCCCGAGGCCCGGCAGGTTGAACACCTGTACATACAGCCCGGTGCCGACCGCGAGCAGGGCGGCGGCAACCTGGGCGCCAAGCTTCACGACAAAGGGGAAATCGCGCAGATCGTCGAGATAGGCGACCACCGCGATCGCGACGGCTGCCAGCACCACGCCACGGAAATACGCGTCTGCGAGGCGGGCAAACTCGGCAAAGCCGTAGAGCATCGAGATGCCCAGCAGGAACGCCACCACAATGCCGACGCCGCCACCCTTCGGCGTGGGAACCGTGTGCGCCTTCCTGGCCGCGGGACGATCGATCACCCCCGCCGATACCATCGCGCGCACCACCAACGCCGACACACAGGCCAGGCCGGCGGCGAACAACAGGTGCTGCAGAATCGCGGCCCAGGTCATGCGGGGGTGGTGGGGATGGGAAGGAAGGAAGGCCAGGGCTCTGCCCTGGACCCGCCAAGGGCCGGGCCCTTGGAACCCAACACTTTCTCCGCCTTCGGCGGGAGGGGGCCATCGTGGCAGTCGAAACGCCTCGACGGCCCC
>JANPIH010000204.1:0-4113 GCA_031424895.1 Rhodospirillales bacterium
GACAGACCCTCCAGCACGCCCCCTCCATCGACGACTACGAGAACAGGCGGCGTGCCGAGGCGCCCTGGCTGTTCGCCTGAAGGAGGGCGCCATGGCCGCCAACAAGAAGCTTCTCATCCTGCCCGGCGACGGCATCGGCCCGGAGGTGATGGGCGAGGTGCGGCGGGTGATGGACTGGATGCAGATCCGCCGCGCCGTGAGTTTCGACCTGACCGAGGGGCTGGTCGGCGGTGCCGCCATTGACGCCACCGGCATGCCCTGCCCCGACGCCACGGTGGCCGCCGCGCGGGTGGCCGATGCCGTGCTGTTCGGCAGTGTCGGTGGGCCGAAATGGGACAAGCTGCCCTTCGAGCAGCGGCCGGAACTGGGCATCCTGCGCCTGCGCAAGGATCTCGGCCTGTTCGCCAACCTGCGCCCCGCCATCGTGCTGGAACCGCTGGCCGAGGCCTCTGCGCTGCGCGCCGATCTGGTCCGCGGGTTGGACATCATGATCGTGCGCGAGAGCACCGGCGGCATCTATTTCGGCGAACCACGCGGCATCTCGGTGAACGCCGAGGGCAAGCGTGTGGGCGTCGATACCGAGGTCTATTCCGAGGACGAGATCGCCCGCGTCGCGCGGGTGGCGTTCGATCTCGCGCGCCGCCGCCGCAACAAGGTGACGAGCGTCGAGAAAGCCAATGTCATGCAATCCGGCCGGCTGTGGCGGACGGTGGTGGGCGAGGTGCACGCGGCGGAGTACCCCGACGTGACACTGGAGAACATGTATGCCGACAACTGCGCCATGCAGCTCGCCAGCCGGCCGCTGCAATTCGACGTCATCCTGGGCAGCAACCTGTTTGGCGATGTGCTCAGCGACCTGGCAGCGGCGTTGACGGGGTCCCTGGGAATGCTGCCCTCGGCCACGCTGGGCGCGGTGCAGGGCGATGGCAGGCGGCACGCATTGTATGAGCCGATCCATGGCTCGGCGCCGGATATCGCGGGGCGTGGCATCGCCAACCCCTGTGCGCAGATCCTCAGCTTCGCCATGCTGCTGCGGCACTCCTTCGCGATGGAGGAGGATGCGAAGATGATCGAAAGCGCCATCGAGCGCGTGCTGGCCTCGGGCCTGCGCACGGCCGACATCATGCAGCCTGGCCGCGCGCGCGTCGGCACCGCGGTGATGGGCGAGGCAGTACTGCGTGAGCTGGAGAAACTGGCCGCGTAAGGGTTGCGTGGTCGGGGCGGCGGGGCTATCTCGCCGCTTCTGGTTTGCGCCCGTAGCTCAATGGATAGAGCACCAGACTACGGATCTGGGGGTTGGGAGTTCGAGTCTTCCCGGGCGCGCCATTTTCACCCTGCCTTCGCCTTGTAAGCCCGCGCCTCCTCAAGGCTGGCGACTCCGCCGCGCGCGGCACTCCACGCCACCGGGTTTTCCAGAAACTTCCGTACCTCCTTCAACGCCGATTCCTCGAAGTAAGGCCGCTCCTTGCACACCTCGAGCACATCCCACCACGTGCACAGGTGGTGCAGTTGCAGCCCCATCGCCTTCATATCCTCGAAGCTGCCGGGGAAGACGCCGTAGAAGAACACCACGAAGGTGTGGTCGCACAGCGCCCCGGCCTCGCGCAGCGCGTTGGCGAAGGCGATCTTGCTGCCGCCATCGGTCGTCAAATCCTCCACGAGCAGCGTCTGCTTGCCGACCGGCACGTCGCCCTCGATCTGTGCGTTGCGGCCGAAGCCCTTGGGCTTCTTCCGCACATAGGCCATCGGCGCCATCATCCGGTCCGCCATCCAGGCGGCGAAGGGAATGCCCGCCGTCTCGCCGCCGGCTACGCATTCGATGGTCTCGTAGCCGACATGGCGGCCAATCTTCTCGGCGCCCAGGTCGCAAATCTTCGCCCGGGCCCGCGGGAAGTAAATGATCTTGCGGCAGTCGATATAGACTGGACTCTTCCAGCCGGCGGTGAAGGTGTAAGGCTCCTCTGGGCGGAAGTTGACCGCCTTGATCTCCAGAAGGATGCGGGCGGTGGTGAGCGCGGCATCGCGATCCCAGTCGGAGGCGTGGTGGGTGGTCATGCGGGGCTCCCCTTGCTGTGTCCGCCTTATCGCGCGCGGCCCCGGCCCACAATGCGTTCCACGCGGCGCGCCTCGATGCGACCCACGCGGCGCGCCGCGATGACGGTGTGGGTGCTGGAGGATGCACGGGCGGGCACGGCGGCTCAGGCGCTGGGCATCGCCGAGCGACTGGGCGTGCCGTTCACGCGGGTGCCGCTGCGATTCGGGCCATTGGCTGCCCTGCCATGGCCATGGCCGACCCTGGCTGGCCTGGCGGACCGCACCGGCTTTGCTCCACCCTGGCCTACGCTGCTGATCGCCGCCGGCCGCCGCGCGGCCCCGGTGTCGCGCTGGTTGCGCCAGCGCGGCGCCCGCACCGTCCATGCCATGCGGCCGGGGATGGGCGCCGCGGACTTCGACCTGCTGGTGATCGGCGCGCATGACCGGCCACAGCCGGCGGGCAACGTGTTGGTCATTCAGGGTGCCGCGCACCGGCTAACGGCCGCGGCCATCGCGGCGGCATCTTCCAGCTTTCCGGCCCTTGCAGCCCTGCCCCGCCCGATCACCGGGCTGCTGCTGGGCGGGCCGGTTCGTGGCGCGGGGATGGAACCGGCGGTAGCGGCGGGCATCGCCACGCAGGCCGCCGCCCTGGGCGGCAGCGTGCTGGCCACCACCTCCCGCCGCACCGGCGCCCCGGCGGCCGATGCGGTGGCGCTGGCGCTGGCCGGCCACCCGCACCATCTGCACCGCTGGGGGGATGGCGGCGACAATCCGTTCACCGCCATCCTCGGCCTGGCGGACCAGTTGGTCGTCACCGCGGATTCCATTTCCATGCTGTCGGAGGCCCTGATGACCACGACCCCGATCTGGATGGCCGACCCCGGTGGCCTTGGACCCCGCCACCGCGCCCTGGCCGAGGGGCTGCGCCGGGCAGGACTAGCCGCCTGGTTGGGCGAGGCGCCGCCGCCCCCGCGTGCCGCGCTAGACGAGACCGGGCGGGTGGCCGTCGAAATTCGTGCCCGGGGGCTCCTGCCATGCCGGTAATGCTGCGCGACGCGCTGTGGCCGGGCGCCGACTTCTTTATCCCTTGGCGCGACCGCGGTGGCCGCATCAGTACTCTGCGCATCGCCACCATCACGCTTATGCTGGCGCCGGCCCTGTACTTTGGAGCCATCGTGCTGATCGACGGCTTCGGCCCCGAGCCGCTGAAGGAGACCACGCAATTCACCGGCCGCTGGGCGCTGCGCTTCCTGCTGCTCAGCCTGCTGGTCACCCCCGCGGGCCGGCTGCTGGCCTGGCCGAAACTCCTGCAACTCCGCCGCATGGTGGGCTTGGGCGCCGTCTTCTGGGTGATCGGCCATTTCTCCCTCTATGTGCTGGATCAGCAGGGCATGGTCGGCAAGATCGTCAGCGAGATCGCGCAGCGCTTCTACCTGACCATCGGCTTCATCGCGGTGTTGGGGCTGTTGGTGCTGGCCTTCACCTCGTCCGACGCATGGCTGCGCGGGCTGGGGCGGGGCTGGAAGCGGCTGCACCGGATCGTCTTCCCCATCGCGGTGCTGGCGGTGCTGCATGCGGTCATCCAGGCCAAGTCCAACGCGTCCGAGCCGCTGATGATGGCCGGATTGCTGCTCTGGCTGGTGGCCTGGCGGCTACTGCCTTTGCCGGCGGCGCTGTGGCTGTGGGTACTGGCAGCGACCAGCCTGGTGGCGGGCGTGGTGACGGCGGGGCTCGAATACGCCTGGTACGACAACTTCACCCGGCTGCCGGCGGCGCGCATCTTTGCTGCCAATTTCGACTGGTTCGTCTTCCCCCGGCCCGCGGCGCAGGTGGCGTTGATCACCTTGGGCTTCACCGCCATCGTGGCCCTGCGCCGGCTTGTCGGAGGCGGTCGGCCGGCGTAACCCCGCCGAAAGCAGGAGGAACCGCCCATGACCCGCAAGCACAGTATCGCCGTCGTCCCCGGCGACGGCATCGGGAAGGAGACGGTGCCGGAGGGCCTGCGCGTGCTGGACGCCGCCGCCCGCCGCTTCGGCTTCGATCTCGAACTCAGCCACTACGACTGGTCCTGCGAGACCT
>JANPIH010000205.1:0-1938 GCA_031424895.1 Rhodospirillales bacterium
CGCCTCGTCGTCCCGCGTCTCCATCATCTTACGCCGCACGCCCTGAAACCGCTCCAGCACATGCGCAGGCGCGGTCTCCGGCCGCCCGGCATCGAACGGCGGCGCAGGCGCATACTCCAGCCCGAGCTGCACAGTCTGCGCAAACGCATCACCCGCAATCTCGGCCAGCACGGTGAACGCAAAGTCGATCCCCGCCGTCACGCCGCCGCCGGTGATGATGTTTCCATCGCGCACCACGCGCGCCGGATCGTGCACCGCGCCGAACAGCGCCAGCTGGTGCGCCCACGCCCAGTGGCACGCCGCCCGCCTGCCCTGCAGCAAGCCGGCCGCACCCAGAATGAGAGAGCCCGTGCACACCGACGTCACATATGTCGCGCCTAGCGCCAGCCGCCGGATTTCGCCGATGAAGCCGGCATCCTGCGCCACCTTGGCCGCGCCGATGCCGCCGGGAACACAGATCAGGTCGCAGCTTCTGACGTCCGCGATCCTGACCGTGTTGCCGAAGGTGAGCCCGTCCGCGTCCACGCTGCCGCCCGCCGGACTTGCGACGATCACCGTCGCGCCGGGCAGTCGGCTCAGCACCTGGTGCGGGCCCGTGAAGTCGAGATGCGTCATGCCCGGCCAGATCGCGAAGACGAACGTGAACTCGTGTCCGGCTTCTTTAGGCATCGGGGAGGAACCTCGCTTGACGCCCCCAACATGCCGGACTTACCGTCTGGCAGAAATGACAATGTTCCCGCTTTTTCAGCCACGGCGCTAACATGGCCAGACAGCCCGCTCTCAAACCCCGCCCCATCGGCGTCCTGATCTTCGAGGATTTCCAGCTCCTGGATGCCGCCGGCCCGATCGGCGCCTTCGAGATGCCGATGCGCGGAATGCAGCCGCCGCCCTACACGATGGAAATCATCGCCCCCACCGCCGGTGCCGTCCGCTCGTCCTCAGGCGCCGTCTGGATGGCCGAGGCCATGCCGCGCCTGCCGAAATACGACACGGTCATCATCGCGGGCGGCATCGGCACTCGCGCGGCCATGCTCGATCCGAAAGTGCAGGCCTTCGTCCGCGCCGCGATGAAAACCGCCCGCCGCGTCTGCTCGGTCTGCTCGGGCGCATACATCCTCGCGCAGGCCGGCGTGCTGGAAGGCAAGCGCGCCACCACCCATTGGGGCCGCACCCCGGACTTCCAGAAGCGCTTCCCGGCGGTGAAACTCGAGCCCGACTGCATCTACACCCATGACGGCAAACTCTGGACCTCCGCCGGCATCACCGCCGGCATCGACCTTGCCCTCGCCCTTATTGCCGACGATCTCGGGGAAGAAGTTTCCCGCCGCGCCGCCCAGGAGTTGGTCGTCTACCACCGCCGCCCCGGCGGCCAGTCGCAATTCTCGGCCCTTCTGGACATCGAGCGCGTCGAGGGCCGCTTCACGCCCCTGCTCGCCTGGATGCGCGAAAGGCTGGACGAGGAACTGTCGGTCGAGGCGTTAGCGAGCCAGGCCGCGATGAGCCCCCGAAACTTCTCCCGCGCCTTCCTCGCCGAAACCGGCATCACCCCCGCCAAGGCGGTCGAACGCCTCCGCCTCGAAAGCGCCCGCGAGCGTATCGAGCATTCCGCCGAACCGATCGACGTAGTCGCCCGCCGTGTCGGGTTCGGCGACCCCGAACGCATGCGCCGCGCCTTCGTCCGCGCCTTCGGCCAACCGCCGCAGGCTCTGCGCAGGATGGCGCGGGCGTGAGCCCAGCAGTCCGTTTCAGAGAAGCACCCGGTCGCCGTGCGGAAGGTCCGCAGGCGGGGAGGGACAGGACGCCGACGGCTTCTGCCGTCCTACTTCGCCGCGGAGGCGTCGTAGCGCTTGATGCGGCCGTCGAGCTCGGCGAGGCGTTGCCGCCAGATCGCCAGCTCGCGCGCCGTCAGGCCGCCCTGGGCAGGCGAGACCGGCTCAA
>JANPIH010000206.1:0-3171 GCA_031424895.1 Rhodospirillales bacterium
CGGCGAACCGGCCATGCACCGCTCCGACCGTCATGCCCGGCGCGGCGGAGTGGAGGCAATTCGCTTTCTGCCTTCAGGTCAGGCCGCCGTCGCCCGACCTTCACGCCAGGCCGCTAGTGTTGCGACTCCGCCGGATAGTGCCGTCGGGCCGCAACACCAGCCTTTGATTTTGTGTGCCGATTCACCTGACGCTCAGGCAGGTCACCTGACGCTCAGGCAGGGAGCGTCAGGATCGGAACACTAGCGCCCGTAATCCAGCCCCTTGTAGAACGTGTTCTGGTACAGCATGTGCGGCCGCACCCCCTTCAGCGTTTTCAGGCTGGTGACGTACATCGCGATGTTCATCACCGGCATCCACAGATGCTCCTCCATCACCCGCTGCTGCGCCAGGCCGTAGTATTTCGCCCTATCGGCACCAGTCAGCGCCGAGCGCCCCAGCCGCAGGTATTCGTCGGTCTTCTCGTCCTTCCAGTTCATCCGGTTCGGCGCCGGGATGTTCTTCGAATCGAAGTAGAAGTTCAGCAGGTCGCCCGCCGACATGTACGGGAACGTCACCGTCCACAGCTCGTAGTCCTGCTCGCTCATCTTCGAGAAGGCGATGGTCGAATCGAACCCCTGCACCTGCCAGTCCACGCCGATGCGCCGCATGTAGCCCTGGATCGCCTCCGTCACCCGGCCGAAATACGACACCTGGGTGAAATACACCTTGGGCGCCAGTCGCATCCCGTCCTTTACCCGGATGCCGTCCGGCCCCGGCACCCAGCCCGCCTCGTCCAGCAGCCTTCTGGCCCGCTCCACGTCTTCCTTGATCAACCCCTTCGTCGCCGGCGCGAAGTCCAGCGCGTTGTCGCCGATGAACGTCAGCGCCGGCGTCGCCTGGCCCAGCATGATGCCGCGCACGATCTCGGCGCGGTTGATGGCGATGTTCATCGCCTCGCGCACCCGCCGGTCGCTCACCATCGGCCGGCTGGTCTTGTAGCCGTAGTACATCAGCTGGAAGTTCGGGCGGGCCTCCTGCACGTTCAGGTTGGGCGCGGCCGTTACCTGCTGGATGAACTGCAGCGGAATCTGGTGCGTCACGTCGAACTGCCCGGCCATCATTGCCGCCACCCGCGCCCCGTCCTCCGGCACGATCTTGATCGACATCCGCTCGAACTTCACCGGCCCCTTGTTCTCATACATCGACGGGCCCCAGCGATACGCATCGTGCCGCTTCAGCACCACTTCCGTGCGCGGCGTCCAGCTCTCGAAGCACCACGGCCCGGTGCCGTCGATCACCTGGGTGCCATAGTCCTTGCCATGCTTCTCCACGCTGTCCCTGTTGTGGATGGTCGCGGTGAAGGAGGTGAGGTTCAGCAACAGATCGGCATAGGGCTCGGCCAGCTCGATCTCGAAGGTGGTCGCGTCGGGCGCGCGCATTGCCGTCACCTGCCCCAGCCGCCAGGCCAGCGGCGCGCGCGTCGCCGGGTCGCGCAGCCGGGAGAAGCTGTACACCACGTCGTCGGCGGTGAACTTCCTGCCGCTGCAGAACTGTACGTCGTCGCGCAGGTGGAAGGTGTATTTCCTGCCGTCCGGGGTCATCTCCCAGCTTCTGGCGAGGTAAGGGATCGCCGTCTTGCCGTCCCAATCCAGCGCCACCAGCGTGTCCTGGATCATGTTCACGATGTCCGAGGTGGGCGACCAGGTCGTGCGATGCCCGTCGTAGTGCGGTGCATCCAGCGACTTCATCACCCGCAGTGTCGAGCCCTGGGCCCGCGTTTCCACCGCCCCGCCGCTCATCAAGCCGAACGCGACCGCCGCCGCCAGAAGCACGCGCATGGCCGTTTCCCCAATGGTTCCCGCCGATCTTCTGCCGGCAGCGTATCCCTGGGTTACGACCTTGGCAGATCGCGGCTCGGCAAGGAAAGCATTTATCCCGCATCCTCCCGGGAGCCATGACCATGCCCCAGCCCGTCCGCTTCGTGCTGCTTCACACCGCCATCGGCTTCGGCCTCTCCGCCGTGTTCGTGGCGCTGCTCATGAGCACCGACACCAACGGCCTCGCCGCCCTGCTGCGCGGCGCCGAAAGCCATCCGGTGCCGGCGCTGCTGCTGTGGTTCTTCTGCGGCCTCACCTTCGCCAGCGTGCAACTCGGCGCCGCGGTGATGCTCCTGGCGCACGAGGATCCGCCCGGGCCGCGCGGCGGCCGGCGCATCCCGGTGCTGGTGCCGATCCGATCTCGCCGCCGCTAGGCGAGCGCCCTCACCGCGACGGCATCATGTCCGACAGGTCGGTGTCGTTCACCATCACCTTGCGGTCGGCATAGGTGATGCGCCACACCGTCTCGGTGCCTTCCTGCACCGCGATGCCCTTCAGGAAGATCAGCACCGGGGCCGCCATCTTCAGCTCCGGCACCGCGTTGACGCGGCGGATCAGCGCGTCGAACCCGGTGGCGCGCAGCTCCGCCTCCCCGCTTGCCCCGTCCCAGTTCGCCGCGTCCAGGCTCGCCACCTCCAGGCTGCCCTCGCCCTTCAGCCGCATCGGGCCGAGGTCGACCAGCAGGTCCGCGATGCCCAGCGACACCGGATGCAGCGCCAGCAGCGCCATCGCATCGCCGGCCATGTCCTGGCCCTCGGTCTCGATCGCGCGGCGCAGCAGCCCCATCACCGCCTCCTTCGGCACGCCACCCACCCGCGGGGTCAGGCTCAGCTTGTGCGGGATGAACTCCAGCCACGGCCCGGCCGGGATCAGCGGCGTGTCCAACCCCTCCAGCGCCAGGCGCAGCTTCACGTCCGCCTTGCCGTCCGGCGCGCCGAGCGAGAGCCCCATGCCGAAATGCCGCAGGCTGCCGGAGAACATCGCGCCCCCCTCCACCCGGATATCGTCATAGGTGTATTCGCTCTCCATCGCGTCGACCATGCCGAACACCTGGGCCAGCAGCCGCGTCGCCAGCGCAGTGTCGGCCGCCTTGTCCGCTCCCTTGCCTGCCCCCTTGCCTGCGGGTCCCTTGCCGTCCTTGGCGCTCGCCCCCAGCTCGAACGCGGTGCGCATCAGCGCGCCGAAGCCGGACATGTCGAAGTTCTCCAGCCGGGTCGCCCCGCCGATGCGCCCGATCGTCACCTTCGCCTGCTGGCCCCCCGGCAGCGGCGTGGCGGAGGCGTAGTCCTGCATGGTGCTGTCGCCCTGGATCGT
>JANPIH010000207.1:0-28456 GCA_031424895.1 Rhodospirillales bacterium
GGTTCGCCCCCCCCCCATTATTTTTGTGTAAATTTTTTTCACCCCCCGCAAAAAACCCCCCTCCCCGGGGGGGTTTTTGTTTTGGTTGGGGGCAAAGCCCCACCAACCCAACTCCAATACCCTCCCCGCCCCGCCTCCCCACCCCCCCGCATGACCCTCTCCCCAATCACCCGCCGCCGCCTTGCCGCCTTCCGCGCCAACCGCCGCGGCTCCTGGTCGCTCATCCTGTTCCTCGTCCTGTTCACCCTCAGCCTGTTCGCCGAGTTCATCGCCAACGACCGCCCGCTGCTCATCCGCTACGACAATCGCTGGTTCGTCCCCGTCCTTACCGACTACGCCGAGGAGGATTTCGCCCCCGACCTCCTGCCCACCGAGGCCGACTACAGCGACCCCACGCTGGCCGCCGTCATCGCCGAAAAGGGCTGGATGATCTGGCCGCCGATCCGCTACAGCCACCGCAGCGTGGTCAAGAACCTCCCCGTCCCCGCCCCCGCGCCGCCGTCGGCGATGAACCTGCTCGGCACCGACGACCAGGCCCGCGACGTGCTCGCCCGCGTCATCTACGGCTTCCGCATCTCGGTGCTGTTCGGCTTCACGCTGACGCTCATCTCGTCCTGCGTCGGCATCGCCGCCGGCGCCATCCAGGGCTTCCGCGGCGGCCTGACCGACCTGCTGTTCCAGCGCTTCATCGAGATCTGGGCCGGCATGCCCCAGCTGTATCTGCTGATCATCCTGGCCAGCATCATCACGCCCAGCTTCACCATCCTGCTGGTGTTCCTGCTGCTGTTCAGCTGGATGAGCCTCACCGGCGTGGTGCGCGCCGAGTTCCTGCGCGGTCGAAATCTGGACTACGTCCGCGCCGCCAAGGCGCTCGGCGTGTCGGACCTCGCCGTGATGTGGCGCCACATCCTGCCCAACGCGATGGTCGCCACCCTCACCTTCCTGCCCTTCACCCTCTCAGGCTCGGTCACGATCCTCGCCAGCCTGGATTTCCTCGGCTTCGGCCTTCCGCCCGGCTCCGCCTCGCTCGGCGAGCTGGTCAGCCAGGGCAAGAACAACCTCCAGGCCCCCTGGCTCGGCATCACCGCCTTCCTCGTCCTCGGCAGCCTGCTCACCATGCTCACCTTCGTCGGCGAAGCCGTCCGCGACGCCTTCGACCCCCGCCGCACCCCCACCTGACCCCCCGTAGGGTGGAAACGCGGAGCGTGTTCCGCCACCTCCCACACCAACCACCCCCCACCCCCCAACCACCCAAGCCCATCTTCTCCCTTGCCTTGCTCCTCCGTGCCTCTGTGCCTCCCCTCCCCACTTTTCTTGCTCGCTTCCTCCTCGCCTCCCCCCACACCCCCAATCGCATTGCGGCCATCCGCCGACAACCAACCCATCGGGAGCACACCGACGTCCGCATACGATCAACCGCCCCCCAAAAAGCCCCTTGCACCGCCCCGCCTGCCCGCACTGCCCCATCCCACCTGGGTCCTGTTCCAGCAGCGCCTCGCTCGCTCGATTTGGGCAAACGGCATCAAACAGGTAGACAGAATCATACCGGCCGCCGTCGACCGATTCTTCATCGGCTGACACCAAAGCCGGCTGGTAGTATACCAAACCTTGGAACTCTCAACCCATGAAAGCAGTCAAGGCCAGGGCTCTGCCGTCGCGACGCGAAGTCGCGCCGCGGAGGACCCGCAAAGAGCCGGCGGTCCTTTGATCCCCATTATTTTTCAATGGAATAATACCAACCGACTTAATGACTGACCCATGAAGAGAGAAAAGGCCATGGCTTTGCCCTGGACCCACCAAGGGCCGGCGGCCCTTGGAACCCCATTCATTTTCAATGAGTTGAGGTCCAGGGGCTCGGCCCCTGACGGGTCTGGGCAGAGCCCAGATTTATCTTCGGTATAGGTCGATCATTCGGCCGATTGGTATAAGGTCCAGGGGCTTGGCCCGTCGCGCGAAGGCGCGCGCCGGACCAGGCGGGCTTGGGCAGAGCCCAACCTTGCTGTTGTTCCATGGGTCAACACAAAGGCGGGCTGGTATTACTCCGCCGCCATCGCGGGCGCACCGTCCACCATGGCGGCGGCGCGTTGCAGATCGACCGACAGCAGCCGCGACACCCCGCGTTCCTGCATGGTCACGCCGTACAGCCGGTCCATCCGCGCCATCGTCATCGGGTGGTGCGTCACCACCATGAACCGCGTGCCGGTCTCGCGCACCATGTCGTCCAGCAGCAGGCAGAAGCGTTCCACGTTGGCGTCGTCCAGCGGCGCGTCCACCTCGTCCAGCACGCACACCGGTGCTGGGTTGCAGCGGAACACCGCGAAGATCAGCGACAGCGCCGTCAGCGCCTGCTCGCCGCCCGACAGCAGCGACAGCGTGGCCAATTTCTTGCCCGGCGGCTGGGCATAGATTTCGAGCCCCGCTTCCAGCGGATCGTCGGACCCGACCAGGCCCAGATGCGCCCTCCCGCCGCCGAACATGCGGCTGAACAGCGCCTGGAAATGCGTGTCCACCGCCGCGAACACCGCGGACAGGCGCTCGCGGCCTTCGCGGTTCAGGTGGCCGATGGAGCCGCGCAGCTTGGCGATGGCGGTCGTCAGCTCGCCCCGCTCCTTCGCGATCAGGTCCACCTGCCTGGTGATCTCGTCGGCCTCCACCTCCGCCCGCAGGTTCACCGGGCCCATTTCCTCGCGCTCGCGCTGAAGCCGTTCCAGCTTGCGCCGGGCCTTCTCCTCGACTTGCTGCCCGTCGCCCTCCTGGCCGTCGCCATCCGCGAACAATTCGGCCGGCGGGTCGGGCAGGGCGGGGGTGGCGCCCAGCCGCTCCACGATGCGCTCGGCCACCACGCCCCAGGCCTGTTCCGCCTGTGCCGCCTCGCCTTCCACCCGCACCACGCGCTCGCGTGCCGCCGCAAGCGCCGCCTCCGCCGCGCGCGCCGCCCGGTCGCTGGCCAGCGCCGACGTCTCCGCGCCGCCGAGCGCCTCGGCAATGGTCCGGTGCGCGGCCTCGGCGGCTTCCAGCGTGTCGATCGCCGCCGCCCAGCGCGTGGTGATCTCGTCGGGCGCCGCCAACAACGTGTCGCGCTCCCGCCGCGCCGCCTCGGCCCGCGCGCCGAGGTCGCTCACTCGGCCGGTCGCGTCCTCTGCCCGCATCGTCCAGTCCTGGCGCTCGCCGGCGATGGTGCGGCGGCGATGCGCCCGCCCGCCCGCCTGGCGCAACAGCGCCTCGCGCTCGCCCCGTGCCGCGGTTTCCTCCTGGCGGAGCAGGGCCAGCGTGGTGCGCGCCTGCTCCATCGCCGCCCGTCCGGCAGCGGGATCGGGCAGGTCGGCCAGCGCCTGGCGGGCCTGTGCCAGCACCGCCCCGGCATCATCCTGTTCGGCGGCAAGCCGCGCCGTCTGTTCCTGCACGGCGGCCAGCTTGGCCGAGGTGTCGGCCGCCTGGGCCGAAAGCTGCCGCGCGGTCGCCGCCGCCTGCTCCAGCGCTTGTTCGGCGATACGTCGCTCGGCGCGCGCCTGCTGTTCGGCGGCGTTGGCGGTGCGTTCGGCGGCATCGGCCTCGGCGCGCAAGGTGCGCTCCTGCTGCTCGGCCTGGCTGCGCGCCGCCTGTTCGGCGCGCTGCGCTTCGGTGCGGGCGGATTGCGCCTGCGCCTCGGCGGTCTGGCGTGCAATGCGGTCGGCCTGCTCGGCGTCGGCCAGCCGGCCGGCGGCGGCCTGTGCCGTGGCGGTGGCCGCCTCCAGGTCGCGCTTCAGGCCCGAGAGCCGGTTGCGCTGCTGCAACCGCACGGCGGCGGCGGTGGGCGTGCCGCCTTTGATCGTGTAGCCGTCCCAACGCCAGACGGCGCCGGCGCGGGACACCAGCATCTGCCCTGGCGCCAGCCCGGCCTGCCCGGCAACGCCCGCGGCGTCCTCGTCCACCAACCCGACCTGCGACAGCGCCCGGCCCAGCGCCGCCGGCGCGCGCACCAGCACGTCCAACACCTGCGCCCCGGCCGGCAGCCCGGCCACACCTTCCAACGGCGGCAAAGTGCGCCAGTGCCGTGCGGCGGATTCGTCGGCCGCGGATTCCAGCTCCTCGCCCAGCGCCGCACCCAGGGCGGCTTCGAGGCCGGCTGGTACCTCCAGCTGGTCCACCATGCGCGGCCAGCGCTCGCCGTCGCGCACGCCCAGCACCTCGGCCAGGGCGGACACCTCGGCGGCGATCCGCGCCCGCACCGACCCGCAAGCCGACGCCGCCGCGCGCGCCTCCGCCAACTCGGCCTGCGCCGATTGCCGCAACTGCTCGGCCGCGTCCAACGCTGCGACGCGCACTCGCGCTGCCTCGGCGAGCGCCGCCTCGCGCGTCGTGCCGATGGCGCGCAGCCCGTCGGTGCGCGATTTCGCCGCCTGTTCCAGCGCCGCCGCGCGCCCCTGTTCCGCCGACGCCAACGCCGAAGCCGCCGCCTCGACCCGAACAACCGCCCCGTCCTGCGCCACCCGCGCGTCGTCCAGCCGCGCCGGATCGACCCGCAGCCCCGCCAGCCGCGCGGCCTCGGCATCGAGGCGCGTGCGCTGTTCGGTCAGGCGCCTCGCCCGCTGGTCGGCCTGGGCCAGTGCCTCGGACAGCGCCCGGTGCCGTGCCGCGAGGTCTGCCGCATGCTCGGTGGCCCGGTTCGCCGCCCCCTCCGCGCCGCGCACCGCGTCCTCTGCCGCCACCGCACGCGCTTCGGCGACGCCCAGCTTCGCGGGATGCGCCGCATCCTCCGCGTCCAGCCGCGCCTCCTCGCCCGCCAGCCGCTCCACCGCCGACGTCGCGTCGCGCTGTTGCTCGCCGGCATGGCGCAGATCGCGCTCGATCGTCTCCAGCCGCGCCACAGCGCCGGCCAGCGCCTCCCGCGCCCGCGCTTCCTCGGCGGCCAGCTGCTCGCCGGCGATGCGGTGCCGTTCCAGCCCGGTGCGCGCCTCGCCCTCGCGCGTGCGCAGTTCTGGGAGCGCCGCAGCATCGCCGGCCGCCTGTGCCACCGCCGCGGCCGCCGCCGCCGTCGCCTCCGCCACCGCCGCACCGGCTGCCATCATCGCCGCCCGTGCCGCCGCGCGCACCCGCTCGACGCGCGCGCGCTGGATCGCCAGCAGTTCGGCCTCCGCGCCGCGCACCAGTCCGGAAATGGCACGGTAGCGGTTGGCCTGCCGCACCTGGCGCCGCAGCGATTCAAGCTGGCCCTCCAACTGCCCGCGCAGATCCTCGGCCCGCCCCAGATTCGCCTCGGCGGCGCGCAGCTTCAATTCCGCCTCGTGCCGGCGCGAATGCAACCCGGTGATGCCCGCCGCCTCCTCCAGCAGCTGCCGCCGCTCGTCGGGCTTGGCGTTGACCAGCGCGCCGACGCGCCCCTGGCTGACCAGGCCGGAGGAATGCGCCCCGGTGGCCAGGTCGTTGAACAGCGTCTGCACGTCGCGCGCGCGCGCCTCGCGGCCGTTGATGCGATACTGGCTGCCGTTGCCGCGCTCGATCTTGCGGCTGATCTCCAGTTCCGGCGCCTCGTGGAACGGCGGCGGCGCCACGCCGGCGGTCTCCTCCAGCGTCAGCGTCACCTCGGCGAGGTTGCGCGAGGCGCGGGCCGCGGTGCCGGCGAAGATCACGTCGTCCATCTCGCCGCCGCGCAGCGACTTGGCTGAGCTTTCACCCATCGCCCAGCGCAGCGCCTCCACCACGTTCGACTTGCCGCAGCCGTTCGGCCCGACGATGCCGGTGAGCCCCGGCAGGATGTGCACCACCGCCGGCTCTGCGAAGCTTTTGAAACCTGCGATGCGCAGGCGGCTGAAGCTGACGGGCAATACAGGTCTCCAGGCAGTGGTCGAGCGGCTGCTATCCTGCCGCCTGCTGCACGAGTCGCGCGAAATCGTCGAACGGGCGCGCGCCCGCCGCCTTCTGGTTCTTCGCCCCCGGCCCGTTGAACACGAAGCTCGGCGTGGAATCGATGCTCCAGATGCGGGCGGAGTCGTCGCGCGCCTTCAGGATCTCGGTGCGCAACGCCTGGTCGGCCACTGCCGCGTCGAACGCCGCCCTGCCCATGCCGGCCAGTGCCGCCATCTTGGCCAGCTCGTCCGTGGTGTTCACCCCGCGCGCGAACGCCCAGCGCTCCTGGGAGGCGAGCAGCGCACCCACGAACGGCTCATAGCTCGCTGCCGGCAGGTGCCGCGCCACCACGGCGGCGGTCAGCGCGATCTGGTCGAGCGGGAAGTCGTGGAAGACGAAGCGCAGCCGCCCGGTCTCCACCAACTCCTTCTTCACGCGCGGCAGGGTGTCGCGGTGGAAGGTGGCGCAGTGGCCGCAGGTCAGGGAGAAGAACTCCCGCACCACCACCGGCGCATCGGCCCGGCCGATCGCACGTTCCGCCATGATGCCCTCGGCCGCAACCGGAGCAGATGCGGTGGAAGGCGGCGCGGCAGCCACCTGGGCCTCGCCAGATCGCGACAGGTACAGCGCCCCGCCGCCCCCGAGGACGACCACGCCTGCCCCAACCCCTAGTAGTGTACGCCGTGAAAACGTCATCGCAACCTCTACATCTGGTGTTTTCTACCGTCCGCCGCCCATGAAGTCGAGGGGGCTGCGGGGCTACTCTACCCCCGGCGCCCGGCCAGCACAGCCCGGCCCAGCGCCTCCAGCGCATCGCGTAGCTCCCCTTCCGGCAGCCCCGCCACCGCCGCCCGTGCCTGGGCCACCGCCGCCGGGCGCGGCGGGCGCGGTGCGGCGCGGGCTGGCGGCGCATCCTGCACGAAGCGCAGCCGCGTCACCGCGATGCGGCCGAGATGGCGGTTGATCCGCTCCATCAGCTGCGGCGCCAGGTGCTGCAACTCCAGCGCCAGCGGGCCAGAGCACGCAATCGCCAGCGTGCCGCCGAACAGCTTGCGCGGCACGCTGACGGCCGCGATCGCCGGCCCAACGATCGCCTCCCAGTCGGCCAGCACCTGTGCCGTCGCCGGCGCGCGCTTGCGGAAGGCGGGCCGCACCAGCGCCGGCACCAGGGCGCCGACCGCGCGCGGGCCATACACATGGCGCGTCTCGCCGGCCTTGTCGCTGTCGTCCTGCGTTGCCATACCCCGAACATGCCTCCTGCCGCCGCCCTGCTCGCCTGGTACGACCGCCACCGCCGCGCCATGCCCTGGCGCGCCCTGCCGGGGCAGGCGGCCGATCCGTACCGCGTCTGGCTCAGCGAGATCATGCTGCAACAAACCACGGTGGCCGCCGTGGCACCCTACTACGAACGCTTCCTCGCGCGCTTCCCCGATGTGCAGGCGCTGGCCGCGGCCCCGGAGGAATCGGTCATGCAGGCCTGGGCCGGCCTGGGCTACTACGCCCGCGCCCGCAACCTGCACGCCTGTGCCCGCGCGGTCGCCGCCGCCGGCATTTTCCCCGCGACACTCGACGGGCTGCGCGCCCTGCCAGGCATCGGCCCCTACACCGCCGCCGCCATCGGCTCGATCGCCTTCGGCCTTCCGGTGGTGCCGGTCGACGGCAACGTGGAACGCGTCGCCGCCCGCATCTTCGCCATCGACACGCCGCTGCCCGCCGCCAAGCCCGCCATCGCCGCCGCCGCCGCGCGCCTCGGCAGCGACCCCAGCGCCCAGGCCCGCCCGGCCGACTTCACCCAGGCGCTGTTCGACCTCGGCGCCACCATCTGCACCCCCACCTCGCCCGCTTGCGTGCTCTGCCCCTGGCAACCGCACTGCGCCGCCCGCGCCCAGGGCATCGCCGCCACCCTGCCGCGCAAGGCGCCGAAACGCGCCCGCCCCCTGCGCCACGGCGCGCATTTCTGGCTGACCAACGCGAACGGCCACGCCCTGCTGCGCCGCCGCCCCCCCACCGGCCTGCTCGGCGGCATGACCGAACTGCCCGGCACGCCCTGGCGCGACACACCCTGGACCGACGCCGAAGCCCTCGCCCACGCCCCCCAACCGGCCGACTGGCGCCGCGCCGGCACCGCCACGCACGGCTTCACCCACTTCGAACTCACCCTCACCCTCTACGCCGCCACGACCCCCACCATCACCGCCACCGGCCTGCTCCGCCCCATCAACACCCTGGCCGACGAAGCACTGCCCTCCGTCATGCGCAAATGCCTGCGGGCGCTTGGGGTGGAGTAAGGCAAGGCTGGGCTCTGCCCAGACCCGCCCGGGGCCAAGCCCCTGGACCTTATCACTCTGAAAAGTAATGGGGATCAAAGGGCCCTCGGCCCTTTGCGGGTCCAGGGCAGAGCCCTGGCCTTGCCTGATCTGATGGGTCAGGGACACTAGGGCTTGATAAAACCCCCCGGAATCCTCGCCATGCCCTCCGCCCTGCGCGCCGTCTTCGACCAGGTCGACGCCCTGTTGCGCCAGCGTCGCGTGGCCGAGGCGACCGGCCTGCTCGCCCGGCTGCATGCCCTGTTGCCGGACGCGTCGGACATCGCGCTCCGCCTTGGTGCCGCCCTGCTCGCTGGGGACGACAGCAGGATCGCCCTGGCCCATTTCCGCACCGTCACCGCACGCTGGCCGGCGCTGGAGGACGGATGGCAGGGATTGGGCAAGGCGCTGTGCGACCTGCACCGGGCCGACGAAGCCGTGGCCGCCTTTACCGAGGCCGCGCGCCTTGCCGCCGCGCCGGCGCGGGCGCTGTATCATCGCGGCATGGCCCACCTGCTGGCCGGCCGCTTCGAGCCGGGTTGGCGCGACTACGAGCATCGCTTGGCCGTGCCCACGCTGCGCCCGCGCCTGCTGCCCGCCCCGATCTGGGACGGCGCGCCTCTGGCCGGGCGCCGCCTGCTGGTGGTGTGCGAGCAGGGCTACGGCGACGTGTTCCAGTTCATCCGCTTCCTGAAGCGGCTGCACGGGCTGGGCGGCACGGTGGTGTTCGAATGCCCGGCGGAGCTGCGCGAGGTGCTGGCCCCCGCCCTGGCCGGCTGCGAGCTGGTGGCGCTGCGGGGCCGCCAGGCGCCGGACACGCGCTTCGACTGCTGGCTGCCGCTGCTCAGCCTGCCGCACCGCCTCGGCATCGGGCTCGCCGACCTGCCGGGTGACGTACCCTACCTAGCCGCGACCCCGGCTGCGTCCGGCGGCGGCCTGGCGATCGGGGTATGCTGGGCCGGCAGCCCCACCCATCCGCAGGACCACCAGCGATCGATGGACCCCGAATACCTCGCCCCCCTGGCCCGCCTGCCGGGGGCGCGGCTGGTGTCGCTGCAGAAGGACCCGCACCACCGCCCGCCGCTGTCCGGGCTCGACGGGTTCCTGCACAAGCCGCCCATTCCCCTCACCGACTTCGCCGCCACCGCGCGCGTCATCGCCGGGCTCGACGCGGTGGTGACGGTGGACACCGCCATCGCCCACCTGGCCGGCGCGCTCCGCCGACCCACCTGCCTGCTGCTCGCCCAGGCCAGCGAATGGCGCTGGCTCAGCGAACGGACCGACTCGCCCTGGTATCCCTCGCTCCGCCTGTTCCGGCAATCCGACTACGGCTGGGCCGACAACGACTGGACCGGCCCCGACTGGATCGGCGCGGTGCGGGACGTGGCCGAGGCGCTCCTGGCCTTCCCCGCGCGGCGCCCCTAAACACGCTTAACTATCGGAACGGGAGGGCGGCGCATGCGGGTGGGTGTGATCGGGCTTGGCACCATGGGCATGGGCGCCGCGCTCAACCTGATCAAGTCGGGCCACGAGGTGCATGGCTGCGACCTGCGCGAGGCCGTCCGCGCCGAACTGGTGGAAGCCGGCGGCCACGCCGTCGCCCGCGCCTGCGACCTGCCGGACGGGATGGAGGCGGCGGTCGTATTCGTCGTCAACGCCGCCCAGGCCGAGACGGTGCTGTTCGGCCAGGACGGCTGCCTGCCGCGCATGGCCCCGGGCGGAGTGGTGCTGTGCTGCACCACGGTCGCCCCCGAAGCGGCGCGCATGCTGGGCGCACGCATCGAATCCGCCGGCCTGCTGATGCTCGACGCCCCGGTCTCCGGCGGCCAGGTCGCGGCCCGCGGCGGCAGCATGACGGTGATGGCCTCCGGCCCCGACGCCGCCTTCGCCCGCGCCCAGCCGGTGCTGGACGCCATCTCCGGCAAGCTCTGGCGCCTGGGCACGGAAATTGGCGCCGGCAGCACGGTCAAGATGGTGAACCAGCTGCTCGCCGGCGTGCACATCGCCACCGCCGCCGAAGCCATGGCGCTGGGCATCCGCGCCGGGGCCGACCCGCAAACGCTGTTCGACGTGATCTCCACCTCGGCCGGCAGCTCCTGGATGTTCCAGAACCGCGTGCCGCACATCCTGGCCGGCGACGACACGCCACTCTCGGCGGTGAACATCTTCGTGAAGGACCTCGGCATCGTGCTCGACCAGGCGCGGGCGCTCACCTTCCCGCTGCCGATGGCCTCCGCCGCGCACCAGCTGTTCCTCGCCGCCGCCGCGGCCGGGTATGGCGGGCGCGACGACGCCTTTGTGATCCGGTTCTGGGAAACGCTGGCGGGAATTGCGCTGCCCGAGAAGAAGTAGGATTCTTCTTTTTCTGAAGAAAAAGAAGCAAAAAGACTTTCTATCCATTTGCACCGAGGCCAGTCGTTTAGCCGCAGTGCAAGTGGTGAAAAGTTTTTTGGTTCTTTTTTTCAAAAAAGAACATTCTTGTCTCATTCGAAGGCCGGCACCTCCCGCGCCAGCCCACCGAACAGGTCAAGCATCCTTTCCCGCCACGCATAAACGGCGTCATCCGCCGCCAGCAGCGCGAACGGGCTGGTGCAGCGCGCCCACTGGAACGCCCCGAACACGGCGTAGTCGGCATAGTCCGGCTCCTCGCCGCCCATGTAGTCCTGCCCCGTCAGCACGTGGCGCAGCGGCGCCAGCAGGGCGTGGAACTGGGGCAGCCCTTCCTCGCGCCCTGCCGTCACCTGCGCCAGCGTCATGCCGAAGCGCGCCTCGCGGCTGGCGATGAAATAGGCGCGCCCGCGCGCGTCCAGCACCGCCGGGATGTCCGACACGATCAGCCGCACGATCGCCGGGTGCAGCACCGCGTTGGTCCAGGCCAGCGCGAAGTGCCGGGCCGCGATGTCGCCGTGGAACAGCGAGGGCGCGTTGGAATAGGCTTCGTCCAGGTATTCGGCGATCGGCGTGGAATCGTGCAGCACGCGGTCGCCGTCCACCAGCACGGGCACCTTGTCGGTGCCGGCGAAGGCGAGGCGGTCGGTTTCGGTGAACCGCCACGGCACCACATCGGCCTCCAGCCCCTTGTGGGCCAGCGCCATGCGGGTGCGCCAGCAATAGGGGCTGAAGCGGCGCGCCGGATCGGCGCCGGCGAGTTCGTAGAGTTGTCGTGGCATGGGCGAAGTCCTCCTGTCGGCGTGGCGCAACGCGCGGCCCGGTGCTAGCGGTCCACTATGGACCCGGGGGCAATCGGTGCAATGCGCGGCTTCGTGCGAACGGCGCTGGCCGGTGCCGCGGCCTCCTGCGCCGGCAACGGCATCGCGCGCTTCGCGTATGTGCCGATTTTTCCGGCGATGGTGGGCGCCGGCTGGGTGGATGGCGGGCAGGCGGGGCTGCTGGGGGCGGCGGCCCTGGGCGGCTATCTGGTTGGCACGCTGGGCGGGCGGGGCGTGGCGCGGCGCATCGGCGTGCCCGCCACGCTGGATCTCGGCATGGCGCTGGTGGTGCTGGCGCTGGCCGCCTGCTCCTGGAATGGCGGCTTTGCCTGGCTGATGGGCTGGCGGGCGATGGCGGGCGTGGCTGGCGGACTTTTGATGGCGCTGGCCGGCCCGGCGACCCAGGCGAGTGTTGCGGCGCACCGGCGGGGAACGGCGGGCGGGCTGGTGATCTCGGGCGTAGGCATCGGCGTCGTCGGCGGTTCGCTGCTGGTGCCGCTGCTGCTGCCGCACGGGCTTTCGGCCACGTGGCTTGGCCTGGCCGCCGCCGTGGCGCTGCTGTGGCTGGCGGTGCGGCGGCACTGGCCGGACATGGAACTGCACGGTGCGGCCGCCCGCAGCCCGCCGCGCGCCCTGAAGTTGCTGGCCACGTATGGGCTGCACAGTGCGGGGATGGTGCCGCCGATGGTCTATCTCGCCGACCTCGCCGCCCGCGGCCGGGGCCTGGGGGTGGAGGCGGGGGCCATGGTCTGGCTGCTGTTCGGCCTCGCGGGCATCGCCGGCGGCATCGGCAGCGGCTGGCTGGTGGACCGCATCGGCGGGCGCCGCGCCCTGGTGCTGTGGCTCGGCGTGCAGGTGTCGGCCCTGGCGCTCGCCCTGGTGCCCGGCGCGCCCGCCGTGCTCGCCGCCGCCCTGGCCGCCGGGTTCGCTGCGATGGGCGTCACCACGGTCACGCTGTCGGTCTGCCGGGAGATGGCGCCCGCGCAATCCGTAGCACTTTGGGTGCGCGCGACGGCGGTGTTCGGCGTGGTGCAGACTGCGGTGGCCTTCGCCCTCGCGCCCCTCTTTGCCGCCACCGGGGAGAGCCACGCGGTGGTGTTCGGCGTGGGGCTCGCCAGTTCCATCGCCGCGCTGGCGATGGCGGTGGTGCTGCTGCGTTCAACCGAACCGAGCTAGCCGGAACGCATCCAGTGCCGGCCCGGCCCCGGAGGCCCGCGCCGCCAGCGCCTCTCCCAGCCCGGCCGAATGCTTGAACCCATGCCCGGAACACGGCGAAGCCACCACCACGCCGTCCACCTCATCCACGATGAACCCCGAATCCGGCGTGACGGTATAGAGGCACGCCGCCGCCCGCACCGCCGGACCCCCGACACCCGCCAAGCGCGGCGCGACATGCTGCGCGAGGAACGCCGCGGATTCCGAGGGTGCGACCGCCCGGTCGGCCGCATCGGCGCTGGTGTCCCGCTCCGCCTGCTCGGTGGCGACCTTCAGCGTGTTCTGGCCCGGCAGGCAGGGGAAGCCGTAGAAATACTCGCCCTCGCGCGGCCCGTACATCCAGATGAAGATCGGGAACCGCCCGGGCGTATAGGAAGCCGGCTCGGCCACCGGGAACCAGTGCAGCACCTGGCGCCGCACCGCCGCGACCGGCGCCAGCGCCGGCACCAACCCGCCGATCCAGGCCCCCGCCGTCACCACCACGCGCGCCGCGCGGAACACGCCCTGGTCGGTCGCCACCGCGAACCCCGCGCCGTCGCGCGCCATGCCCTGCACCACCGTGCCAGTCTGCGTGCGCGCACCCAGCCGGCCGGCGACCTGCAACTGGGCGGCGATGCAGCGCTCGGGGAACACCAACCCGGCGCTCGGCTCATAGCTGGCGATCTCGTCGCCCTCCAGCCGCATCTGCGGCCAGCGGCGGCGGACCTCGTCGGCCTCCAGCACCTCGTGCGCAATGCCGCACTGGCGCGCCACCTCGATGGTCCGCTCCACGAAGGCCGGCTTGCCGTGGTGGCCGGTGGCGATGCCGCGCCGCCCCATCACCAGCCCGCCGCACTGGAGCAGAAGGTGTTCGCCCGTCTCCGCCTCCAGGTCCCGCCACAGCGCATGGCTCCGAGCAACCAGCGGCGCGTAGTCCGCCCCCTCGCCCACCGCCAGCCGGGTGATGCGCGTCTCGCCATGGCTCGATCCCATGGTGTGCGGCGGCGCGAAGCGGTCGATCCCCAACGCCGTCACCCCCCGCCGCGCCAACGCCACCAGCGTCGCCGCCCCCATCGCGCCGAGGCCGATAACGATAACATCCACGTCGCTCATGCTTCGTCTCCGTCCCGTTCGCCGGAACGGATCATGGCTCGGCCCCGCGTGGAGGGGAATGGCAGCGAATACGCAAAGAAAAGGCCAGGCAAGGCCAGGGCTCTGCCCTGGACCCGCAAAGGGCCGAAGGCCCTTTGATCCCCATGTCTAAGGTCCAGGTGCTTGGCCCCTGGCGGGTCTGGGCAGAGCCCAGCCTTACCTGACTTCGCGCCTATTTGGCCCCCCGCGTCAGCCCGCGCGGCGGCGGCGCAGCATTGCCATGCCGGCCAGCCCGGTGGCGAACAGCGCCAGCGTTCCCGGCTCCGGCACCTGGGTCAGGTTGGTATAGGTGCCGTCGAACATGAAGCCGGCGGTGTGGCCGTTCACCAGCGTGGTATCGACCAGGTTGAGGAAGGACTGGTCGCCGCTGCGGTCCCCGAGGAAGCGCAGCAGCCCGCCGTCGATCTGGGTGGCCGCCGCGAACACGACCGCATTGGTCAGCGTGACGGTGCCGCCCTGGATGCGCACCGTCTCGAAGCCGAGGATGACCCCGGCATAGTCGAAGCTGCCGCCGCCGCCGAGGTCGAACACCAGCATGTCGGTGTTCGCACCGCCCTGCATGCCGCCGACGACGCTGCCGCCGGTCAGCAACGTTAGGGTGTCGTTGCCGTCGCCAAGGTCGATCGCCCCGCCGCTGCCGAGATTGGCGATGATGCCTGCGTTGCTGACGCTGTCCGCGCCGCTGCCGGTCTGCACGGCGGCCTCGGCGCTGTTGCCGCGCAGGATACCGCCGGCCTGGTTGGCGATGCTGTCGGCGAAGCCACCGATCATCTTGGCCGCGAAGCCGCTCTTGCCCTCGATCAGCCCGGCATTGGCGATGCTGGTGGCCGCGATCGCGTTGCCGCCGTTGCTGTCGTCGATCAGGATCCCGTTGCCGGCGCGGGCAGGGTCGCTGTTCGGGGCGTCGGCCAGCAGCGTGCTGCCGATGATCCGCCCGCCGGCGAGGTTGGCGATGCTACCGCCGCCGGCCGCGATGCCCTCGGCGTTGTTGGTGCCGCCGCGCGCGCCCAGGCCGAGCACGTCGCCGGAATTGCTGAGCGTCAGCACGCCATCGACGTCGATGCCGTCGCCGTCGCCGGTGGTGGACACGGCGGTCACGCCGCCGCGGATGATGGCGCCCGCCGCGTTGGTGATGCCGGCGGTGACGCTGGCATTCACGCCGTCGACATTGACGCCGGAGCCGTTGATCGCCCCGATCACGCCGCCGGCCTGGTTGGTCAGGGTCAGCGAGGAGGGGCCGACATTGGCGCCGTCGGTGGCGATGCCGTGCCGCCCGGTGATGCTGCCGGAATTCGTCACCGTCACGCTCCGCTCGGTGCGCAGATCGATCCCGTCGCTGCCGGTGGGGCTGGTGGTGCCGTTGGGCGTGGCGGCGATGGTGCCGTGGTTGACGATCACGCCGCCCAGGCCCGGCCGCACCGCATCCTCGCCGACGGCGGAAATCGTGGCACCGGCGTTGTTGGTCAGCGTGTTGGCCCCGGTGGTGATCGCCGCCCAGTCGATCGCCTGGCCGCCGGCGGTAACCCGGATGGTGCCGCTGTTGGTGAGCGTGACCGAGCTGCCGCCGGTGTTCACCCGGAACGCATCGGAACTGACGGCGGAGATTAGGCCGTTGTTGGTGACGTCGAGGATGGAGAGCGCGTTGCTGTCGATCGCCCGCCCGCTGCCCAGGGTCTGCACCGTGCCGTTGTTGATCAGCGTGGCCGTGCCGGTCATGGTCAGCGCAGCGCCACTGCCGCTCGGCACGCTGATAGCGCCCCCGGCATTGACCGTGCCGCTGCCGCCGCCCAGTGTCTGGGCGCCGACCGTGCCGGTGACCGGGTTCGGCCCGGGCGCGAACTGGGCGAGGGCGGGTGTGGCCAGGGCGAGGCTGGCCGCTCCGGCCAACAAATGGATGGCAATGCGCATGCTGAAAAGCCCCTTTGAGGGCGGCCAGGCGGACCGCCGATGACGCCCCCGCGCGGCCCGGAGCTTCGAGCAACAGAGCGTATCGCACCCGCCGCGGCAACGGTGCGGACGCAGGTTTAACCGGATTGCAACATTTCCGCCCGGAGGGGGCCGCTACTCCAGGTCCTGTCGCGAAACGCCGCGCCAGCGCAGGTCCGGCATGGCCTTCCTCGGGTCCTTTTCCATGTAACACTGCTTGTTGGATCTCGGTGTTGAAGGTGCTGCAAATCTGTCGAAGCCTTCGCAGAGAAGATATGTCTGAACCGTTACGTCATAATGGAAAAACCTTCCAAGTTGGCGAGCGCTTAATTGCGTCAGCCCGCTGCTCGGGCGTAAAACTATCAAGCGGCGGCACCCTGAGTGTGATGTTGAGCCTTAGCCTATTAGGGTTGGGCCCTATGATGTCGCGGTTCGTGTTCCAGACTAGATACCAGTAACGCCAATCTTGATATTCTGCACTGGCAATGCCCGACAGTGTGACGCCCTTGCCAACCGGGATGGTCTTCATGGCTGGTTTCGGCGGATCGGAAGCCTTGGGCGGGGATGGTGATGGAGTGGCTGGTGCGTTGGTTAGCACTGAGTCGGACAGATCCCAAATCCGAAAGTCCGCTCCCATTGGGACTTGTGTAATACTTAAGAATTGTATTGGAAGATTGCTGCGAATTGGGCCCATAGGTGCCCCTTCACACTCGGAGCAGGGGTAAATATTGGGAGATAGTGTTTTGTTTTTATTGCTGGCATCACCGGGCGCGCCGAATTTCTTCCACACTGTCTCGGCGGCAGCCTTTGAAACGGGTCGGCAGATCTGGAGGAAATCAGTGCCCGGCCGCACTACCGTGTAGAAGCCCATTATATTCGAGATCAAGTCTTCTCCACTGAATCCACTGTCAGTGCGCAAATTGTATGGAAATCTACTCTGCAATGCTTCGAATTCGCTTGACACTCTCATTAAAATACTTAGCGCCACACTTTCTTTTTGTGGCATACTAAGTCCAAGTCGAACTGCAAACTCGCCGTCGACGCCCCTTGTCATCTTGCCCAGAATGGGAATGCTCCCGGACATTTTCTCACTGAGCCGGACTTGATGCCAAAGTGCATTCGGGCTACGTGGGCCGGTCTCACCCAGGATCTGCGACCACAGGTTCGACGCACCTATAAAAGGGGAGCTTGAGTTTGGATTGGCATGACCTATATCAATCCATCCGCAATTACATGTGTATATAATTCCCGTTTTCGACTTATTGGTTATGTCGGTTCCTTCGTTTATATCCGAAAATTTACTCATCTTTCAGCTCATCCTTCTCAACCAAGATCGTTATTTTGTATCTAGATTGGCAATTAGCAATACTAACTGCCTGATTGCATCAAACGCAAGAACGTTTTCGTCCGGAATTAGTTGATGCCAGAAAATATCGAGGCAAGAAAGGGTGTGCAGCGTTTCGTTGCTTCAGTGCGCAATATTTGCAGCCCTTCTGCGAGCCCAAAAAATGGAGCGGGTGAGGGGAATCGAACCCCTGTATGCAGCTTGGGAAGCTGCCGTTCTACCATTGAACTACACCCGCGCTCCGATGCCCGAGCAACATACCCCAGGGCGGGTTGACGGCGCAATCCGCGCTGCCTAGGGTTCCCCGGTCCTCGCTGGAGGGCCCTCGTGATTGGTCCGGCCGGATTGCGGCGAGGTGAAACAAGCGCGCTACAGAGGCCAGCGGGGGACTGCGCGGAAAGGGTCCGCGACGGACCCGCTGATCCCGCGGCCGGCCCAGAGCAAAGGGCCTGCATCACATGACCGCCACCCACGACCCCCGCCACCGCACCGCCACCCTGCTGGTCCAGGGCGGGCTGGAACGTTCCCACCACGGCGAGACCGCCGAGGCGCTGTACCTCACCTCCGGCTTCGTCTACGACAGCGCCGAGCAGGCCGAGGCGACCTTCGCCAACCAGGTCGTCCACTACCAGTATTCCCGCTTCGGCAACCCGACGGTCGCGATGCTGGAACGCCGCCTCGCCCTGGTCGAGGGTGCGGAGGCCTGCCGCGCCACCGCCACCGGCATGGCCGCGGTGCACGCCGCCATGCTGTCCCACCTGAAGGCCGGCGACCGCGTGGTGGCCAGCCGGGCGCTGTTCGGTTCCTGCCACTGGATCGTCTCCACCCTGCTGCCGCGCTACGGCATCACCAGCGAGTTCGTCGACGGCGGCGACATGGCGCAGTGGGAGAAGGCGCTCTCCACACCGGCCAACCTGGTGCTGCTCGAATCCCCGTCCAACCCGATGCTGGAGATCGTGGCCCTCAAGGCGGTCGCCGACCTCGCCCACGCCGCCGGCGCCATCGTGGTGGTGGACAACGTGTTTGCCACGCCCCTCCTGCAGAAGCCGCTGGAGCTGGGGGCCGACGTCGTCGTGTATTCCTGCACCAAGCACATCGACGGCCAGGGCCGCGTGCTCGGCGGCGCCGTGCTGGGCCGGCAGAAATGGGTGGACGAGGTGCTGCAGCCCTTCATCCGCAACACCGGCCCGTCGATCTCCCCCTTCAACGCCTGGCTGCTGCTCAAGGGCCTGGAAACCCTGTCCCTGCGCGTGCGCGCCGGCTGCGACGCGGCCGAGCGCGTGGCCAACTTCCTCGCCAGCCAGCCCGCCATCGCCCGCGTCTGGTACCCCACCCGCGCCGACCATCCGCAGCGCGCACTGGCCATGCGGCAGATGACCGCGGGGGGAACCCTGGTCACCTTCGAGGTCCAGGGCGGCAAGCCCGCCGCGTTCGCGGTGATGAACGCCTTCCGGCTGATCAAGGTCTCCAACAACCTCGGCGACAGCAAGTCGCTGGCCACCCATCCGGCCACCACCACCCACCTGCGCATCGGTGCGGAGGAACGCGCCAGGCTGGGCATCACCGACGGCGTCATCCGCCTCTCGGTCGGCCTGGAGGATCCGCAGGACATCATCGAGGACCTGGAGGGCGCGCTGGCGGTGCTGGCGGCGCGGCAGGCGGCGGAGTAGACATCGCCCCATGAACCAAGCCTATACCGCCACCACCCGCGCCATCCGGGTCAGCGTGAAAACCTTCTTCCTGCCGGACCAGTCAAAGCCGGCGGAGCGGAAGTTCTTCTGGGCCTACCAGGTGCGCATCGAGAACACCGGCGCCGAAACCGTGCAGCTGCTGCGCCGCACCTGGCGCATCACCGACGGGCACGGCCGCACGCAGCAGGTGCACGGCGACGGCGTGGTGGGCAAGCAGCCGGTGCTGGGCCCGGGGGAAGCGTTCGAATACACCTCCGGCACCCCGCTCGACACGCCCTCGGGCATCATGCAGGGAACCTATCACATGGTGGTGGCGCCCGACGGCGAAGCCTTCGATGTCGGCGTGCCGGCGTTCAGCCTGGATAGCCCGCATCAGGAGATGAAGTTTCACTGAGGTAGAAAGAAATTCTTTTTTGAAAAAAAGAACCAAAAAACTTTTATTCATTGGCTTCGTGCTCAACTCGTCGAGCACGGCGCAAAGGGACACAAAGTCTTTTTGCTTCTTTTTCTTCAGAAAAAGAAGGCCTTCCTACATCCCTTCCTTCCCTGGCACGGCGCCAAGCAGCCGTGTCGAAACCCCCAGCGGCAGCAGCCCGGCCAGCCGTGCCGCAACCCCCATCCACCACGGGAACACGATCCGCCGCCGCCCCCGCGCCACTCCGCGCAGGATGATCGCCGCCGCCCGGTCCGCCCCCATCAGCCCCGGCATCGGAAAGCGGTTGCGCGCGGTCATCGCGGTGCGGACGTAGCCGGGGCAGATGCTGGTCATCAGCACCCCGCGCCGCCGTGCCATCATGGCCGAGGCGACCGTCCAGGCATCGACCGCCGCCTTGGACGCGCAGTAGGCCGGCGCTCCCGGCGCGGGCACGAAAGCGGCGACGGACGACACCACGGCGATCCGCCCGCGCCAGCCATCCACCGCCTCCGGCTGCGCCTGCATCGCCTCCAGCGCCGGCAGCGCGGTGTTCAGCACGCCGCCGAGGTTGATGTCGAAGATGGTGCGCGCCTGCGCCTCGCTTTCCGGCCGGCCGTTCGCGGTGCCCGCCGAGATGCCCGCGTTGGCCACCACCAGGTCGAGATAGCCCGCCGCCGCGATCCAGCCCACCATGGCGTCGCGGTCGGCGACATCGAGCACGCGCGCATGCACTTCCGCCCCGCGCGCGCGACAGGTGGTGGCGACCTCCTCCAGCCGCTCGGCGTTGCGCGCGCACAGGTGCAGCACCACGCCCGGCCGGGCACAGGCGGCGGCCAGCGCGGCGCCGATGCCGGAGGAGGCGCCGGTGATCAGCACGGAACCGAACTGCGTCGAGGGTGCGCGGGCCATGTTGGGAGTGTAGCGCGGCACTGCTACAAGGTCGCGCCGTAACGGGATGCGCATGATGAGTCTTGCCTCGATGACCGGCTTCGCGCGCAGCGAGGGTGCCGGGCCCGCCATTCCCCCGGCTGGCGCGTGGTCCTGGGCGTGGGAGTTGCGCAGCGTGAACGGCCGCGGGCTGGAACTGCGCCTGCGCCTGCCGGGCGGGTTCGATGCGCTGGAGCCAGCGCTGCGCGAACTGGCCGGCAAAAAGCTGAAGCGCGGCAACGTCACCGCCAACCTGACCATTCGACGGGAGGAGGCGCCGCGCATGGCGCCGGACATGGCGGCGCTGGAACAGGCGCTGGCGCTGGCGCTCGACCTCGCCGCGCGCATCCCCGGCGCCCCGTCGCCGCGCGCGGAATCGCTGTTGGCACTGCCCGGCGTTCTGCGCGCTGGGGCCGAGGCGCGCGAGGATATCACCGCCCCCCAGCTTGAAGCCGTGCGCGCCGGCTTCGCCCATGCGCTCGACGCCATGGTCGCCGCCCGCCAGGCCGAGGGCGCCCGCCTTGCCGCCACCTTGGCAACCCATCTGGCCGAGATCGCCGCGTTGCACGAGCGTGCCGCCGACGAGGCTGCCGACCAGCCCGCCGCACAGAAGGCGCGCATGATGGAAGCGGTGCGCGCCCTGCTGGCCGAACTCCCCGCCCTGCCGGAGGAACGCATCGCCCAGGAGGTCGCCCTGCTCGCCGGAAAGTCCGACGTGCGTGAGGAGCTAGACCGGCTGGATGCCCATCTCCACGCCGCCCACGCCCTGTTGGCCGAGGCCGAGGCCATCGGCCGCCGCTTCGACTTCCTGGTGCAGGAGTTCAACCGCGAGGCCAACACGCTTTGTAGCAAAAGTGCCAGCGTGACGCTGACGGCCACCGGCCTGAAACTGAAGGCCGCGATCGAGCAGCTGCGCGAGCAGGTGCAGAACGTCGAATGATCCAGCGCGCCGCCTTCTGCCTGGTGATCGCCGCACCCTCCGGCGCCGGCAAAACCTCCGTCACCCGTGCCCTGCTGGAACAGGAGCCGGGGCTGCGGCTGTCCGTCAGCATGACCACGCGGGCGATGCGCCCCGGCGAGGCGGAGGGCGTGCACTACCACTTCCGCGACCAGCCGACCTTCGACGCCATGGCGGCCACGGGCAGCTTCCTGGAACATGCCGGGGTGTTCGAACGCAGCTACGGCAGTCCGCGCGCCCCGGTCGATGCCTGGCTGGCCGAGGGGCGCGATGTCGTTTTCGACATCGACTGGCAGGGCCACCGGCAAATCCGCGCCGCCCTGCCGGGCCTTGTCGTTGGCCTGTTCATCCTGCCGCCCTCGCGCGATGCGCTGGCCGCGCGGCTGGCCGGGCGGGGCGATGCGCCGGCTGCAATCGCGCAACGCATGACCCAGGCCGATGCCGAGATGTCCCATGCCCAAGAGTTCGACCACGTTGTGGTCAACGACGACTTCGCCGCCACCGTCGCCGCCGTGCGCGCGGTGGTCCACGCCCAGCGCCTGGCCCGCCCGCGCCTGGTGGGGTTGGACGGCTTCCTCGCCGAGGTGACGCGGCAGGGCAGAACCGCGTGAGCGGCGCACTGGCCCTGCGGCGGCGGGCCTATGCGGCGGCGATGGTCGGCGCGCTGGCCGAACCCGACCCGGCGCTGGAAGATGCCTTCGCCGCCGTGCCGCGCGAGGCGTTCATGCCGCCCGGGCGCTGGACCGTGCTGCGCATCCCGGGCGGGGCGGAGGAACTGGCGGACAACGACCCGCTGGCGCTTTATCCGCTCGAAACCTCGCCCGAGGTGCTGGTGGTGCTGGATGCCAGCCGCGGCATCAACAACGGCAGCCCGGCGCTGCACGCCCACATGCTGCACGCGCTCGGCGTGCGCCGGGGCGACAGCGTGCTGCATCTCGGTTCCGGCACCGGCTACTACAGCGCCGTCCTGGCCGAGCTGGTCGGGCGGACCGGGCAGGTGACGGCGGTCGAATACACGCCGCACCTCGCCGCCCAGGCGCGCGCCAACCTCGCCCCCTGGCCCTGGGTGGTGGCGAAGCGCGGCGACGCGGCCGCGCATCCGGCGGATGAGGTGGACTGCATCTATGTGAACTTCGCCGTCGCCGACCCGCCACCCGCCTGGTTTGCGAAGCTGCGCCCGGGCGGCGTTGCGGTGCTGCCGCTCGGCACCGGATACGGCCGGGTGCTGCGGGTGGAACGCATCGCCGGCGGCTTCGCGGCGCGGTTCCTAATGCCCTGCGGCTTCATCGGCGCCGCGGGAAGGCTGGCCGGCGACGTGCCCCACCGCGCGCGGCTGGATGCGGCTTTCGCCTATGGCGGCACCGAAGCGGTGCGCAGCCTGCACCTTGGCCCTGACCAGCCCCGCGAGGCATGGTTTCGGTGCGACCGCTGGGCGCTCTCGCCGGAGCCGCCCGGCTGACATGATCGGCCTGTTCGGCATCGTCGCCCCGGTGTTTGCGCTGATCGGCATGGGTGCGGCTTCGGTGCGGCTGCGTCTGCTCGACGCTTCGGCGGTGAAGGGCATGAGCGACTTCGTGTTCTACCTCGCCATGCCCAGCCTGCTGTTCCGCTCGATGGTGACCGCCCCGCCGCTGCGGCTGATCGATGTCGCCGGCTCGTTCATCGCTGGCGCCTTCCTGCTGTTTCTGGTGGCCGTGCTGCTGTCGCGCCTGGCCTTCCGCGCGCGCCTGGCCGCATCGGCGGTGTTTGCCCTGAACGCGGTGTTCGGCAACACGGTGATGCTGGGCGTGCCGATCATCGACAGCGCCTTCGGGGCGGAGGGCGTCGCCTACCTGCTGGCGATCGTGGCGTTCCACTCCGGCCTGCTGCTGCCGCTGGCGACCATCCTGATCGAAGCCGATTCCGGCCGGGGCCGCGGCCCGCTGGCGGTGCTGCGCGCCACGCTGCCAGGGCTGCTGCGCAACCCGGTGGTGGTGTGCATCACCCTCGCGCTGGCCTGGCGGGCAACCGGCCTCGGCCTCGCCGCGCCAGTGGACCGGCTGCTGATGCTGCTGGGTGCCGCCGGCCCGCCGCTGGCGCTGTTCTGCCTCGGCGCCACCTTGCCGAGGCCGGACGGGTGGAAGGGCATGGGCGAGGTGGCCGCCGCCAGCGCGCTGAAACTGCTGGCGATGCCCGCCCTGGTCGCCGCCCTGGCCTGGATGGCCGGGGTGCGCGGCACCGCCTTCGCCGTGGTGGTGCTCGCCGCCGCCATGCCCACCGGCGCCAACGCCTTCCTGCTCGCGCGCCGCTTCGGCACCATGATGGAAGCTTCGGCCAGCACGGTGGTGGCCAGCACCGCGCTGTCGCTGCTGACGCTCACGGTGCTGTTGGGGTGGATGCGGTAGAAAGGCCAGGAGCTTGGCCCCCTGCCGGGCGCACCGTGGCGCGGAGCCCTTCCCTTCCGCTTGGCCCCGCGCCGGTGCAGGATGGGGGCATGAGCGAGACCTTGCTGGATGTGAAGGGGCTGAGCTGTCCATTGCCGGTGCTGCGGGCGAACCGGGTGCTGCGGGGGATGGCGGCGGGGGAGCGGTTGCGGGTGCTGGCGACCGATCGGGCGGCGGTGGCGGATTTCCAGGCGTTCTGCCGGGAGACGGGGCATGCGCTGGTGGCATGGAGCGAGGATGGCGGGGTGTTGAGTTTTGTCATTCGCAAGCGGGAAGAGAAGCCCGAATGACCGTGGCGCTGATCACGCATCCGGCGTGTCTGGAGCACGATACCGGGCCGTATCATCCGGAGCGGCCGGACCGGTTGCGGCGGGTGTTGCAGGCGCTGGAGCATCCGCATTTCTCGGCGCTGCTGAGGGATCTGGCGCCGCTGGCGACGGAGGCGCAGCTCGGCCTGGCGCATCCGCCCGAGTATGTGCAGGCGATCCTGGCGGTGGCGCCGGAGCCGGGGCAGCTTGTGGCGCTGGATGCCGACACGATGATGAGCGCGGGCAGCCGGGAGGCGGCGTTGCGGGCGGCGGGTGGGGCGGTGATGGCCGTCGATGCGGTGATGGAGGGGTGGGCGAAGCAGGTGTTCGTGGCGGCAAGGCCGCCGGGGCACCATGCCGAGCGGGACCGGCCGATGGGGTTCTGCCTGTTCGCCAATGCGGCGATCGCCGCGCGGCATGCGCAGGCCAGGTGGGGCCTGGGGCGGGTGGCGGTGGTGGATTTCGATGTTCACCACGGCAATGGCACGCAGGACATTTTCCAGGACGACCCCAGCTTGTTCTATGCCTCGTCGCACCAGTTTCCCTGCTATCCCGGGACCGGGGCGGCGGATGAGCGCGGGGTGGGAAACATCGTGAATGCGCCGCTGCCGCCCGGTTCGGGGAGCGTGGCGTTCCGCGAGGCGTGGGAGGTGCTGATCCTGCCGGCGCTGGAGGCGTTCGGTCCGGAGTTGCTGGTGATCTCGGCGGGGTTCGACGCGCACAAGGCCGATCCGCTGGCGCAGCTTCGGCTGGAGGCAGTGGATTTTGCCTGGCTGACGGGGCGGCTGATGGACGTGGCGCGCAGCCATTGCCAGGGGCGGGTGGTTTCGCTGCTGGAGGGGGGATACGACCTCGATGCGCTGGCGGAATCGGCGGCGGCGCATGTTCGGGCGTTGATGGACGGGTAGAAGGAAGATTCTTCTTTTTCTGAAGAAAAAGAAGCAAAAAGACTTTCTATTTGGTTGCCGGCATCGAATGCAATACCAAGGAATGAAAGTTTTTTGGTTCTTTTTTCCAAAAAAGAACTGCTTGCTTTGGGAGAGTCGACGATGAGCCTGCCGCCGGAGATTGCCACGTTGAGCTTCGAGGATGCGCTGGCGGAGCTGGAGCGGATCGTGAAGGGGCTGGAGGGCGGGCAGCAGAAGCTGGAGGACGCGATCGGCGCCTATGAGCGGGGGGCGTTGTTGCGCCGGCATTGCGAGGCGAAGCTGGCGGAGGCGGAGGCGCGGGTGCAGGCGATCGTGGTGGCGGCCGATGGTTCGCTGTCGCTGAGCCGGCCGGAGTAGGGGCGCATGGGCACGACGATGGGGCTGGCGCTGGACGCGGCGCTGAAACAGGTGGCCGCCGAGGTGGAAGCGGCGCTGGAGGACCTGGTGCCGGCGAGCGAGGGGGGCGAGGCGCGGCTGGTGGAGGCCATGCGCTATGCCACGCTGGGCGGCGGCAAGCGGATGCGGGCGTTCCTGGTGATGGAGTCTGCGGCGCTGTTCGGCGTCGACCGGCGCTGTGCGGCGCGGGTGGCGGCGGCGGTGGAGATGGTGCATGCGTATTCGCTGATCCATGACGATTTGCCGGCGATGGACGACGACGACATGCGGCGCGGCAAGCCGAGCACGCACAAGGCGTTCGACGAGGCGACGGCGATTCTGGCTGGGGATGCGTTGCAGGCGCGGGCGTTCGAGGTGCTGGCGGAGCCGGACACCCATTCCAGCGCCGAGGCGCGGATCGAGCTGGTGCATGACCTGGCGCATGCCATCGGCGCGCGCGGCATGTGCGGCGGGCAGATGATCGACATGCTGGGCAACGGGCAGGCGTGGGAGGCGGAGGCGATCGCGCGGATGCAGGCGCTGAAGACCGGGCGGCTGATCCAGTTCAGCGCGGAGGCGGGTGCGATGCTGGGCCGGGCGTCGGCGCACCAGCGCCATTTGCTGGCGGCGTATGGGCGCGAGCTTGGGGCGGCGTTCCAGATCGCCGACGACGTGCTGGATGTGACCGGCAGTGCCGCGGAGCTGGGCAAGACGGCGGGCAAGGACGCGGCCCAGGGCAAGGCGACGCTGGTGGCGGTGTGGGGGGTCGAGCGGGCGCGGGCGCAGGCAGAGGCGTTGGCCACGCAGGCCGCGGCGCACCTGGACGGCTTCGGCGAGGAGGGGCGGCTGTTGCGCGACCTGGCGGCTTTCGTGGTGAACCGCAGGAGCTGAGCGGGGCTTTCCCGGGACGGAGGGTTGCATGGCGGTTGGGCGACGCGTGGTGGTGCTTGCTTTGGCGGTGCCGGCCTTGGCTGTTCCGGGGGTTGGCTGGGCCCAGGCGGCGGGGCCGGCCGCGCCGATCGTGGCGTTGAACGCGGCGTTGCGCGCGGGCATGCAGGCGGGGCGGGCGGTGCCGTTTGCCGACCGGGCCGCACGGCTGCGCCCGGCGGTGGAGCGGGCATTCGACCTGAAGGCGATCCTGGCGGCGTCGGTGGGGCCGCGGTTCGGTGGCTTTGCGGAGGCGGGCCAGGCGGCGCTGCTGGCGGCGTTCACGGCGTTCACCGTGGCGACCTGGGCGAGCAATTTCGACAGCGATGGCGGCGAGGTGTTCGAGGTGGTGCCGGGGATTCGGGCGCTGGGCGCGGACCAGGTGGTGACGACGCGGATCGTGCCGCCGGCGGGGGAGGCGACGCGGCTGGACTATGTGATGCGGCAGGGGGAGGGCGGCTGGAAGGCGGTGGATATCCTGCTGAACGGCACGATCAGCCGGGTGGCCGTGCAGCGGTCCGATTTCCGCAGCCTGGTGGGGGGTGGCGATCCGGCGCCGTTGATCGCCAGCCTGCGGCGGCGGACCGAGGCGCTGGCGGGGGGGCTGGCGGCCGGGGCGCGGCCCTGATCGAATTGGTCGCCTGGGGGGCGGGGCTGCTGGCGCTTGCGGGCATCGTGCAGTGCCTGGCGGGGTGGGGTTTGGTGCGGCGATTTGCCGCCGGGGCGACGCCGGGGCCGCCCGTTGCGTGGCCTTCCGTGGTGGTGCTCAAGCCGTTGCATGGCGACGAGGTGTTGCTGGAACAGGCGCTCGCCAGCGCCTGCGCGCAGGATTATCCGCGGTTTCGCGTGGTATGCGGGGTGCACCACCCGGACGATGCGGCGATTGCCGTGGTGGGGCGGCTGCGGGCGCGGTTTCCCGGGGTGGACATCACGCTGGTGGTCGACGGAACGCCGCATGGGCGCAACCCCAAGGTGGCCAACCTGATCAACATGCTGGCCGCCGGGCCGGGGCTGGCGGCGAACGAGGTGGTGGTGATCGCCGACAGCGACATCCACGCGGAACCGGACTGGCTGCGCCGTGTCGTGGCCGCGCTGGCGGTGCCGGGGGTTGGGCTGGTGACGACGCTGTACGCCGGACGGGCGGCCGGGGCGGGGTGGGTGGCGCGGCTGGGGTGCACGGCGATCACCCATGGGTTCCTGCCGGGGGCGCTGCTGGCGCGGGCGATGGGGCGGCAGGATTGCCTGGGCGCGACGATGGCGCTGCGGGCCGGCACGCTGGCGGCGGTGGGCGGGTTGCCGGCACTGTCGGCGCATCTGGCGGATGACAACGAGCTGGGCCGGCTGGTGCGGGCGCACGGGCTTGGCGTGGCGCTGGCGGCGACGGTGCCGACCACCACGGTGGCGGAGGGGCGGCTGGGCGCGTTGTTGCGCCATGAGCTGCGCTGGGCGCGGACCATCCGGGCGCTGGTGCCGGCGGCGTTCGCCGCCTCGGCGGTGCAGTATCCGATCGCCTGGGCGGGGCTGGCGGCGGTGATGGCGCCCGGGTCGGCGACGCTGGGGTTGGTGGGGGTGGCCTGGGGGGTGCGGGCGGCTGCGGGATGGGGGATCGACCGGGCGTTGGGTGTGGCGGGGGCGACGCGGGTGCCGGTGGAGTTGCTGCCGCTGCGCGACGTGGTTTCGGTGGGCGTGGTGCTGGCGGCGTTTGCCGGGCGGCAGGTGCGCTGGCGGGGGGCGGTGCTCGAGGCCGGGGCAGTTCCCAGGGAGGGGCGATGAGGCGGATCACGCTGACCGCCGATGATTTCGGCCTGTCGGAGGCGGTGAACGAGGGGGTGGAGCGCGCGCATCGGGAGGGCGTGCTGGGGGCGGCGAGCCTGATGGTGGCCGGGCCGGCGGCGGCGGATGCGGTGGCGCGGGCGCGGCGGATGCCCGGCTTGCGGGTCGGTTTGCATCTGGTTGCGGTGGAGGGGCCGGCGGTGCTGCCGCCGGACGCGATTCCGGACCTGGTGGGTGCGGACGGGTGGTTTCCCTCCGACCAGCTGCGGCTTGGGCTGCGCTATTTCTTCCTGCCGTGGGTGCGCCGCCAGCTTGCCGCGGAGATCGGCGCGCAGTTTGACGCGTTTGCCGCCACCGGGCTGACGCTGGGCCATGCGGACGCGCACAAGCATATGCACCTGCATCCGACGGTCGGGCGCCTGCTGATCGCCGCCGGGCGGGCGCATGGGCTGCGGCGCATGCGGGTTCCGGCCGAGCCGCCGGGGGTGATGGTGCCGCTGGGGGTGCGGGGAGGGCGGCTGCTGTATGGCTGGAGCGAGCTGTTGCGGGCGCAGGTGCGGCGGGCCGGGATGAGCGCGCCGGATGCGGTGTTCGGCCTGGCCTGGAGCGGCGGGATGACGGCGGCGCGGGTGCGGCGGCTGCTGGAGGAGCTGCCGGCCGTGCTGGCGGAGGGCGATATCGAGCTATACTTCCATCCGGCGACGCGGCGCGATGCGCTGCTGGATCGGCTGATGCCGGGCTACGACCACGAGGGCGAGTTGCGCGCGCTGCT
>JANPIH010000208.1:0-29253 GCA_031424895.1 Rhodospirillales bacterium
CCGCTGGCTGGGCGGCTGGCGCGTCCGGTGGCGACATAGCCGCGGACGGTGCGATCGATGAGGCCTGCGAGGTTGGCCTCCGAGCAGAACCCGGCATCGGCGGAGACCTCGTCTGGCATCCGCCCGGTGTTGGCGGCAGCCGCGTCGAGCAGCACGAGCAAGCCATCCTGATCGGCGGCGCAATTGGTCAGGCGGTGCGAGACAATGATTTGGCGGCAGCCATCGACGGCCACCTGCCCGTTATAGGCCTGCACGAAACCATCACGGCCCAGCATGATCCGGCTCTCGGGGTCCGTGAAGTTGCGCTGTGCGTCGGGTTTGGGTGTGCCTGGCGGGTTTGAGGGCTTGCGGCCACGCGGCAAATGCGGCGTGCCATCCGGCTTGGTCGGCGGGGGCGGCTTGCTCTCTTGTTTTGTGGCATGAGCCGCCTTTGCCTCGGCCTCGAGTTCGGCGCGGGCCGCGCGGATGCGGGCCAGCCTAGCCTGTTTGGTCTGCATCCACTCGGGCGTCTCGTCGCCGCGCTGCTCGCCATAGGCTGCGTCATCGGCGGTGTCTTCCTGTTCTGCGCGGCCCAACCATTGCTCCACCTCGCGGGCCAGTTCCGCCTCTGCCTGCACCATGCGGGCATAACTCATCGCTTTGTGCTTGGACGCATTCGCACGCAGCTTCGTGCCATCCACAGCCACATGGCCAAGACCGACCAGACCGGCGCGCTGGCAAAGCGCCAGAACTTGTACGAACAGCCCCGCCAGCGCCGTCAGGTGGCGCCTGCGAAATTCGCTGATCGTGCGAAAATCCGGCTGGTTCAACGCGGTCACGGCCTGGAAATCCAGTCGTTCCTCGCAGCCGCGCGCAATCCGCCGCGACGAGTAGATGCCCTGGCTATAGGAATACAGCAGCAGCGCCACCATCATGCCAGGATGATACGGCGGGTAGCCATGCACCTCGGTATAAACCGACAGGATCGCAGATAGATCAAGCTCATCACGGACCAGATCACGCACCAGGTGCGCCGCATGCCCAGCCGGTACAAAGTCCTGCACCGATGGAGGCAAAAGCCAGATATCGTCGACAGCCCAAGGACGGAACGTCTTGCTCATAGCCAAGCGAATCATCCCAGACAAAAGCTGTCGAGAAATTTCAGCCGTTACAGGGACACGCTCCTAGGGATGAGTTTGTGGGGCTTGTGGCCCGGTTTTGAGCGCAAACTCAACTAAGAGATTTTGCCGTATAGACCGGCCAAACCCGGTCATTACGAAAAATGGCATGGAGGTTCCTCAATTTCGCTAGTATTTTTAGAATTCGACTTAGATGTCGCCAATCCTACCATCCTATCAGCGCCAGATTGAATTAAGATCAGTCATAGTTTGGGGCTATAGATCCGGCCCTAGTTGCTGTCGCCCCGCTAATACAGTTTCCAACTCACGGTGCGATCTTGCATCATTAAAATATTCTCTCTTAATGTATTTAAACTTGGCCTGGAATCCTCATTGAGCCACGTCGTGAAGAGAAGTGGCCCTTCAGAGAATGGTTCGGGCATTCCTACCGCTTGCGGAGCCCCAGTATACCGCGCAACCCCACGAAAAGCTTGAGGTTTTTCCAAAACGCCTCACAAGGAGGATGGTCGCCCGGAAATAATGGCGCAGCGGTCGAAGCTGGGCACCAACCCTCTCTGGGAGTGTTGAGCTATCTTCCCGGCATCTTACACCCGGCAGATCACAAGCGTGTATCAGGCACTGCGCGAGCCAACGTGTTGAATAGATTCGGAAATCATCTACCTAGCCACCATGTTTTGTTGCGGAATCCGGGCGGGGAGCAGCAGCGTGAGCATCCAGCACAATCCGAGCATGGCTGCCGATCCCCAGAGGCAGGCGACGATCCCCCCCCACTGCGCCAGGGCGCCGGACAGCACGATGCCGACGAGGCGGCCCGCGGCATTGGCAGCGTAGTAGAAGCCCACGTCCTCTGCGGCCTTCTCCGACCCGGCATAGGCGAGCACGAGATAGGAGTGCAGCGAGGACATCACCGCGAATGCTAGGCCGAACAGGCAGAGCCCGGCGACCAGCACCAGGTCGGGGCGCGGGCCCGGGGCGAGCCACAGCCCCAGAGCGAGGCCCAGGGGAATGGCGGAGAGCCCTGCGCTCCACAGCCGTGCCTCGGGTACCTCGCGGCTCAAGCCGTCCGCGCTGCGGCGCACCAGGCTGGGCGCCATTGCCTGCACCGCGCCGTAGCCGATGGTCCACAGCGCGAGGAAGGCGGCGACCGCAGTGAAGTTCCAGCCCGCGCCGTAGAGGAACACCGGCAGGCCGACGACGAACCACACGTCGCGCCCACCGAACAGGAAGACCCGCGCGGCGGCGAGCAGGTTCACCGCCGGCGACCGGGCGAACCATTCGCGCACGCTGCGCGAGGCTTTTGCCTTGCCCAAGCCGCGCGGCAGGAGAGTCCAGGCCAGCACAAAGACGACCGCCAGCATCGCCGCCATCAGCCAGAGCGCGGGCCGGAATCCCACCGACTGAAGCAGGGCGCCGCCGAGGAAGAAGCCGATCCCCTTGGTGGCGTTCTTGGAGCCGGTGAACCAGGCCACCCAGCGGAACAATTGTCCGGCGCCGTCCTGTGCCGTCGCCTTGATGGCGCTCTTGGAGGCGGTCTTGGTGAGGTCCTTGGCAATTCCGCACAACCCCTGTGCACCCACCACCCAGGCGACCGACAGTGCCGCGCTCCAGCCGGGGTCGAGCACCGACAGCAGAAGCAACCCGGCAATCTGCAGCCCGATCCCGCAGGCGAGCATGCGGGGAATGCCGAAGCGCACCGCCAGCCAGCCGCCGATGGCGTTTGTCACGATGCCGGCGGCCTCGTAGAGCAGGAACAGGCTGGCCAGCATGAACGGCGTGTAGCCAAGCCGGTAAAAGTGCAGCAGCACCAGCATCCGGATGGCGCCATCGGTCAGCGTGAACAGGAAATACGCCGTGGTGACGATGGCGTAGTTGCGCAGGCCGGCGGTGGGCGCCGCCCCGCTCATATTCCGCGCGCCGCGAGGTGGCAGGCGAGGTCGATCATGCGGCAGGCATAGCCCATTTCGTTGTCGTACCAGGCGTAGACCTTGAGCAGGGTGCCGTCGGTGACCATGGTGCTGAGGCCGTCGACGATGCTGCTGCGGGTGTCGCGCGCGTAGTCAATCGAGACCAGGGGGCGCGCCTCGAAGCCCAAGATGCCGGCTAGGGGGCCGGCGGCGGCAGCTTGGAACAGGGCGTTGACCTCCTCGGCGGTTGTCTCCCGCTTCATCTCGAAGACGCAATCGGTCAGCGATGCGTTCAACACCGGGGCGCGAACCGCGTGACCGTTCAGCTTGCCCTTCAGTTCCGGGTAGATCAGGGCGATCGCCGTGGCGCTGCCGGTGGTGGTGGGCTGGAGGCTGAGCATGGCGCTGCGGGCGCGGCGCAGGTCTTTGTGTGGTGCGTCGACCACCACATTTGTGTTGGTCGGGTTGTGTATGGTGGTGATCTGGCCGTGGCGGATGCCGATTGCCTCGTGGACCACCTTCACCACTGGCGCGAGGCAGTTGGTGGTGCAGGAGGCGGCGGTCACGACCGGGTAGCGTTGGGGATCGTAGAGATGCTCGTTCACGCCCACCACCACGTTGAGCACGGTGTCCACCTTCACCGGCGCGGCCACGATTACGCGCTTGGCGCCACGGTCGAGATGGCCCTGCAGCGTCTCCATCGTCAGGAATTTCCCGGTGCATTCCAGCACCACGTCCACGCCGATTTCGCCCCAGGGAATGTCGGCGGGGCGGGCATGCTCGGAGAAGCCCAAGCGGCGGTCGCCGATCCGGATGCCGATGTCCTCGGCCGCGATCTCCGTGCGCCAGCGCCCCTGCACGGTGTCGAACTCCAGCAGGTGCGCGGTGGCGCCGATGCCGCCCTTAATCTCGTTGAGGTGCACGACCTCCAGCCGATTGCCCGCGCGTGGGTCATCCGCCTGCCGCTCTGCGGCGCCCATGGCCGCCCGCAGCGCCAGCCGCCCGATGCGGCCCATGCCATTGATGCCGACGCGCATTGTCAGCGGTTCCGCACGTGGGGGTCGGCCAGTTCGTCGACTCTAGCCTTGAGTGCGATGCTGCCGAGTGTCTGCATGGGTAGAGCCGTGAACATTTCGAGTCGCCGTCGCAAGCCGGCGTACAACTCGTTCAGCAGTGTGGCGCGCTCGGCCGCGCTGCCGTTGAACTTGGCGGGGTCCGGCAGCGGCCAGGCTGCGGTGACGGTGGTGGCGCCGAATTCCGGACAGACTTGACCAGCAGTGATGTCGCAGAGAGCGATGACAAAATCCATCCGCGGAGCGTCTGGACCGGTAAACTCGTCCCACGACTTGGAGCGCAACCGTGATACGTCATGGCCGAGCGCCTTGAGCTGAGTCAGCACCTCGGGCAGCGGCCCCTCTGGCGCTGGCGCCGATCCGGCCGAGTAGGCGATAAATCGACCGGGCGCCATCTTGGCAAGGATTGCCTCAGCCATGATCGAGCGAGCTGAATTGCGCGTGCATAGGAACAGCACGTTGAAGGGCGAAGGGGACATGGTTTGGCTCCGAGAGCGAGTTCCGAGTGCTTGGCACAGGTCGCCGTAGCCGGGCGCCTGGTCGCCGCACGCATCGATGAGAAATGACAGGAGGGTGCGCAGGCGCATGAGCTGCGCTGCATAGATCAGGCTCCGTCCCTGGCGCGTAGGCGAGATCAGTCCGGCCTGCTCGAGGCCGCGCAGATGGAAGGACAAGGTGGACGGGGACACCCCCATGGCGGTTGCAATGTCGCCGGCAGCCATGCCGCTGGGCCCCGCGGCCAGCAAGGTGCGGAGCAGTTCTAGCCGGGTGGCCTGACCAAGCGCCGCGAAGGCCGTGGCGGCTTCATTCGGTTCCATAATTAGAAGATAGTCGAATTATCGCTCTCTTGAATGACAGTTTGATGACCCTTCATCGTCCCTATTCAGACGGCAAATTGGCCCGGGTATCCGCAGCAACGCTTCATCGTCAAACACAAGAGGCGAAAGCGAGTGCGTTAGTGGTGCATGCCCGGATCTGTCCGGGGGCGTCCAGTAACGGGCGTCCCTACCGGGATGGGAACGAAATGGCCTTGGATGCTGGTTCATCGGTCGCCGCGAGGGCATTGCGCAGCCATCCCTTGCATCCACATTCCGGAAGGCTATTTTAATACGATGGTGATGGGCACGATCCGCCGCGCTTTTATGCTTTTGATGCTCGGCGTATTCGCGACTGCCGTTGTGCACGCGCAGTTGCCCGTCCCAAACTCAAGCGCGGCCGGCATGATGATATCCTCACAGGCTTTGGCCGGCGACGACGAAGCGATGGCAGATATGCCGTGCAAGGGTGTGGTACAAGGTTGCTACACGACTCTTGGCTGCATGTTCCTTGTTGCGCTGCCGCCGATGTTCCAACCCCACGTCGCGCGGCTGCATTGGGCCGATGTGTCCTATTGGGCGGTTTCGGACGGGCATATAGGACGCAACCTTGTGCCGGCTCTCGGTCCTCCAATACGACTTGCTTGATCCGCAACCCGCTGGCGCAACGCGCTCCCGGGTTCGCTTTCGCATGACCCCGGTGATTGCGCGCTCGTAGGCGAGCCCGTTTGTCACGGCGTCGTAGGATCGTCTGCCACGCGCACCGCATGGCGTGTGCTTGCCAAGTCGAGGACAGATATCATGGTTTCGAACAGGAATCGCCGCGCAGTGCTCTGCGTTGGCTTGACTCTCGCTTTCGCCGCTGCCGTTCCTGCCGCTTTCGCTGCTGCCCTAGACTACCGCATTGAACTAGTCGGAGTTCAACCCGCCGGCGCAGGCCTGACAGACGTGACGGTGCGATTGATCAGCGTGCGCGATGGCAAACCGGTCGCGGATGCGGTCATTTTCCAAACTCGTGTCGACATGGGGCCAGACGGCATGCCGACGATGGCCGGAAAGGTGATTCCGGCCACTTCCGATCAACCTGGTCAGTATCGGTTCCGCGCCGAGACCGCCATGGCTGGGGGCTGGGCACTGACACTGTCCGCGAAAGTGCAGGGCGAGCAGGAAACCGTACGTGGCGTCGTCACTTTCAAAGCCACCAAGTGACATGACCCGCGCAGCTCGAGGGCAGCCATCTGCTCCCCGTCGTCGCGTCAAGCACGTGCTTGGCGCGACAGTCGGCTTTTGCCTGACACTGGCAACTGCCGCCACCCCCAGCCTCGGCCAGGTTCGGGCTGAAAGTTTGCCTGGCGCCTCACTCGACAGTGTGATGCCGCTTGCTCGTCAGTTGAGCCCTGTCATCGCCGCTCGCGCACTCGAAATGGCTGCAGCCCAAGCGCGGGTAACCGTTGCCAGCGCGCTGCCGGACCCGACGGTGCGGATCTTGTCGGATGAAATTGACCGGATATCCGGACCGCGCCAGAACAAGATGGTCTACAGCGCGGAGCAGGAGCTGCCGCTGTGGGGCAAGCGCGAACTGCGGAGGCAAGCGGCAAACGCCGAGGTTGACCAGGCTGCAGCCGAGGGCCGGAGCACCGAGGCCCAGCTGGTCGAGAAGGTCAAGACAGCCTTCGCGCAGTATTACATCGCCGATCGTGCCGTGGCGGTCGCTGCTGACCTCCAAGCTGCGACTAAGGTCGTCGTCGGTGCCGCTCAAGTTCGGTATGCGCAAGGTCAGGGTGCCCAGACTGACGTGCTAAAGGCCGAAGCCGACGTGCTGCGCGCTGCAGTATCGATGCTGCGGCAAACCGCAGCAGTCACCGCGGCGCGTGGCCAACTCAACACGCTGTTGATCCGTCCCGCCGATGCACCTTTGGCCCGCCCCAAAACCTTGCGAGAGCTGCCGTCAGAGGCGACGCTCAATCCGCGAATTCTCTCTGCACGGCTTCGACAGCGCAATCCTGCCTTGGAGGCTGACGCTGCCGGGGTGCGCATCGCGGACGCGAGCCGTGGGCTCGCCGAGCGAGCCGGCTACCCAGACCTCACACTCGGCGCCGGCGCCATCGACCGGGGATCCAATGGCCCGCCGGGATTCATGGTGTGGATCGGCGCAAAAGTGCCACTGCAGTGGGGAGCGGTGACAGCGCGTAGGCAGGAAGCTGAAGCAACTGCCGGCGCCATGCGTGCCCGGCAGGACACCCGCACTCAACTCCTGCTGGGGGAGCTAGCGGAGGCGCTCGCAGTCCTGGATGCCAACCGAAAGCTTGCCGCGATGATCGACACCCGTTTGGTCGCGCAAGTCCGTGCCCTGCGAGGCGCCGCGATGACGGCCTACTCGACCAATCGGGGGGAACTGGTTGCTGTGTTGCAAGCCGAGCGCGAACTGTTCGACCTGCGCCTGCAATCGCTTCAGGCGGTTCTTGAAGCGCAGAGGCAGCTCGCCGTAATCGAGCGCCTGGTCGGAGGCGCATTGTGAGTGAGCGCCATGTTGGGGTCAGTCTTCATGTCATTGGCGCTCTCATTGGGCTGACGGTTGGCACAGCCGTTGCACAGAGTGCTGCCGGAAGCGAAGAGGCGAAATCCCCCTTGTACTATCGCGACCCGGCTGGCCAGCCATTGTGGTCGGCGGGACCACGAAAGGACGCCCAGGGTCGCGCGTATCTGCCGGTCTTCGAGGATCCGGCAACCGACGTTTCGGCGCCGCGTCGTGCACCCGGCAAGATTGCATACTATCGCCATCCGATGGGTTTGCCCGACATCTCGTCCGTGCCCAAGAAGGATTCGATGGGTATGGACTACATCCCTGTCACCGACGAAGAGGCGAGTGCGCCGGCAGGCAGCGTCAGCATCAGCCCCGAACGGATACAGATGCTGGGGGTGCGCACTGAGACCGCAGTCTCTCGGCGGCTGTCGCGTGTCGTGCGAGCGACGGGCACTATCGGCATCGATGAACGTCGGCTGGCCGTGGTTGCGCCGCGCTTTGAGGGCTGGATCGAGACCATTCTGGTCAATACCACGGGCCAGTCGGTTCGCCGGGGTCAGATACTGTTTGAGGCTTACAGTCCCGAAGTGGCACTGACGGAGGCAGAATTCGTGTTGGCCCGCCGAAGCATGCCCGAGCTTGCTGGCGGGGCGATCGCGAAGCTCCGCAACCTCGGGGTCACGGAACTTGAGCTGGCGCGTCTGTTGCGCACGGGCGTGGCCAGCCGGACCCAAGCGGTAGTGGCGCCCATAGACGGCATCGTCCTGGAGAAGACCGCGGTCCTAGGAGTGCGATTTGCCGCGGGCGAGGCACTGTACCGCATCGCCGATATGTCGGTGGTCTGGCTCGCGGCCGACATATTCGAGCAGGACATCGGTGCAATCACGCCGGGCGCCACAGCGAAGGTCAGCATTGCCGCCTATCCAGGGGTGACGTTCGCTGGGGAAGTCAGCTTCATCTATCCCTCGGTGAATGCGACGACCCGTACAACCAAAGTGCGCGTGGAACTGCCAAATTCCGACGGACAATTGCGCCTTGATATGTATGCGTCGGTCGAGATCGACGCGCCGGCTGGAACGGGAGAATCCGTGGTGGTGTCGGAGTCCGCCGTGCTGGACGGCGGTTCCCGCCAGGTCGTGCTCGTCGAAGCGGCGCCTGGGCGCTACGCACCCCGTGAGGTGACAATCGGCGCGCGGGCCAACGGCTCGGTCGTGATCAGGCGTGGACTGGAATCCGGAGAAAGAGTGGTTGTTGGCGCCAACTTCCTAATCGACGCCGAGAGCAACCTTCGGGCGGCGCTCCAGGCCTTCACCGCCCCGCCATCCGCCCCAGCGGAGAAACGGCCATGATCGCCCGTCTCATCCGCTGGTCAGGCGCCAATCCGGTGCTCGTGCTTTTTGCCACGCTCTTCATTGTCGCAGGCGGTTTGTGGGCGGTGCGCGAAACCCGGCTGGACGCCATTCCCGACCTGTCGGACACCCAGGTCATTGTCTACACCGAATATCCTGGACAGGCACCCCAGGTCGTGGAAGACCAGGTGACCTATCCACTGACTACAGCGCTGCTGACCGTGCCGCGTTCGCGCACTGTCCGCGGCTTTTCCTTCTTCGGCGCTTCGTTCGTCTATGTGATCTTCACTGACGGCACCGATGTCTACTGGGCGCGAAGCCGAGTGCTGGAGGCGCTGAACACTGCGGCCAAGCGGCTTCCGGCCGGCGTGTCGCCGGGATTGGGGCCGGATGCGACGGGATTGGGCTGGGTGTACCAGTACGTGGTCACTGGGGCGCAACGCTCGCTGGCCGAACTGCGGTCGCTGCAGGACTGGTTCATCCGCTTCCAACTCGCGCGCGCCGATGGTGTGGCGGAGGTTGCCAGTGTAGGCGGCTTCGTCAGGCAGTACCAGGTTGTGGTCGATCCACAGAAACTGCAGGCCTATCGCATTCCACTCAGCCGCGTCAGTGAGGTCATTAGAGAGAGCAACGCCGATGTGGGTGGCCGTTCCATCGAAATGTCCGAGACCGAGTATGTCGTGCGCGGTCGCGGCTATCTGCGTGGGGTAGAGGACATCGGCCAGATCGCCATAGGCGCCGCTGGCGGCACGCCCATTCTGGTGCGCGACGTGGCGCGGGTGGAGCTGGGGCCAGAGGAACGGCGCGGCATCACTGAATTGAATGGCGAGGGTGAAGTCGTGAGTGGCATAGCGGTGCAGCGCGACGGGCAGAATGCCCTGGCGGTGATCGCAAATGTGAAGCAGCGCCTGGCCGCCATCGCGTCCGGCCTGCCGGAAGGTGTCAGCATACAAGCTGTCTACGACCGCTCTGAACTCATCATGAGGGCCATCGACACACTGAAACGCACGCTGCTTGAGGAGGCAGCGATCGTGGCGCTCGTCTGTGTCGTCTTCCTGCTGCATGTCCGAAGCGCTCTGGTCGCCATCGTCGCTCTGCCGGTCGGCGTATTGATCGCCATCGGCTTGATGCACTGGCTCGGCATGAGTTCGAACATCATGTCGCTCGGCGGCATTGCGATCGCGCTAGGGGCGATGGTCGATGCCGCCATCGTCATGATCGAGAACGCCCACAAGCACCTTGAACGAGCAACGCCTGACGCTCCCCGCGCCCGCGTTCTGCTCGACGCCGCAGCCGAGGTCGGTCCCGCACTGTTCTTCAGCCTGGCGATTATCACGGTTTCGTTCCTGCCGGTCTTTGCCCTGGAGGACCAGGAAGGGCGGATGTTCAAGCCGCTGGCCTTCACCAAGACATTCACCATGGCGGCCGGCGCGCTGCTCTCGGTCACGCTGGTTCCGGTGCTGATGCTCGCCTTCATCCGCGGGCGAATTGTGCCCGAGCACCGCAACCCAGTGAACCGCGCGCTGATCTGGCTCTACCGGCCGATCATCGCTGGCGTGTTGCGCGCCAAGACGGTGGTGATCCTCGTCGCCTTAGCACTGCTCGCCGCAACGGCCTGGCCGGCGGCGCGGATTGGCAGCGAGTTTATGCCGACGTTAAACGAAGGCACGCTGATGTTCATGCCGGTCACTCTGCCGGGCCTATCGGTGACTAAGGCCGCGGAACTGCTGCAAACCCAGAACCGCATCATCCGCGGCTTTCCCGAAGTGGCGATGGTGTTTGGCAAGGCGGGACGGGCAGCAACCTCGACCGACCCGGCACCAACGGAGATGTTCGAGACGATCATCACCCTCAAGCCGCCGGAAATGTGGCGGCCCGGCCTGACGGTCGACGCGTTGGTGGGTGAAATGGACACCGCGCTGCGGATGCCTGGCATCAGTAACGCATGGACGATGCCGATCAAGGCGCGCACTGACATGCTTGCAACCGGCATTCGCACCCCCATCGGCATTAAGGTCTACGGCCCGGACCTTGGCGGAATTGACCGGCTATCTCGGGAGATCGAGGCCGCTGTAAGGCAGGTCCCGGGCACGACAAGCGCCTTCGCCGAGAGGCTGGACGGCGGCTTCTATCTTGAGATTGAACCGGACCGTGCGGCATTGGCGCGCAATGGCCTGCTGGTTGGAGATCTGCAGCGCACAATCTCGACCGCCTTGGGAGGCGAGGCCGTCACCACAATTGTGGACGGGCGGGCACGGTATACAGTCAATGTTCGGTATCCGCGGGGTCTGCGAAGCGACCCCGATTCTATCGCTGGCCAAGTGCTGGTGCAGGGATCCGGCACCGCGGCGGTGCCGCTCGGGCAAGTTGCGCGCGTGCGGATCGTCCGCGGCCCGGCAGCGATCCGCACCGAGAATGCGCAGTTGGTGAACTACATCTACGTGGATATGGCCGGCCGCGATCTTGGGGGCTATGTCAATGAAGCACAGCTTGCCGTTGCCGGCACGGTCCAGATGCCCCCCGGCTATCACATCGAGTGGAGCGGACAGTTCGAATACCTCCAGCGCGCCAAGGCGAAACTCGCAGTAGTCGTGCCAGTGACGGTCGCAATAATTTTTGTGCTGCTCTACCTGAATTTCAGGCGGATGACCGAGACGTTAATCGTCATGGCGTCGGTTCCCTTCGCGCTGATCGGTGGGGTGTGGTTGGTCTACTGGATGGATTTCAACATGAGCGTTGCAGTTGCTATCGGGTTTATAGCACTTGCCGGGGTCGCTGCTGAAACCGGAGTGATCATGTTGATCTATCTAGATCTCGCATTGGCGGATGCTCGTGGGGTATGCCTGCGACTCGGCCGCGAGATGACCCGGGCCGATATAGGTCAGGCGATCATGGTGGGGGCAGTCGAGCGCGTACGACCTAAAATGATGACAGTGACCGCAATCATCGCTGGGCTTTTACCCATACTATGGAGCACCGGCACCGGGTCCGAGCTAATGCGCCGGATTGCCATGCCGATGGTCGGTGGGATGGTTTCTTCGGCGATCCTCACGCTGGTGGTCGTACCCGTGCTCTATGCAGCCATCGCCGAGCGCCGGGCTGGAAGGATCGTTGCACGAAGCACAGTCGCCTCCGCCGTGTCGGTCGCATCTCAGCAGAGGTAAATGGAGCAATTTTCTTACTGCGCAAATCGGCGCAAGTTATGCCGATACGGACATCGACCAGTACGACGTCATAGCGCCTGCAGCGAGGGCCAAGAGGATTCGACGAGGCGGTCGAAGCCTCAAATTTGAGCTACTTGGTCATCCGTCCCATCGTATCGACAAGTTCTTCGACCTTCTGCCGCTGCCCATCAACATCGCTGGTGGCGAATGCATCGGCGACACAGTGGGCAACATGGTTGCGCAGGATCTCCGCCTCCACCTTATGCAGGGCGGCACGCACTGCATTGATCTGCGTCAACACGTCGATGCAGTAGCGGTCGTCCTCTACCATCCGGTGAAGACCCCCGACTTGGCCCTCGATCCGCTTCAAGCGGGTCAGGACAGATTTCTTTGTTGTGCCATTCATGCTTGCATTATACCCCATGAGGGTATAAGCGTCAAGCCGAGATTACATTGGCGACGCCCCTGACCCAGGAGAGCACGACATGAGCGGACACCATCAGCATCATCTTCACGGACAAGGCGCGCGCGCCCACGACTGCGGGCATGCACATGGCGAGGTCGCTGCCCTGATGGCTACCGACCCGGTCTGCGGCATGTAGGTGGACCCGGCGGCGTCCAAGCATCGCGCGGAGCACGAGGGCAAGACTTTCCATTTCTGCTCTGCCTCGTGCCACACCAAGTTCGTGGCGGATCCGCTGCGCTACTTAGTTCCCAAGGCGCCCGCATCCGCGGCACCGGCGGCCGAGGGCGCCATCTACACCTGCCCCATGCATCCCGAGATCCGCCAGGTCGGACCCGGTAGCTGCCCGATTTGCGGCATGGCGCTGGAACCAGTGGAGATCACCGCCGAGGCGGGCCCTAACCACGAGCTCGTCGACATGACGCGGCGGTTCTGGATTGGCACCGTGCTGACGTTGCCCGTGGTGGCGCTCGAGATGGGCGGCCATTTGCTAGGGCTGCGCCATCTGGTGAGCCCAGCCACCTCGACCTGGGTCCAGTTCCTGCTTGCCACACCTGTGATCCTGTGGGCCGGCTGGCCGTTCTTCGAGCGGGCCTGGGCTTCGCTGGTCAGCCGCAACCTCAACATGTTCACATTGATCGCGATCGGCACCGGCGCCGCCTACCTATACAGTCTGTTCGCGACCTTCGTGCCTGGTGTCTTTCCCGCCGGCTTCCGCGGTGAGGGCGGCACAGTAGCTGTATACTTCGAGGCCGGTGCGGTCATCACCGTGCTGGTTCTGCTCGGTCAGGTGCTGGAACTGCGCGCCCGCGAGCAGACCGGAGGGGCGATCCGCGCCCTGCTAAATCTTGCCCCCAAAACCGCGCGGCGCATCACCGAGTCGGGCGATGACGAGGAGGTCCCCCTCGGCCATGTCCACCTGGGCGATCGGCTGCGGGTGCGTCCCGGCGACGCCGTGCCGGTGGACGGAGTGGTGCTGGAGGGACGTGGCGCTGTGGACGAGTCCATGGTTACTGGCGAGTCCATGCCGCTTGCCAAGGAGCCTGGTGACAAGCTTATCGGTGGCACTGTGAACGGCACTGGTGCGTTGGTCATGCAGGCCGAGAAAGTCGGTGCCGAAACCATGCTGGCGCGCATTGTCGCTATGGTGGCCGAAGCCCAGCGCAGTCGAGCGCCGATCCAGCGCATGGCAGACATCGTCGCCGGTTATTTCGTTCCTGCGGTGATCGCGGTCGCCGTGCTGGCCTTCATTGCCTGGGCCGTATGGGGGCCGGCGCCGGCGCTGGCCTATGGGCTGATCGCAGCGGTCTCGGTGCTGATCATCGCCTGTCCCTGCGCGCTGGGCCTCGCCACACCCATGTCGATCATGACCGGCGTGGGCAAAGGTGCGACCGCTGGCGTGCTGATCAAATCAGCCGAGGCCCTGGAGCGGATGGAGAAGGTCACCACCCTGGTGGTCGACAAGACTGGCACCCTGACCGAGGGCAAGCCGCGCGTGGTTGAGATTGTGCCGGTCGACGGCATGGCCGAGCCTGAGCTTCTGGCGCTCGCCGCCAGCCTGGAACGGTCGAGCGAGCACCCCTTGGCCGCGGCCATTGTGACCGCGGCGCGCGACAACGGGGCCAGCATTTCTGAGCCACAGGAATTCACCTCGGTGACCGGCCAGGGCGTGATGGGCATGGTCGGCGGGCGCAAGGTGGCACTGGGCAATGCGCGGATGATGGAAGCCCAGGGGATAGACATCGCTGCCCTCGCCGCACGGGCCGATGAAATGCGCGGCGGCGGGGCAACTGTCTTGTTCGTAGGTATTGAGGGGAAGCCGGGCGGCGTCATCGCCATTGCCGACCCGGTGAAGGCAAGCACGGCCGCCGCGCTCGACCAGTTGCGCCAGGATGGCATCCGCATCGTGATGCTGACCGGCGACAATGCCACCACCGCAAAGGCGATTGCCGGGAAACTCGGTATCACCGATGTGCAGGCCGAGGTGATGCCGAAGGACAAACACCGCATCGTGCGTGACCTGCGCACCAAGGGCGAGGTGGTGGCGATGGCGGGTGACGGCGTGAATGACGCCCCGGCGCTGGCCGAGGCCGATGTCGGCATCGCCATGGGGACCGGTACCGAAGTGGCCATGCAAAGTGCCGGGGTCACGCTGGTGAAGGGTGACCTAATGGGCATCGCTCGGGCCCGCACCCTCAGTCGGGCAACGATGCGCAACATACGCCAGAACCTCGTGTTCGCCTTCATTTACAACGTTGCCGGCGTGCCGCTGGCCGCGGGGGTGCTGTATCCAGCCTTCGGTTTGCTGCTCAGCCCTATCGTGGCAGCGCTTGCTATGGCGCTCAGTTCCGTCTCGGTCATCGGCAACGCGCTGCGTTTACGTGGCGTACGGCTGTAACCGGGGCAAAACCCCGGGCACATTTTGGACAACCTGCCTTCGATGCGGAGGCCAAACACGCAATGGCCCCCGAAATCCGCCATTTGCTACAACCGACGTTACGCATGTCGAACTCGTGTGCCCGGGGTTTTGCCCCGTTTACGTACGGCTGTCCTAGTCCTTTGGCACCGTTCGAAGTGCCGATACGCGGACAGCATTTTGTGAAAGCGGCTTTCAGCTCAGCAGTGACCCGGTGGGCATTTCGGAGAAGTGCCCCCCGATGTGCATCCGCAGCGACCGGCGCGCCCGCGTGTACGCGCCGGAGACAAACTCCCTCACTGGAGTAGCGGTGGTTTCTGGTTTGGCCGGAGTAAATTTCCATCGGCGTGAAGCTCTTTGCGTTGAACGCAGAGAGCAGGGGGATGAAGCTGGTGGAACTGTTAGGTCGAGTCCGGTGCGCGGTTCGGATCGTGGGGAGTCAGCCGTTGCGAGGCGGCACGTCGGTTCGGGATAGATCCCCGGACGGTGGCAAAGATGCTGTCGTTTTCGGTTCCGCCTATGTCCCCGGCGTCCCACGCCACCTCCGCGACGCCTTCATTCTCTTCTAAACGCCCTTCTTCTTCAACCAAGCGTCAATCGTAGCGATTTCCTTTTCCTGCGCGGTGATAATGCCCTGTGCTAGCACCTTTGCTTCCGCGTCTTTACCATTGGTGACCACCACCTTCGCCATATCAATGGCCGCTTGATGGTGCACCCGCATCCCCTTCATAAAGTCCACATCAGCGTCACCGGAATATTGTGGCGCCGATGTCATCATCTTCATCATCGCAGCCTTGTAGCCGGCCGTTGACGTGGAATCCCCAGCGCTGGGCATCATCGTCATCATCTTCATATCCATGCCCTTCATGTCCATCCCAGAGGAAGGGGGGGCCGACTGAGCAAGGGCGGCGCTGACAATGAGGGTGCAGGCGGCGGCTGCGAGAACAAAGCGGTTCATGATGGCTCCTATCTGGACTTAGTACGGCAGTCTCTCAAAGCTCCTGCCTCCACTCGGAGTTCCTATCAACCCCTGGATTCTACCCAGGGCGTGCGCCAGTTCACCCAGATGCGGCGGCGACCAGAGGGATTGCGGCGAGAAAGTTCCTTGCAGTATTTTCATTACTGGTTGCGATGGCAGGTATCATGCTGGATGTCGCGATATCTCGATCCCAGCAATGTTTTGTCGCAATCCATGCATCAGGCAGACATGCTTGTGGCTTAGATCGTCCTACGCACCCCGCTGCCCTAAGCAGGTGCATGGCGCTAGAGTGATGTCTTGGTCCGATCATAATCGACGATTCGGAGGCTGAAGTGCGAGCCACATTTGTATTGACCTGTATTATCGCCACCGCCGGCTGCACTGTTGTCCAGCCTGTAATACTGTCGGGGCCGAACCCCGCGGATGGGGGCGCTGGCGCTTCGTCCGCTCCCTATCCTTCGGTGACCGCGGGAACATTGGACTACCGGCCTGTTGGCCCGAGGTCGTGGCGAGAGATGAACGATGCCGTAGCGCCACGCTCCGGACGTGCACCATGAGGCTCATTCGGCCGGTTTTTGGCTTGAGCCTCGGTTTCTTGGTGACGGCGTGTGCTAATTTCACCCCTGACGGCGGTATGACGGTGGTGGCGACCGCGGTCCGAGATCAAGTGGGCGCTGAGACAACCAAAATTGCGTCTGAGTCGGACGCCGCAGTCGTCGCGGCACGTGTCGCGTTGTTGTTGCGCGATCCCCTTTCGCCAGACAGCGCGGTGCAGGTCGCCCTTCTCAACAATCGAATGCTTCAGGCTGCTTACAACGATCTCGGCCTAGCGGAAATCGCCAGTGTTGAAGCCGGATTGCCGCCAAACCCCAAGCTGAGTCTATCTCGCATCAGCGGCCCGTCCTTTGTTGAGTGGGAGTTTCGCCTGATCGGCAATATTCTTGCGCTGACAACCCTGCCAGCACGCAAGGAGATCGCCAGTCTGCGGTTTGACCAGGCCCAGAAAGCCGCCATCGCGGCGACCTATCGGATCGCACTCGATACGCGTCGGGCGTGGTTGGCTGCGGTGGCAGCAAGGGAGAACGTCGGGTATTTGGAGCAGGCGAGAGTAGCGGCAGATGCGACCGCAGATCTGATGCGCAAGCTGGGCGAAACCGGCGGTGCAACCAAGTTGGAACAGGCGCGTGCGGGAGCAGCGTACGCTGAGATTGGGGTGCAACTTGCACAGGCGCGGTTGCGGGAACGACAGACGAAGGATGCGTTAACGCGCGTCATGGGACTTTGGGGCGAAGCTCAGGAGGTTCGGCTTCCAACGCGTCTGCCTGCTCTGCCACGAACAGTAGACCGGACGATCAATGTCGAGCTGGAGGCATTGGAGAACCGTATGGACCTGAAGATAGCGCGCCAGGACCTCGCCATCGCCGCCCGGTCGCTGAAGTTGTCCGAGACGACCCGATTCGTTTCGCTGTTAGAGTTGGCGGGGATCGGCAAGAATGAGCGTGACAGTGCGGGTAGCACAAACCGCGGTGGACTTGAGTTGGAGATCGAGTTCCCGATCTTTGACGGTGGCGAAGTCAAGACCCGGAGAGAGCTCGAAACCTACATGCGCGCCGTCAATCGGCTCGCCGGACAAGCGGTTAATGCACGTTCGGAAGCTCGGATTGCATACGGGAACCTCCTTGCCGCACACGAGATCGCGGCACAATACCAGAATCGCGTTTTGCCGCTGCGCCGCATCGTCGCGCAAGAGACCTTGCTGCAATACAACGGGATGCTGATTGACGTCTTCGATTTGCTGACCGAAGCGCGAGAGCGGGTTTTCGTAAACATCGCCGCGATTGCAGCGCGCAAGAACTTCTTCCAGTCGGAAATCGAACTACGTGCTTCGGTAATTGGCGGCGGTTCCGGCTCGGCGGACGAGGCGGCAGAGGCTACTCCGGCCGCCCCCACCGGCGCTCCGGGCCACTAGATTCAGGAGACCACGATGATCCTTCCCCGTCGCAACCTCATATCCTCATCCGGCCTTGCCTTGCTGGGCGCAGCGGCGGTCAGTGGACGCGTTCAGGCGCAATCGATCCCCGAGGCGGCCACGGTTGCCGACGCGAAGATGCGTCCCCCGCTGCAACCTACGACAGGCCCGGACTACCAGCCAGTGGTCACGCTCAACGGATGGACATTGCCGTGGCGCATGAAGGATGGCTGGAAGGAATTTCATCTCGTCGCGGAGCCGGTCGTTCGCGAGATCGCCCCGGGAATGGTCGCCCACCTGTGGGGCTATAACGGTCAAAGCCCGGGCCCGACGATCGAGGCGGTGGAAGGCGATCGCGTTCGCATTTTTGTCACCAACCGCCTCCCCGAGCACACGACCATCCATTGGCACGGACAACTTCTTCCTTGCGGTATGGATGGGGTCGGCGGCCTTACGCAGCCGCACATCAAGCCAGGGAAGACGTTCGTCTACGAGTACGAGCTCAAGAAGAGCGGGACCTTCATGTACCATCCGCATGCCGACGAAATGGTGCAGATGGCCATGGGCATGATGGGTTTCTTCGTGGTGCACCCGCGTGATCCGATGGAACACCGCGTCGATCGCGACTTCGTTTTCCTCCTCAACGCCTACGACATCCAACCCGGCGCCTATGTGCCGAAAGTCAACACGATGCTAGATTTTAACTTGTGGACATGGAACAGCCGCGCATTTCCGGGAATTGATCCGCTGGTGGTGCGCAAGGGTGATCGCGTGCGCGTCCGTGTGGGCAACCTCACCATGACCAATCATCCGATACACATGCACGGGTATCACTTCGAGGTAACCTGCACTGATGGCGGCTGGGTTCGACCGGAAGCCCGGTGGCCCGAGGTGACGATCGACATTCCCGTCGGCGGCATGCGTGCCTATGAGTTCGTTGCTGACGAGCCTGGCGACTGGGCGATCCATTGCCACAAATCGCACCACACGATGAATGCGATGGGACACGACGTGAAAACCTACATCGGGGTCAACAAGCGCGATTTCACCAAGAAGATGCGTCGCCTCGTGCCCGACTACATGGCCATGGGTTCGGCCGGTATGGCCGACATGGGCGAAATGGAGATGCCGCTACCCGACAACACGCTGCCGATGATGACCGGATTTGCGCAGTTCGGCCCGGTTGAAATGGGTGGAATGTTCTCGGTGGTGAAGGTGCGGGAGGGGCTTGCAGCAAACGACTACGCGGACCCTGGGCACTACGCACACCCGCCCGGCACGGTTTCCTATGAATGGACCGGACAACGCGCACAAGCACCGGCAGCGCCCCCTCAGAGGATGGCTAGTGCTCCCGATCGAGCCACGCACGTCCGCGTAGTCAAACCGCGTGGCGGGTCCGGTTCGCACTAGCGGGCGTCGGAAGATATTGCGCACAATTGCGAGCGACTAGCTGGTTTTGGCGCCGCTTCCCCGCTTCTCCTGACCTGCCAAGAAGGTAAGCCCATGCACAAATCTCTGAACGTGGCGTCCCTGTTCACCGGCCTTTCCCTGGCGATTGTCGGGATGGCGACAGCGAGCCCGGGCCACAAGCCCGGCGAAGGTCATGCAGCCGTTGAAGAGACGGCTTACGGCAAGCCTGGCGATCCTAGGAAGCCATCCCGCCCGATCGTTCTGACGATGCGTGAGGATGACGGCAAGATGCTGTTCTCTCCGAACCGGATCGAAGTGCGCCGTGGTGAGCAGATCAAATTCATGCTCCGCAACAATGGTGCCCTCGACCACGAAATCGTCCTGGCGACGCTCGCCGAAAACCTCAAGCACATGGAAGAAATGCAGAAGAACCCCGACATGGAGCACGACGATCCCAATGCGAAGCGGCTGAAGCCGAAGACGCGTGGTGAGATCGTGTGGGTGTTCACCAAAGCTGGCGAATTCGACTTTTCGTGTCTTATTCCGGGTCACCGTGAATCCGGCATGCACGGCGTCGTCGTTGTGAAGTGATACAAACAGTGTCTATGGGAATCCGAAATATGCGCAACCTCATGATCCTGCTGGCGGTCGTGACGATCACTGGACTGCAAGCTCTCAACCCGGCCCGCGCCCAGGCAATTCCAACCAACGGTGATGTCACCAAGGTCGACCAGGCGGCCGGCAAGATCACGTTGCGACATGGACCCATCAAGAATCTTGATATGGATTCGATGACGATGGTGTTCCGGGTCGCAGATGCCGCTTGGCTCAAGACCATCAAGCCCGGTGATCGGGTCAAGTTCGAGGCAGAGCGGGTAAACGGTCAGATCACTGTTACGAGCATCACCAAGCTGAAGTAAGGACGGGTTGGTGGGCAGGGGGCGTGGCGGAACGTCTTCAGATTGCCGTGCCGGCCTCGCGCCAAGCATCTGGTGATGATACCACTCTGGTTGATGGCCGAGTGTGGCCGGATGCCGGCTTATGGAGTGCCGCGGAGACGATGAATCCTGACCCATTAGCCGCCGAAGCGCATATCCTCGTCGTGGAAGACGACTCTGAGATGCGCGTGTTGATGGTCAGGGTCCTGCGACAAAACGGCTATCGCGTAACCGGCGTACGCGACGGGCGCGAGATGTGGGAGACCCTCAACCACGCTGCCGTGGATCTAATCCTGCTCGATGTCATGTTGCCTGGGACGTCCGGTCTTGACCTGACACGCACATTGCGGGGTCAGACTCAGGTACCAATCATCATGGTCACCGCACGCGGCGATGAGGCTGACCGAGTGTTGGGACTTGAGTTCGGAGCGGACGACTACATTGCCAAACCGTTCAGCCGCCCTGAGCTATTGGCGCGTATCAGAGCTGTGCTGCGGCGAAGTCAGATGTCGGGCGACACGCGTGCCGGCGGCGCGCGCGGCGACCGTATCCTGTTCGCCGGCTGGATTCTTGATACACGCCGTCGGGAGCTCATGGCACCGGACGGTAGTGCCATCGATATTTCCGGGGGGGAATACGACATTCTGCTGGCCTTCTGCGAACACCCTCAGCGTGTCCTCTCGCGAAATCAACTGCTCGACCTGGCGCGCGGGCGAATGTCCGACAGTGAGGATCGGGCGGTTGATGTCATGGTCAGTCGGCTGCGTCGTAAACTTGAACCTAGCGAAGACAGTCCATCGATCGTCAAGACCGTGCGGGGTGTGGGCTACCTTTTCCAGCCAACGGTGACACGCGCTTGATCCGTCGCATGCTCGGCAGGATCGCGCCCGATACACTGGGCAGCCGTATCATCTTGGTATTGCTTTCTGGCCTCTTGACGTTTCACCTCGGGAGCCTGTGGCTGCATCAAGTCGATATCGAGGCGTTGCTGGGAACCGCCCGAGAAAGCCAGTTGGCCGAAAGGCTCTTGGCGACAAAGCGCGTGCTTGAGGTTTTGGAGCCGGTGGCCCGTGATCGCACGACACACGACTTGGCTTCCGCAAGCTTGGATTTACACTGGACCGCAATACCCACGGTGCGCCTGACCGACGAGCACAGTCCGCGAATTGTTGCTGTGCGCAATAGGCTGCGCGAGTTGGTCCCGCAATTTGAGGATGCGGACATCCGCCTTGGCCACTCGGACGATACCTCCATAGAGGATGCCCCCCACCTGCTGGTGGGGGCGATCCGGCTGTCAGACGGAACATGGCTCAATTTTTCTGCTGCATTATTCCGACCCACTACACCCGATCGTACGACGTTGCTCTCAACCAGCGCCATGGCCATAGGAATACTTCTGCTCGGCTTGGTGGTCGTACGGTTGATAGCGCGCCCTCTGCGGGAACTTGCAGCCGCGGCTGACCGCATTGGTGGAAACGGCTCCACGATGCTGGTTGCAGAGAAGGGTCCCCGCGAGGTCGTCCATGCTGCGCAGGCATTCAATCGCATGCAGGCGCGTATCGATCGGATGATTGCCGATCGAACGCAAGCGCTCGCAGCCGTCAGCCACGACCTGCGGACGCCAATTGCGCGGCTTCGGCTGCGCGCAAGTTTCCTCGATGACGCCGAGTTGCAAAGGCAATTTGATGCTGACTTGGCTGAAATGGACGCGATGGTCGGCACCACGCTGGCGTACCTACGTGGCGATCAGGAACAAGAGGCGCGACGCCCGACCGACCTGGCAGCGATTCTGGAGACGCTATGCGATGATGCAACTGACGCAGGAAAGGACGTGCTGTACGAGGGTCCTGCGCAGGCCCGTCTGACCGGTCGCCCACTGGCTCTGAAACGTGCGTTGTCAAATCTGATCGATAACGCAGTGCACTACGGAGGAGCCGCGAGGGTTCGCGTCTGCATCGGGGAAACGGCCTGTGTGGTCCATGTCGAAGATTCGGGGGCCGGAATTCCTGAAGACCAGATGGACAGCGTCTTTGAACCATTTCGTCGTCTTGACTATGCACGAGGGCGTGGTGGCTCTGGTCTTGGCTTAACGATTGCACGCCAAGCTGTAGAATCACATGGTGGCACGATCACCCTGTCGAATCGTCTGGAGGGCGGCTTGCGGGCAACTGTTGTGTTGCCCAAGCAAAAGTAGGACTGCGACATCCGCCTGCTGAGCCGGCTGGTCTGGTCGGTGGGACCCTCGATATCAGAGGCATTGCACCCGCGGCGACACGTCGCGGTGGCCGGCGGTGGATTCAGACGGATCGAATGCCAGTGAAGCGCATGAACCGGTAGTGCGGCCGGCGGCCAAACGCGATGACGTCATAGGAGTCCGGCAGTTGGCCTGGCACTTCCATCCCCGGCGATCCGATTGGCATGTCGGGCACGGCCAAGCCCCGCACGCCAACAGGCCGCTCGGCCAGCAAGCGTCGGATGGCTTCGGCCGGCACATGGCCTTCCAACGCCAGTCCCTCCACCGCGCCGGCATGGCACGACAGCAGGTCGTCGGGCGTTCCCAACGCCTGCCTGACGGCGTCGAGCGAGCGCACGACCTTGTCGTCCACCACAAAACCCTCGGCGCGCAAATGGGTCACCCAGGCTTTGCAGCAGCCGCAGGTCGGATCTCGCCAGACCGTTACCCGCGGCAGTGGCGAGGCCCGCAGCGCCGGCCCCGAGCACAATGTCAGCCCGGTGGCCAGCAGAACGCGGCGGCGCATCATGGCAACTCTCCCTCTTTCGGGTGCTGCGGCTTAGCGATTGGCATAGCCGCGCAGCGCACCATACCGGACGAGCTGGTCAGGGGACAGCACGTCGCGTGTGGCTATATGGGTGGTCAGATGCACAGCCCGCAGGGTCGCCCAGGCGGCACCGGCCTCGCTAGCCGCGATGGCGACCATCCCGGGCGTCGCGCTCTCCTGAGCGAATAGCTGGTCGAGCGCCTTCTCCGCCGCGATCACTCGCGCACCGGCAGCGACGGCATCCTGGCGCATCGTGTCCATCAAGCCGCGCAGCGCGGCCGCCTGGTGGTCGTTCAAGCCGAGTGCCGTCGCATGCTCCAGCGCGTGCATCGGTCCTGGATAGCGGTTCAGTTCCGCGGGCAGCGCCAACGCCATGCCGCGTCCAGCGCGCAGGTCAGCAAGCTGCTGGTCCGACAAAGCCTTGATGTCTCGCTGTTCAAGCCCGGCATAGGACTGCGGCGCCGACGAAGCGGCAGGATGCGCACCGCCATGGTGCTGTGCAAAGGCCGGTGCCGCGATCAGAACGGCGAGGCAGACGAGTGCGACGATTCGATGCATTGTGAGCCTTACCAAGGGGTAACGAACTGTTGATATCGGCAATGTGTGGAGTAGTTCAGTTCATGCGGCGCAGCCCGGTATAGGCGCCAGAAGTCCTCAGCGTGATGGTGACGGTTTCCCGCCCGCGGTTGCGCCAGAACCAGCCATGGGCGCCGTCGAACCCTGCGGTGAGCACTCCCGTGTCGCCGGCTACGCCGCGAGCAGATTTGTAGCTGCTTTCTTTGCCACCGGCTGCCGGGGTGCCATGCATGTCGTAGTTCGCCACGCCCCCCTGCACCGTCCAGGCGTATTCGACGCGGGTCCCCTGGGCTATGGTCATCTTCCATTCCACGCCCTCGGCCGGACGAAGGGTGATAGTAGTCTCGTCGCTGCGCGTAGCCACGACCGGAGTCTGGGCCATGGCCGGTGTGGGCAGGAAAGTGCCGGCGAGCAGGCGCCAAACGCCAGAGCGGCGGTCGTCCGGCTTGGCGGCAGGCACCTGATCGCGCGCGCGGTCGGCTTCGGCCTCGGCGGCGAGCTGCTGCTTGATCTCGCCCATCTCGGTCAGGCGCAGGACGCGGCCGATGCCGGTAGGATCGATCGCGTACTCGGCTGGCAGCACGACCGTGACGAGCAGCACGGCGGCGGCGAGGATGGCGATGATGGTGGAACGGAGCAGCTGGGCGGCGCTGGGGAGTTCAGCGCGGGTGGGGATGTCGTTGTTATACACGAAAGCGTCTCCTCAGCCCTGTTTCACGAAGTAGCCGGTGAGCTGCATGCCGACCAGGACAAAGCCAGCGGTCATCATCACCACGTTTGCGGTATAGGCATGGCGCCAGAAGCCGCCGCTGCGGCGCCAGTAGCTGATGGCGATAAGGATCGCGGCCAGCGCCAGCAGCTGGCCGATCTCAACGCCGATGTTGAAGGCGATCAGGTTGGCGAGCAGCCCATCCGGCGAGAGGTTGTAGTCCTGCACCTTGGTGGCCAGGCCGAAGCCGTGGAACAGCCCAAAGATCAGCGTCGCGGCCTTGGTGTTGGGCTGAATGCCGAACCAGCGCTGGAACGCACCGAGATTGTCGAGTGCCTTGTAGACCACGGAGAAGCCGATGATCGCATCGACGATGTAGGCGCTGACGGCGATGTCGAAATACACGCCTAGGATCATCGTGGTGGAATGGCCGACGGCAAACAGCGTGACGTAGGTTGCGATGTGCTTCATCCGGTAGAGGAAGAAGATCACGCCGGCCAGGAACAGAAGATGGTCGTAGCCAGTGACCATATGCTTGGCGCCGAGATAGGCGAAGGGGATCAGGTGGACCCCGGTGATCTCCTGGATGTAGCCCTTGTCGCCCTCAGCGACGGCATGGGCGATCGCGGCCGTGGGCCATACGGACATGGCGCCAAGGACGGCCAGCAACAGGCCAAGAGCGGAGGGGCACTTCTGCATAGGGCGGTGGTCCCAGGCGGTGACGGACTCGCCGCAAATAGGCGATGGCGCGCTGATTGACAATATCCCCTCCGGGGGGATACGAGCCAATCATGTCGAAAACTCATCGCCATACAACCCACCCGGACATCGTCAAGCGGCTCAAGCGGGCCGATGGGCATCTGCGCGGCGTCATCGAGATGATCGAGGCTGGGCGCCCATGCATCGACATCGCCCAGCAGCTCCACGCCGTGGAGAAGGCAATTAGTGAGGCGAAGAAGACGCTGATCCGCGACCATCTAGACCATTGCCTGGAGGCGACCCTCGGCGCGCTGGACCGCGAACAGCGCCGGCCGATTGACGAGTTCAAGGAAATCACGCGCTACCTCTAGGAGCAGCCAACGACCGCGTCAGCGGTTTTGCGCAGAATGCAGCCACCCGCCGCATGCCCAGGCGCCACGGCAATTGGCCAAGGAGTCATCCCGCCCATGCTCTCGCCGCTATCCGATCGGACTTATCGCCACCTGTTCGGCGCCCAGCTGCTGTCTCTGCTCGGCACCGGTCTTGCCACGGTGGCGCTCGGGTTGTTGGCGTTCGAGTTGGCCGGTGCGAATGCCGGGGCCGTGCTCGGCACCGCGCTGGCGATCAAGATGATTGCCTATGTCTCCGTCGCTCCGGTCGCAGGCGCCTTCGTGCACCTGGTGCCGCGGCGAACGCTGCTAGTCGCGCTCGATCTGGTGCGCGCCTTCGTCGCCCTGGCACTGCCGTTCGTGACCGAGATCTGGCAGGTCTATGTGCTGATCGGGGTGCTCCAGTGCGGCTCGGCGGCCTTCTCGCCCACCTTCCAGGCGACGATCCCCGATGTGCTTCCGGAGGAAGCCGAGTACACAAAGGCCCTATCGCTTTCCCGCCTTGCTTATGATGTCGAGGTGCTGGTTAGCCCCCTGTTGGCCGCGGCGCTGCTCGGCATCGTTGGGTTCCATTGGCTCTTCGCCGGCACGGTACTCGGTTTCATCGCCTCGGCACTGCTCGTCCTCAGCGTAGGCTTGCCGTCGCCGAAACCGCCCGAGAGAGCGGAAGGCGCCTGGGGACGCGTGACCCGCGGCGCCCGCATCTACCTTGCCACGCCACGGCTGCGCGGATTGCTGATGTTCAACCTGGCTGTCGCGGCAGCGGGGGCAATGGTCATCGTCAACACGGTGGTCGTTGTCCGCGGCGGTCTGGGCCTGTCCGACAAGGAGGTGGCGGTGGTGTTTGCGGCCTACGGCGCCGGCTCAATGGTCTCAGCATTGGCATTGCCGCGCCTGCTGACCCATGTGGCTGACAGGTCGGCCATGTTGCTCGGCGCTGCCATCTTGGGTTTTGGCATGGTGATTGGGCCGTGGGCGTCGGCACACCTCTCGACGCTGCTTCCGCTATGGTTCGCGCTCGGCGTTGGAAACGGTCTCGTGCTCACGCCGTCGGGACGCCTGTTGCGTCGTTCAGCCCATCCAGGCGACCGTCCCGCCCTGTTCGCTGCGCAGTTCGGCCTGAGCCATGCATGCTGGCTGCTGACCTATCCCCTGTCGGGCTGGCTCGGCGCTGGTCCTGGCATCACGGTCACCTTCATCGTCATGGCGCTTCTTGCGGCGATCGGGACCGCTAGCGCTGCCTGGCTCTGGCCGCACGACGATCCTGAGGAAGTCGAGCACGAACACGAGGCAGTGGGGCAAGACGATCCCCATTTGCGGGATGCCAGCAACGTGGTCGTCCTCGGCAATGGGCGTTATCGGCATCGTCATACGCTCGTCGTCGACGATCGCCATCCGAAGTGGCCCGTGGATCGACGAGGCGCTGCGTGAGTTGGGAGGCGTTGAGTATGGGCCATTAGTCGGATTTTTCGACATTAGCCCTGATCGAAATTTCAGTTAACCTCGGGTCATCGGACTTCGACAGCTTCCGCGCCTCGAACAGCGTCTTGATTGCCGCCACCTTCTGACCCGGATCTCTGGCAGCAAACATCCGCAGCGGCCGCTCCGGGTTCACCTCGGCCGCTGCGAAGATCGCGGGCATGGCCCTGCCGGAAAACCAACACCCACTGATATGCCAGCGCAGATCGACGGCGCTGGCATATCAGTGTACCGCAAAGCACCGGCAGTTCCATCGCTGACCCGACGACTTCGAGCACGACCCCTGCCGGCGGCGACACCTTGCCGTACGGATCGCACGGCCAGCCGGCGGAGCCGCATGCCGCGACGAAGGCTGCTTCGTTGGCGAAGCGGTGGTAGATTTCGCTCCACATTGCTGTGCTCTTTTGGCGCCGTGAGGGGCTGCAATATTCTCTCGGCCAGGCGGCGCGGGTAGCAGGTGATCTGGCAGATCGCCTCGCGGGGACCCGTGCCAGCCGGTTTTCAGGCGTGTCAGCTCTGGATGGCGTCCGCTGCACGGAACAGTCCGTCGATTTGCTGCGCGTTCAGCCCAAGACCCGCGGCGAGCGAATACAGGAAGTCGCTGTTGCGGCTCCACTCGGAAGCTCCGGCCCAAGCGTCTTGAACTCGACCCCCAGCACCCGATACGGCGGCCTCGACAGTCTCCAGTAATCCCGCTTCGCGCAACGCCGCCTTGCCCTTCCATGCGGGAATGGAGGCTGGAACAGCTGGTGCGGTCGGTGGCGCCAGTGCCAGCCCGAAGCTCCGGCTCGGTGTTGCCGGCGCGATCTGCGACACCTGGAATGCCGGATCCATCTCCTGCGCGTGCCAAGCTAGGTTCACATGGTAACGCGGGTCGATCACCTCGCCTGCGGTTGGCATTCCGTCTGAGCCGACCTGCGCCGGGGCAGCGATCGGCCCTACGATACTAGCCGCCACGCCTTGCGGCAGATAGGGATCATGGCCCGGCGCAAAGGTCCATCCGGCACTCTGGCAGGCCGCCAGGAACGCCGCTCGGTTGGTGAACCGGTGGTAGGTGGTGATCCACATGATGACAGCCTCCTATGGGGCGGTGAGCTGCTGGAGCAGGGCATCAGTCACGGTGACCGGCGCATGCATGAAGCTGCGATGCACGACATTGCTCAGCGTGGTGGCGGAGGAGGTCGACCAGGGCGCGCAGCCGACGGCGATGCGGGCCAGGGAGGCAAACGGCCCGGCGAGGGCCTGCGACGTGATCGACCCGCCGTCAATGCAATGCGCAATCCGGCTGGAGGTCCAGGCGACGCCGTAGCGATAGATGGTCCCCGGCACCCACGCGCAGGTCTTGGCATTGGTGACGCCGGCTCCGGCGTTCTGGATGTAGGTATAGCCGAGACCGGTCACGCCTTGCCGGCCGATATAGAGGGTGTTGCTGAACGTATCGCCCACCCCACCCAGGACAATGGATTGTCCCCCGCTTGCCGCCGGCACCGGCCGGGCCGTGAACTCGAAGATCATCGTGCCGCGATCCAGCGGCACCTGTGAGGCGGACACCGGCAGGATCAGGTTGTCGGCGCTGCGGGTGACGGTCGCACTGGTGGTCGGGATGTAGCTGGTAAGGTTGGTCAGCGTCGCCTCTGCCTCGAGCTGGGCACCCCAGGCGAAAAGGCTGTTGCCGCTGGCGCTCGCGGTGTTGTCGGCCGCGGTTGGGGCGATGCTGGCGCTGATCGCGGTGGCAACGCTGCTGGTGACCTCCAGGGCACAGAGGTACCAGCCATTGCGCTGCGCCTCGATCCACTTCTGCGAGAAGGTGAGGCTGAACCCGCCGCCCGTTCCACCCAGGCTGTGCGTGCCGGTGGCCCCGCTAGCCAGGTTGAACCAGCAATCGACCGTGTTGGTGCCGTCGGTGAGGGAGAGGACAACCCACGGGCTGGCATTGGCCTTGGCATAGACACCGAAGGCAATCCCTCGACCGGCGGTGATGGTGACCGCCTGGATCAGCTTGCCCCCGGCACCGGTGGCCGCCAGCGTGTCCGCCGTGGTGGTGCCGTCCGGCGCCGTGGTGCTGTTCGGCGTGACGCTGAGGCTGCTGGCGGTCCAGGCCGGGTTGTCGAACTCCTCGCTGCGCAGGAGCAGGTTGGTCCGCTGCGGCTCGACCAGCAGGCCCTCGCACAGCCCGGTGACGGGATGGAAGCGGGTGCGGGCGGTGTTTGCGGGCACCGGCGCCACCAACCCCAGACGGTTGATGGTCCGGCCGATGCTGGCGCGGGAGAAGCCGGCGCGTGGGTCGATCAGGCCCGGCGTCTTGTGGAACTGCCAGTTGATCCAGGGTTCGATGGACATGATCAGGCAACCTCAAAAGCGTTGGCGCCGGTGCAGACCAGGGTGAGGATGGCGCTGCCCGTGGCGATGGCGATGGCGGTGCCGGCCACCCCGCCGTTGATGGCGTCGGAAACCGAGCCGGGATTGAGGGTCAGGTTGGCGCCCGAGCGGTTGCGCAGG
>JANPIH010000209.1:0-13463 GCA_031424895.1 Rhodospirillales bacterium
GCAGGGCGAGCACCCGGCTGGCCTCGGCGGCCATGTCGGCCGCCTGCTGCAGGCAGGTGTCGCGAAGCATCTCGGAGGCGAGCAGATGGGCGGTCTGCACCGCAGGGTCGCTGGCGATGGCCTCGCGCCAGGGTTGCAGCAGCTCCGCACGGCGGGCCTCGGTCAGCGACGGTCCGACGGCGACAAGGTCGTTGGCGCTCGTCTCGGCATAGGGTCGGCCGCGCAACCGGACCCGCCACACCGGGATCCCGGCATCGGCATCCCGGGTCGCCAGGGTGTCCAAGGCCTCGATCTCGACGTCGGTGAAGGTGAAGGCCGGGCTGCCGGTGGGCGCCAGCAGCTGCCCGACCTGCCACAGACCGGTGCGGGTGGGGGCGAGCCAGCCGCCGCAGCCGCTGAGGACCTGGTCGATCGCCTGCTGCCTTGTCACCTCGCCGGCGAGGTGGACGCCGCACTCGCCCGTGGCGGCGGCGTTGAGGGTGGTGAAGGATCCGGCATCCAGATCACCGACGGCCACGCCGCAGCGCTGCGTCAGTATGCGCTGGACGATCTCGCCGGCCTTGGCGACGTAACCGCCGGCGGCATCGCCACGCGCATCCATGGTGATGCGGCCGACGGCCGACGCGCCGAGGCGGACCAAACCAAGGGCGAGGCAGGTGTCGAACTGGCCGGCGGCGATTGTCGCGGCCTCGAGCGCTGCCAGGCTGGCGCGGTTGTTGCCGGAGAAGGTCAGGGCCACGCCCTGGTCGTAGACGGCGTCGACGGCCTGGGCCTGGCCGTCATGGAACTGGTAGATCAGCCGGGCGGTGTTCACCAGGATGGAGACCAGCTGGTAGCGCCGCCCGAACAGCAGCGGCTTGCGACGGCCCTTGATGTCGTCGGCACTGCCCTCGGCACCGGCGGGGAGGGCATTGTTGCCAGCGTAGAGATTGGCCTGCAGCGGCAGCGCCAGGATCTGGAGTTTATCGCGCAGGCGGATGGTCACGGTGCGGGCGCCGACCTCGACCTGCTCGGCGGTGCCGGTCAGGAAGGTGGTGAAGCCGGCGGGATAGGGCGCGTCCTGCGGCCCCACGCGCACCACCACCTCGCGCCCGTCGATGCCGAGGTCGCGCAGATAGGCGAGGCCCTGGTCGAGGTTGTTGAGCACGATGTCGCCGACACCGACCGTGCTGCCGCCGGCGAGGCGCGCGGCGGAGAACATGGTGCGCTTGAAGCGGATCGGCTGCTGCAGGCGCGGGGCGAAGTGGACGTTCGGGGGCACCTCCGTCGGCCGGGTCATGGTGCCGAGGCCGGAGGTGAAGCGCAGCACGCGGGTGCCGGGGATGGCCGGGTCATAGGCGGTGACCTCGACCAGGGTGATCAGACCCTCCGACATCAGGCGGCATCCCGGACGGTGTTGCGCAGCTTCTGGACGGCCTCGGTGGTGCCGCTGGTGCCGGCACGCACCTCGCCAGCGATCAGGACCGCGGCCTCGCGCAGCACCTCGCGCAACGCGGCGACCTCCTGGCGCAGCGCCTGAAGATCGGCGCGCAGGCTGTCGGAGGCCGCGGGCATGGTGGCTCGGACGCCGAGGGAGCCATCGCCGCGGCGGGCCAAGGGCATGATCGCCTCGGGCCCGGCCTCGCCGAACAGCGCCATCGGCGCCAGGGTGGGACGACCGACGAGGTCGGGGATGCCGCCGCGCGCGAAGGGGATGACGTTGCCGCCGGTGAAGACGCCGCCGAGGGCAAAGGCGCCGCCCTCGCCGGCGTTGCCGCCACGGGCGTCGTCGATCAGCGTCTGGGTGTTCTGCACCACCTGGCCGGTGAAGCCCCGAGTGGCGGCGATGTCGTCGCGCATGGTGGCGAGGATCGCGTTGGCCGCGGTGAGCAGGCCCGAGAGCTTGTCGTCGATCGAGCGGCTGATCTGGATCGTCTCGGTGGTCTCGACCGCCTGGCGGATGATGCGGGTGATGCTCTCGTCGGTCAGCAGCGTCGCCCCGGTTGCCGCCAGCACCTGCTGGAAGATGCCGCGCAGCACCGCCTCGTTCTCGGGGACAACGATGGTGCCGGTTGGCGCGAAGATGGTCTGGTTGATGCCGCGGGTGACGATGGCACTTTCGATGACCAGCGCCCGCTCCGCATCGGTCAGCACGCGGCCCAGCTGCTGCTCGACAGTGCGGACGACGCTGGCCGCCTGGATCAACCCGGCGCGTTCGTCGGCGGTGAGGTCGCGGCCGATGGCTTGGCTGATGGTTCGTTCGATCGCCGCGCCCTGGACCAGGCTGTCGCGCTCGGCATCGGACAGGGTGCGCCCGATCGCCTGCTCGATGCTGCGCAGGATGCCGCCGCCGGCAATCAGGCCGGCGCGTTCGGCCGCATTGAGGTCGCGGCCCAGCGCCTGTTCGACGAGGCGGGCGATGCTCGCGCCCTGCACCAGGCTATCGCGCTCGGCATCCGAGAGGTTGCGGCCGATCGCCTGTTCGATGCTGCGCAGGATGCCGCCGCCCTGCACCAGGCCAGCGCGTTCGGCGTCGGTGAGGTCGCGTCCCATCGCCTGCTGGATGGCGCGGGTGATATCGGCGTCGTAGACGAGCCCGGCGCGCTCGGCGGTCGACAGGTCGCGCCCGATTGCCTGCTGGATGGCCCGCGTGATGTCGGCGGCCTGCACCAGGCCCGCGCGCTCGGCGACCGACAGATCGCGGCCCATGGCCTGCTGAATGGCCCGGGTGATGTCGGCATCATAGACCAGCCCGGCACGTTCGGCGGGCGACAGGTCGCGGGCCATCGCCTGTTGGATGGCCCGGGTGATGTCGGCGGCCTGCACCAGGCCTGCGCGCTCTGCCAAGCTGAGGTCGCGCTGCATCGACTGTTCGATGTCCCGGCGGACCAAGGCACCCTGCACCAGGGCGTCGATCTCACCATCCGACAGCAGTCGGCCCAGCCGTTCCTCGACCGTGCGCAGCACCGTGGCGGTCTGCACCAGACGCGCTCGGTCGGCATCCGGCAGGGCGTTCAGCGCCTCGGTGATGACCCGCACCACCTCAATGCCGACCTGGACGTTCACCGAGCCGCCCAGCTGCTGAAGGGCTGCCAGGATCTGCGCGTCGTAGGATTGGGTGGCGGGCAGGTTCTCCAGGCTGGAGATGACGAACTGGCGCAGCGCCTGGAAGTCGGTGCCGGAGGCATACATGCCGCGTCCGGCAGCGAGCAGTGTGTCGGCGGTCTGGGTGATGCGGGACAGCGCATCGCCGTCGCCACCACGCGCCAAGGCCAGGTCGCGGCCGAAGGCGTTCTGTGCTTCGGTCAGCCGATCAGTCGGCGAGGCACCGCCGGCAGCCCCCGCGCGCAATCCATCTATATAGGTACGGATCGCACCCCCGGTGCGCAGCAGCGCGTCACGCGCCTGCTCGGCATAGCGGGCGATGATCGCGGCCCGCTCCGCCGCCTGAGTCTCCTCCAACTCGACCAGCAGCCGGGACTTGTCCGCGGCGGTGGCCGCCAGCGCCTCAAGTTGCTCGGTGAAGGCCCGCGTCTCTTGCCGCGCCGCCTCGGTCTGGCGGGCCAGTTCCGCGGCCTCGGTGTTGCCCTCGGCGGTGAGCCGCCGCACCACCAGCGCCACCTCGCCTAGGCGCAGCGTCTCGGTGCGTTGCGCCTCCAAGGCCGCGATCTGCCGGGCACGCTCGGTGGCAAGCTTGTCCTCGGCGAGCCCGTACGTACGGGCCGTCTCGGTTGCCTTCTTGAAGGCGGCGTTGATGGCGTCGATCTGCTGGGTGAAGGCCGGCAGTGGCGCGGTGCCGAGTTTGTCGAGGTCCGCCTGCGCGGTGAGCAGTCCCTCGACGAAGGACTGCAAGCCCGACAGATCGGTGAAGGTGCGGCCGGCGAGCGCTGCATCCAGGTCGGAATTGCCGCTGCCGCCGAAGCGCAGCCGGGAGAATGCCTCATTGAGATTGCCGGCGTCCGCCCAGGAATAGTCGGCGCCCTTCTTGTTGCCGCCGAGGATGCTGACACCACCGACCTGCAGGTCGCGGCTGGCCAGGTAGGCGTTGGTGGCGGCGACCACCTGGTCGGCTGCGGCGAACATCTGCGCGCCGGATTCATTGTAGTACTGCCGGCTGACTGGCAGCAGGCGGTCGGCGAAGTCGTCGCGGCCGGAATCATCACGGCCCGCCGATTGCAGCCGCAGCCCCCAGCCCTGCACCGATGGGCCGGGACCGAACAGGCCGCCCAGCCCACCACCGGCGGCTCCGCCCAGCAGGCCACCGATCAGGGTGCCGATGCCGGGGATGATCGAGCCCAGTGCCGCCCCTGCAAGGGCTCCGGCGCCGGAGCCGACCATGCCGCCGGTCTGGTTGCCGCCGAGCAGGCTGTTGAGCAGCATGCCCGCCCCGAAGCCGGCGCCGGCGCCGCCCAGCAGCGAACCGAACGTCGCACCGGTGCCGCCAAACAGGCCGCCGCCACCGAAGGCTTGCAGTTGCGCGAGCGAGGCCGGGCCGTAGGCCCCGCCCATGGCGCCCAGTGCGGCACAGGTCGAGGTGCCCCAGCCAGTGATGGCGGTCGCGCCCAGCAATCCGCCCGCGCCGGTCAGGCCGAGGCTGGAGCCAATGCTGGAGAGCAGACCGCTCGGACCCGTCAGGCCCAGCGTCTCGCCGAAACTGCCGAGACCAAGCAGGCTCATAAGCGAGCTGCCGCCAGAAGCAGCGCCACCGACACCGCCGATCCCACCACCGCCGAAGATGCCCTGGACGATCGGGGTGACGATCGGCCGGATCACCGCCTCGGCCGCGATGCGGGCGAAGGTCGACACCGCCAAGCGGTAGAGGTCGTCCATCAGCCCGGCCCAGCCGCGGCCGGTTTGGGCGAACAGGTCGGCGAAGCGATCCCCGGCATAGCGCACCACGTCATCGGTGGTGGACTGGATCTGGCGCTCCTGCTCCTTCCGCGCCTCGTCGAGCTTCTTCTGGTCCTCCTGGGCCGACTTGTAGGCCGCGCGCTGCACCTCGATCTGGCGCACCGTGGCCTCGATCGCCTCGGCCTCACGCTGCTGCGCGGCGGTGCGCTTCTCGATGGCGGGGATCCCGGCCTCGCGCAGCTGCTTCTCGATCTCCAGCGCACTATTGAGCGCTGCTACCGCATTGCTGCCCTGACGTTGCGCCTCGGTCAGGCGGGTCTGTCGGTCGAGCTCGACGGCCAGGGCCGCGGAGACCTTGGCCACCTTGGCGGCCTGGTCGTCGGCCAGCTTGGCGGCCTTGCGGCCCTCCTCGTTGGCCTTGGCCAGATTGTCCTGATACTCGCGCAGCGCGTCGGCGCGCGCCTTGGTGGCATCGAAGGCCGCCCCGCCCGGCAGGGTAGTAACGCCGGCCGCCTCGGCGCGGGTGATCTTGGCCAGCTGTTCCTGATACTCACGGGTCGCCTTGAGCTTCTTGTCGTTGGCCTCGACGACCTCACGCACCTCCTGGGCGGCGCGGGTGCGGGCGGCCTCGGTGGCCTTGGCCTGGGCGGTGACATACTCGCCGAAGCGCTGCTGCCCAGCCTCGCGCTCGATCTCGGCCAGACGATCATTGGCGGTGCGATGGTCGCTCTCGGCCTGGCGCAACGCCGATTGCCTGGCCGTCGCCGCGCCCTGCAACTGCGCGCGCTGGATGGCGGAGTAGCCGCGGGCGGGATCGGAGCCATCGTCCATCGCCGGACCGGCGCGCAGGGCTTCCACACGAGCGCGGCTGCGGGCGACGTCGTTCTCGGCAGCCTGACGGTCGGTTGGCGCGACATAGCGCTGCACCGCATTGACCGCGGCGGCCGCGTCCATCGCCGCCTTGGCGATGGCCTGCGACAGCCCGAGCGCCTTGTCGAGTTGGCTGGCGAAGTTGTCCATCGCCGCGCCGAGCACGCCGAAGGCGCGGCCCATGGTCGGCGGCAGCTTGTCGAACTCGGCCGCGAGCTTCTCACCGGCGGCGATCAGCGCCGGCAGGACCCGATCGGCGGTCAGTTTTCCTTCGCTGCCCATCTGGCGGAGCTGGCCGATGCCGACGCCCAGTTCCTTGGCCAGCGCCTGTGCCAGCTGCGGCATGTTCTCCAGCAGCGAGCGCAACTCGTCGCCTTGCAGCACGCCCGAGGCCAGGGCCTGGGCCAACTGCTGGGTGGCCGCGCCAGTCTCCTCGGCCGATGCCCCGGCGACGATGCCGGCCTTCTGCAGGCCGCCGACCAGGCGCAGCACCTGGTCGTTGGTCGCACCCACCTCCTTGGCGGCCACCGCAAAGCGGGCAAAGGCACCGGCGCTGTCGGCGACCGAGATGCCGGTCTGTTGCGAGAGGCGGAACAGCCCCTCGAACGCGCGCTCGGCCGTGGAGACGGAGCCGGTGGCGCTGGCCAACCGGGCCAGCACGGCGGTGGCGGTGTCGCCGGCCTGGGCGATCTGCACACCGGCAGCGACCGCGGCGGCGCCCATGGCCACGATACCGGCGGTCAGCCCGCCGGCCGCGACGGACACCCCGGCAAACGTGTTGCCGACTGTGCCGAGCGAGCCGCCCATGCCCTGGAAGGCGCGGGTGGCGATATCCGAGGCGCCGGCTAAGCGCTGCAACCCAGGCGATGCCGCAGTGCTCGCCACCTCCACCCGACGCAGCGCCGCCTCGCCGGCGACACCGAACTGCTCCAACTCGCGACGGGCACGATCCGCCCCCTCGGTGGAGACGCGGATACCGACGGTGCGGGCGGTGGCACCACTCATGATTTGATCCCCCGCAGTTCGGCGATGGCGTTGCGCGCGAACCAGCCCGGCACGCGCGAGCGCACGCTGGCCACATCCAGCCGGCGGCGGAGCGACACCCGGCGCATCAGGAAGAACATCGGCACGAACCCCTGGGCCTGCACGTCCTGCCGGCGCTGCGCCTGCCCCTTGCGGTGGCCGGTCAGCACTTCCGTGCCGCTACCCACGAACAGCCGCAGCCGGTTGCGGGTGCGCCGCGAAGTGCCGGTGGCCGCGGCCACGCGCAGGCACCACAGCGCGGTGCCGGGCCGCGACTTGCTCGGCAGCACGAAAGCCTCGCCCCGCCGCCCGGCCTGGATCATTTGCGCGGGCTTGATCCGCAGCCCGCCACGCCGGCTGGCACCACGACGTCCGCCGATGGCGTTGTAGCCGGTGGGAAAGGCAAGGTACTTCCGGCCGCGCGCGACGATCTGCGCCCCGCGGTCAAAGGCATCGACGACGGTTGGCATGCGCGACCAGATCAGCGCCGCCGGCTTGAAGGTCGTCGGCGCAGTTCCGCCTGCCGGATACAGGTTCAAGCGCCATGCATTGGCGATGCTGCGGCCGCCATCCTTGAAGCCAGCCGACCGCGCCTGGGCACGTAGTTCGTTTTGCACCTCGGCCCCAGTGGTGGTGACCGCACGACGCAGGGCGCCAGCGACAGCGCGCACTTCGGCTTGCATCGCCAGCTTGAGCCGGCCGAACACGGCTGCGCGCACGAACATGGGTAGATTCCTGTGAAGGCGCGCATGCTGGCCCTGGTCCCCACCGTGCCCGCGTGGCTACGCTGCTCACCGGCCGATTGTCCTGGCGGAGGATCAGGCTGGGGCGATGTCGCAGAGATGGGAGGTGGCACGATGGCTGTGGTTCGGGTTGGCTTGGTGCAGATGGCGCTGAAGGCGCCGACGGCGGCGCCTGTCGCTGAGATCCGCGATGCGATGAACGCTGCCCATGCCGAGCAGGTGCGCCAGGCCGCGGCCCAGGGCGTGCAGATGATCTGCTTCCAGGAGGTGTTCAACGCCCCCTACTTCTGCCCGGTGGCAGAACCGCGCTCGCTGGAGGCGGCGGAGCGGGTGCCGGAGGGGCCAACCACACGGCTGATGTGCGAGTTGGCGCGGAAGCACAGCATGGTGATCGTGGTGCCGCTCTACCGGCGCCACGACGATGGCCGGAAGACCAATACCGCCGTGGTGATCGACGCGGACGGCACCATCCTCGGCACCTATGAGAAAACCCATATCCCGACCATCGGCGCGCATCTGCACACGATGATTGGCAACGAGGAACGCGGCACCGAGCGCTTCTGGTTCGAGCCCGGCACCACAGGGTTCCCGGTGTTCCAGACCCGCTACCTCAAGCTCGGGGTGTACATCTGCTACGACCGGCACTTCCCCGAAGGCTGGCGCGCGCTTGGCCTGGCCGGCGCCGAGTATGTCGTGAACCCCTCGGCGACCTGGAAGGGGCTAAGCCAGCATCTCTGGACGTTGGAGCAGCCGGCTGCGGCGGTGGCGAACGGGTTCTATGTCGGCGCCATCAACCGCGTCGGCGTCGAGGAGCCGTGGGCGATCGGCGAGTTCTACGGGTCGAGCTACGTGGTCGATCCGCGCGGCAAGATACTGGCGCAGGGGCCCGACGATGGCGACGCGCTGGTTGTGACGGACATCGATCTGGACGTCGCCCGGGAGGTGAAGGCGACGTGGAAGTTCGACGAACATCGCCGGCCGGAGACCTACGGCGCCCTCACCCGCTGACCGACTGACCGCGGAGCCGGGCCTCGTTCTCGGTCATCTTGGCGTAGATGGTTCCGAGCAAGGCGAAGGCATCGACCAGCCACGCTGCCTGATCACCAACGCCACCGGCATCCGGCCAGTGGGCAATTCCGCCGTCCGGATCCCTGCACGCGGCCCAGAGCCGGACGATCTCATGCCAGGCCGGCGCAATCACCAGCCGCGGATTGTCGCCCGGCCACGGCTCGCCGGCGACGAGCCAGTCGGAGCCGTCCTCTGGCCTCAGCCCGCCGTCGAAGGCGTCGGGATCCCGGGCGACGGCGAGGGCGCCACGGAGTTTCCCTCCGCACTCCGGTCCAGCGACACCAGCAGGAACGAACGCCAGCCCACCGCCGCGATCTCGCTCGCCGGCATCGCGTCGAGCAGGGCCTCCGGCACCAGCCCCTTGTCGCGCTGGAACGGCAGCAGGCCCGGTCCCTCCCAGCCACGCAGGGCATGGCGGCAGGCCACCCAGGGGGCCATGCCGGTCCAGCGCTCGCTGGCTGCGCGCAACTCGGCGTAGACCGGGACGTCCATGCAGGCGCTGATGATCACCGCGAGCCGGGCGTGAGCCTCCGCCAGTCGTGCCTGGGCGTCAGCATCCTGTGGCGCCCTCTCGGCGTCGGCACGCGCGGCATCGGCGGCATCGACCACCGCCAGCGCCGCGTCAAGGTTGCTGGGGGCGATCTCACGCAGGGCGGTGCGCAGCGCCGTGCTCACATCCTGTGGCGACGGCCGCAGTCCGGCCTCGCGCGCCAGCGCGGCCCTAAAGCCGATCCGCTCGCGATAGGTCAGCGGGGCGATCCGATAGGTGCGCGGACTATCGGGCGGGCTGAATGCCACCAGGTCGTATGCCGAGAACACCGGCGGTGCGGTCATGCCATCCATGATGAGGCTCCTGGTGGGGGTTCAGAACTGGGCCAGGTAGAAGGCGCTGTCGGCGCCATCGGCCTGGAAGCTGACGCCATGTTGGCCAAGGCCGTCGCGTGCGCCGGGGTCCATGCCGATCGCCTTGGCGTTCGGGACAATGGCCACGAAGCGGTTGCCCGGCGTGCTGCCGATGATCGCCATCAGCGACATCGGCGTTCCGGCCCGGAAGGCGTTGAACAGCGCCACCGAGTTGGTGGTGTTGATGTAGGGATCGAGGTTCCCTGCCACGTCGCGCTCGATCGGCAAGGCAGCGCCATAGCCCTCGGCACTCTCCGGGTCGTCCGGCAGGATGACGTTGACGCCCGCGTTGATGGTGAGCGTGCGGACCTGGGCGAGCGCCTTGTTGAGCTGGCACTTGCCACCCACGAAGCGTGGCGGTGTCGGCCGCAGCACCGCGGCGGCACCCGCCGGCACGGCGGTGGCGGACTTGCTGGCGAACTGGGCGCGCATCTCGAAGCTGATGAAGCCGATGCCGCCGGTGGTGAGTTCGAGGGAGGGCGTTCCGAGCGCCCCGGTGAAGGTCCAGAGCAGCCCATCGGCGTAGAAGTAGATCGTCGCCGTCTTGTAGACCGCCTCGTCCGAGGTCGGGCTGTAGAGGACGTTGACCGGGATCTGCAGCAGGCTGCCCGTCGTGTAGGCGGTGCCGGCGGTGTCGCCCGTGGTGATCACCCGCGCCGCGGTGTAGTCGACGATCCCGGTTGTGCCTGCAGCGATGCCGGTGACGATCAGCGGCATGCCGCGATACTGCTGCGCGGTGGTGCCGAAGGGTGTCGCGGCGGTCACCGTGGTGGTGGTGCCGGCGGTGGCTGCGGTCGGTGCGCCAATGGCCACTGCGGTGACCAGTTCGGCGAAGGTGCTGCAGCGCAGCAGCTTGCCGAAGTCGGGTGCAGTGCCGGCGGCGCCGGAACCGCGCAGGGGCATGCGCATCCGCAGCCGTGGCTTGAGACCACCGACGACCGATGTTGCCTTGTCTAGCGATCCGGTGAGTTCAGGCAATTCGATGATGGTGGGGTCGAACTGCACCTCCATCTCCGAGGCGATCCAGTCCGACGCTGACGGGGTGCCGCCGATGGAGTCCACCCCGGGAGTGACTTCGATCTTGGCCGCGACGGCGGCGAACTTCATGCGCACGAGGTTGGTGCTCACTGCGGAACTCCTTGAGAGTTTCGCAAGCCGGCGCCAGCGGCGGCGCTTGCCGTCGCGATCGCCGGCCCGCTTAGGACAACGGGAAGGTCAGGGGATGAAGGGCGAGCCCAAGGGTGCGATCGCCAGCATCGAGAAGCGGGCGAGGAACTCACCTGCCGGCTTGCTGCTCTCGTCAGTGTCGTAGAGCCGGAACTCGGCACCCTGCTCAGCCGCTTCGCCGAGCCCATCGATCGTAGGCGTCCACCCGGCGAGGGCCGCGACCACCGAGGCGTGGAATTCCGAAAGCCCCTGCTCCACGCCGACGTCTGTGGGGTCCCGTACGTAACCGGCGACGACGAAGCCCATCGCGTAGTGGGTGCTGCCAGGCTCCGCCGTCTCGTCCGCCTCCCAGTCGGTGCCGGTCAGCACCAGGCGGGGAAGCGGCTCCTGGTCGGTGTCCACTGGCGCGCGACGCGCACGCTCCAGCACGACGCTTGGCAGTTCGGCGACCAGCCGGGCGGCAATCGCCACCAACGCCGCTTCTCGGATCGGTGTCGGCATGGGCTATCCCTCCGCCAGAATCAGCCGCCAGGACAGACCGAGTGGATCGCGCTCGGCTTCCTCAACGCGGTGCACGTTGCCGTTGAGCAGCACCTCGTCGCCGCGCTGCGGCTCCAATGACGCGATGTCGCCGGCAAGGATGGTGGCGGTCAGGCTACCAGAGCGGCTGCCGAGCCCGCCCAGGCCGCCAATGACGTCAGTGGGACGGGACAACACGACGCGGGCTGGCACCCAGGGGCCGGGCGGACGGCGGAAGTCGGCCGCCATGCCGATGTTGGTGTCCGCATGGACCGCCGCCAGCATGCTTGCGAAGGCCGACATCAGGCAGCACTGCCCTTGTCCCTGAGCAGGATCCCGAGCAGGCCGGTGATCCCGGTGCCGATCAGTGTGAGGCTCTGCAGCATCCCGGGGTCGAGATGCAGTCCGAGGGCTGCGAGCATGGCCGCAAGGGCGCCATACGTGCTCGGCTCGCCAAAGCGGGCGATCAGGAAGCGCATGGGTGTCTCCTCGAGATGAAGTCAGCGCACCGGGGGATAGCTGTCGCGGTTGAGCTCGAAGTGCGGCCCGTCGCGGAACCGGGGCCAGTCACCACCCCAAATGAGCGAGACGCCGCGGGCGGATGCGGCGGCTTTCATCGCTTTGGCCATGGGGTAAAACAGCGGCCAGTCCCACCTGACCTCGCCGTCTACGGTCGGCGCGATGTCGACGGCGTGTCCGGTGAGGTGCCGGCTGTCCATGGTGCGACTGGCGCCGGATTTCACCAGCTGCGCCTGGCGCTCGCGCGTGCGCAGCCCTTCCACCACAATGAAGGGGACTTGGCGGCGGGCCGCCTCGACCACGGCCACCAGCTCGAGATGCACGCCGGCGAGCCGCGTGCGGTCGCGGATGGTGAGGAGATCGGGGTCGGTGGCAGTGGCGGTGACCATGATCAGGTCCCCGCCGGGGTGGAGCCGGACAGGCGCACGCGGCAGGTGGTGTCAGCCGACACCGCGGCAACGACGGCGTGGCCAATGGCGGTGTTGGCTGTGGCGGTGGTGGTGACCCGCTTGTTGGTATTGTCCCAGAACACGCGGGCACCGACGGCGATCACCAGCGGCGCTTCCTTGGTGATGTCGAACACGCCGTTCACCGCCACCTCGGCGGTGACACCGGAAAGCGCATCGACGGCGACGACACCGAACAAGGCGCCGACCAGCACACCCTGGCCGGAGGTGCGGTCGTACGGCATGGGCATCGGGACGGACAGGCCGGGTTGGACAAAGTTCTTCATGGATCGGGTGCTCCAGAAACGCGAAGGGCGACCCGAGGGCCGCCCATTCGCGAGACGATGAGGATGGAAAGGAAAGTCAGGCGAGCCGGATCAGCCCGGATCAGGTGCCCGGGTTGAACCAGGCGCCGCGCCAGTCGATGGCACCAACGCCGAAGTCGAAGATCACGGACACCTCGACGCCGTCGACGCCGGAGACCGGGCCGGTGGTCACCTGTGGCCCCTCGGCGCCGTTGAGATAGCCGTAGACGTAGACCGGGGCCGACACCGCATCGGAGAACAGATACCAGCGGTTCGCTGCGATCAGCGGTTCGACCAGCGGCTGGATGAAGCCGGCGTAGATGTTGACGTTGCTGGTCTGGTTGGCCTGGACCGAGACGGTCAGCTGCCGTGCCGCCAGTTCCTGGTTCGGACCGACCACCAGCTGCATGCTGGAGCCGACCGAGATGGGGAGGCCATCCAGCGTCTTCTGCTTCATCACCGCAGCCCGGCCGGCGGCCAGGTTGGTCAGGTCGAGCGCGGTGCCGGAAGCCGCCTTGTTTGCCCGTGCCGCGCCGGTGGCGAACACCGCCGTGGCGCCGGTGGTGAGCGTCGGTCCATCGCCGTTGGCGGTGTTGAGCAGGCCATAGGCGGTGACGTTCTCGAAGTCGGCCACCCGCCGGCCGATCATGGCGGCGAAGTCGGTGAAGGCGCCGAGGTCGTCGTTCACCAGCATCGGCCGGGTGACACGGATGCGCCGGGCGAAGGTGGTCAGCGCGACCAGTTCCTGGCTCTCGGACATGGTGCCGGCCTGGATCTCGCCGCTCTCGGACAGCGGCACCAGGTTGGGGAAGTCGCCGACGCGCAGGTGGCGGTGCGGCTTGAAGTCGCGGAAATCGCGCCGCAGGAAGATCTGCCGGTAGGTCGGGCTGGCAGGCGCATAGGCGGCAAGCAGCATCTTGTTGGCCGCGGCCGAGAGCAGCAGCGGGAAGTCACTGGTGGTCTGGAAGGCGCGCTCGGCCAGCTTGGCGGTGTCGCGTGGGATGCTCTTCTCCCCGCGGGCGCGCATCAGTTCGGCCACCATCTCGGAGGGACGCCAGCCCAGGAACTCG
>JANPIH010000210.1:0-4619 GCA_031424895.1 Rhodospirillales bacterium
TGGCCGTAGCGCCGCTCGAACTCCGCGTCCGTAAGGCCCCGCATCAGTGCGCGCATCGGGCGTAACTCCATGATCTGGCTGAATATATGCCAAATCCGGGAGGCGTACAAGCCCCGTGTTGACTGGTTGATAAGCGGGAAAGTTTTTTGGTTCTTTTTTCAAAAAAGAACATGCTTCCTTACCTTCCCAGCACATCCCCTGCCCCAGTGCGCTCCACAATGAGCCCGTAGTGTTCCGTCCGCCGGTGCTTGGCGAAGTTGAAGATCGAGGTCTTGTAGCTGGCGCACAGGTCGAGGTCGCAGCGCGCGATCTGCAGTTCGTCGCCCAGCGACACGCAGCGCACCAGCAACTCGCCGGAGGGCGCGAACACCGAGGACTGGCCGATCTGGTCCACGCCTTCCTCCACGCCGGCCTTCGCCACGCCGACCACGAAACAGCCGTTCTGGTAGGCGCCGGCGGACATCACGATCTGGTTGTGGAAATTGCCGAGGTCGTCGGTTTCCGGCATCGCCGGGTTGTGCACCGGCGTGTTGTAGCCGAGCACGATCAGCTCCACGCCCTGGAGGCCCATGACGCGATACGCCTCGGGCCAGCGGCGATCGTTGCAGATCATCATGCCGACTCGGCCGCCAAAGGTTTCCCATACGGGCCAGCCAAGGTCGCCAACCTCGAAGTAGCGCTTCTCCAGGTTCTGAAACGGGTTGCCACGAATCACGTCATGCCCGCCCGGCAGGTGGATTTTCCGGTACTTGCCGACGATCGCGCCGTCCTTGTCCACCAGGATCGAGGTGTTGAAGCGGCGCTTGCGGCCGGTAGAGAAATCCAGCTCGCAATAGCCGAGGTGGAAGCCGATGCGCAGCCGCCGCGCCGCATCGAACAGCGGTTGCACATCGGCATTCGGCATGGCGCTCTCGAAGTAGCTGTCGAGTTCCTGCTCGCCCTCCACCAACCAGTGCGGGAAGAACGCGGTCAGCGCCGCCTCAGGATACACGATCAGGTCGCAGCCGCCGCGCGCCGCGTCCTCCATCAGCGCCAGCAGCCGCAGCACCACCTCCGGGCGCAACTGGCTGCGCGGGATCGGGCCGAGCTGGGCGACGCCGACGGTGACGATACGGGACATGCCAGTCCTTCCGGTTGCTCGCCGGAAGGATGCGGCACGGCTCAGAGAATGCGCAAGGCCGCGCAGACCTGGGCCACCTGCTCGTCGGTCATCTCCGGGAACATCGGCAGGCTGAACACCTCCGCCGAGGCCTGCTCGCTGGCGCGGCACGCGGCCGGGCCCATGGCGACGCGGCCCTTGTAGGCAGGCTGGGTATGCACCGGCATCGGGTAATGAATGCCCGTCGCCACACCCGCCGCCTTCAACGTCGCCTGGATCGCCGCACGCTCGGTGCTGCGCAGCACATACTGGTGGAACACATGCGTCGCCCCCGCCCGCCGCACCGGGGCCGCAAGCCCGGCCGGCAGCGCCGCGTCATAGGAACCCGCGATCGCCCCGCGCCGCGCATTATTGGCGTCCAGCCGCATCAACTTCACGCGCAAAATCGCCGCTTGGATCTCGTCCAGCCGCGAATTCACCCCGCATTCGTCGGAGATGTAGTGCTGGTGCCAGCCATACTGCCGCAGCGCGCCGATGCGGGTGGCCAGCGCCTCGTTGTTGGTCGCCAGCACGCCGCCATCGCCGAGCGCGCCGAGGTTCTTGGTCGGATACAGGCTGAAGCAGGAAATCTCGGTGATGCTGCCAAGCTTGCGCCCGCCCAGCGTCGCCCCGTGCGCCTGGCTGCAATCCTCGATCACTGGAATGCCGTGCCGCGCCGCCGCCGCCATGATCGCCGGCAAATCCGCCGCCTGGCCATACAGATGCACCGGTAATACCGCCTTGATCGGCGGCAGCCCGGCGGGCGGGTGGGCCAGAACGGCGGCCAGCTCCGCCGGGTCCATCGTGTAATGCACCGGGTCGATGTCGATCAGCACGGGCGTGGCGCCCACCATCTCCACCGCAGCCACGGTCGCCACCGCCGTGTGCGCCACGGTCGCCACCGCGCAGCCGGGACCGATGCCCAGGCCGCGCAACGCCAACGCCAGCGCGTCGGTGCCGTTGGCGCAACCGACGGCCCGAGCCGTTCCCATCCAGGCGGCATACTCGGCCTCGAACGCGCGCCCCTCGGCGCCGAGGATGTACCAGCCGGAGCCGAGCGCGCGCGCCACCGCCGCATCTATCTCGGCCTGTTGCGCGCGATAGCCGGCACCGGGGTTGGCCTGCGGCACGATGATGGGGGCGGGAGCGTTCATGATGTGCCCTCGGTTACAGGTATGCGGGCAGGCGGGTGCGGTACCACTCCAGCGAGCGCCGGATGCCCTCCTCCAGCGACACCTCCGGCACCCAGCCGGTGGCGGCACGGAAGGCGGCGTCGTCGGCGTGGTAGCTGCCGATGTCGATGGTCTTGCGGTCAGCAGGGAATTCCTTCGTCGAGAACTGCACGTCCTTGCCGCCCACCTTGCGCATCAGCTCGGCGATTTCCAGCAGCGAGGCCGGGGGCGGGCCGCCGATGTTGAACACCTGCCCGTGGCAGGCGGGCGTCGCGGCGGCGCGCAGGAACGCGTCGGTCACGTCGTCGACATAGGTCAAGTCGCGCAGCTGCTCGCCGCCCCACACCTCGAACGGCTTGCCCTCCAGCACGCAGCGGATCCAGATGCCCAGGAACGTCTGCCGCGCATCGCGAATGCGCAGGCGCGGACCATAGCAGTTGGTCAGCCGCAGCGACACCACGGGGCGGCCAGCGGTGCGGTGCTCGATCATCCAATACTGCTCGCCGGCGAATTTCGACACGCCGTTGGCGTCGGGCGGCGACACCGGGTGCTTCTCGTCCACCGGCAGGTAGTCGGGCCGGCCATAGAACTGGCGGGTGGAAGCATGCACCACCACGGCATCGGGTGCCGCCTCCCGCGCTGCCTGGATCAGCCGCACCTGCGCCACCGCATTCACCGCGATGTCGGCCAGCGGGTCGCGCTGCCCGCCCATGTGGCTGGTCTGGGCGGCGAGGTTGAAGATCACGCCCACCCCCTCGCACAGCGGGCGCAGGTCCACCTCGCGGATATCCGCCCGCACCAGTTCCACGCCGGCACCTTCCAGGTTGGCCGGGTTCGCCCCGCCGCCGAACAGGAACCCATCGAGCGCCACCACCTTCGCGCCGCGCGCGGCGAGCGCATGGCACAAATTGGCACCAAGGAACCCCGCCCCGCCGGTCACCAGCACGCGCTGCCCGCTGAAATCCATCCTGCCCTCCTCGGCCGGCATCATCCTGTTCCAGCTTCATGGCGGAACTGGGCCGCAACCGTGATCAATCCGGCCGCCCCGCGCCATGACCCTCGTGGCGCCGCCATCACGGGATCGCCGCCACTCCGGTCACTTCGATGCGCCAGGACGGGTCAGCCAGCTTCGCCTCCACCGTCGCCCGCGCCGGCAGGTGGTCGCGGTCGATCCACGCATCCCACGCCCGGTTCATCCCGGCAAAATCGGCAAAATCCTGGATGAAGATGTGCACCTGCAGCAGATGGCGCTTGTCGGTGCCGGCCTCGGCCAGCAACACGTCGATCTGGCGCAGGATGTCGGCCATCTGCCCCTCGGAGTCCAGGCTGGTGTCGTCGGCCACCTGCCCGGCGAGATAGACGGTATTGCCGTGCACGGTGGCCCCGGCAAGCCTGGCCTCGGGCGCTAGGCGACGGATGGTCATGGCGCTGCTCCTGATTCGGTCGCGGACGCGCACAGTGCCGGCGCTTCAGCCCCGTGTCACCCCGCGTGGCACCCCGCGTGTCACGCCGCGAGGCGCGCGCGAAGGCTGGCATGCGGCCCGGCCAGCATCCCCACCACCCACTGCACCCCGGCGGTCAACACGATCGCAGGACCGGCCGGCACATCGGCGTGATACGACACCAGCAGCCCCGCCCAGCTCGCCAGCACCGCCATCGCCACCGCCGCCCGCACCTGCCCCGCCAGCCGCGCCGACCAGTGCCGCGCCGCCACCGCCGGCACCATCATCAGCCCCACCGACATCAGCGTGCCCAACGCCGCGAACCCCGCCACCACGCACAGCACCACCAGCGCCATGAACCCCAGGTGCCACACCGCCCCCGCCCCGCCCATCGCGGCCAGGAAATCCGGGTCGAAGCTCTCCACCACCAGCGGCCGCCACAACACCGCCAGCCCCAGCAGCGCCACGCTCGCTGACCCCGCCATCAGCACCAACCCCGCCCGGTCCACCCCCAGCACGCTGCCAAACAGCAGGTGCCCGAGGTCGATCCCCCGCGTCGCCGAGATGATCGCAACGCCACAGGCCAGCGCCAGCAGGTACAGCGCCGCCAGCTGGCTGTCCTCCCGCCCGCCGGTCGCCCGCGCCAGCACGCCCGCCAGCAACACCACCGCCAGCCCCGCCGCGAACCCGCCCGCCGCCATCGGCCAGATCGGCAACCCCGCGCCAGACGCCGCCGCCCCGCCCGCCAGCGCCCCCAGCGCGATGCCAGGCACGATGCCGTGCTGCAGCCCGTCGCTGGTCAGGCTCATCCGCCGCAGCACCAGCAGCACGCCCAGCGGCGGCCCGGCGATCGCCAGCGCCAGGCAC
>JANPIH010000211.1:0-41199 GCA_031424895.1 Rhodospirillales bacterium
ACACCATGTGTGCGCCGTCGAGATGGCGATACAGCTCCTCGGCCGCTTCTTCCGCCGCCGCGCGCCCAACTTCCGGCTTGGCGCCGGCGCCGAGGCCCTGGGTGATGTGGGGCCCGAGCTGGATGCGGCGGTCGGCGCGCGAGTGCATGAGCTGCTGCGCGTCGGTGTTCGCGACGACGAACTCCACGCCCTGGAGGTTCATGGCGATCATGTTGTCGACCGCGTTCGTGCCGCCGCCGCCCACGCCGATCACCGTGATGCGCGGGGTGAAGTCCGTGTGCATCGTCTGCGGAATGGTCAGGTTCAACGTCATCAGGATGGGCTCCCCAGGAGATTCACTTCTACCGCTCTCAATCGATTCGCAACCGCCCCGGTCGTATCGTTGTGCACCGGGGAGGGGTCGTTTCTGTGCCGTGACGCCGCGCCATGCCGGTTTGTCACGGGATTCGTGGATTGCATCGCCATCACACGCGCTCGCGCAGGAAAGCGACGATGCGGCTGAACAGGCCGCGCGGAGGTTCCACGTTGAGGTCGAGGTCGGGCAGGCGGCGGCCTTCGCCGGCGCTCCAGGACAGGAGGCCGACGGCGGTGGCGAAGGCCGGGCCCTGGGCCGAATCGGGCAGGCCGCGCAGTTGGGCGGGGCGGCCGAGGCGGACCTGGCGGTTCAGCATCTCGGCGGCCATCTCGCGCACGCCGGCCAGCTGGCTGGCGCCGCCGGTGAGGACCACGCGGTGGCCGGCGACCCGGCCGAGGCCGGAGGCGTCCAGGCGCTGGCGGACGAGTTCGAAGGTTTCCTCCAGGCGCGGGCGGATGATGTTGACGACCATGCTGCGCGGCACCTTGGCGATCTGGTGCTCGTCCTCGCCAACCAGCGGGACGGGGAGCATCTCGCGCTCGTCGTCCGGGCTGACCAGCGCGCTGCCCCAGAGGGTTTTCAGGCGCTCGGCGGCGGTGACGGTGGTGGACAGCACGCTGGCGATGTCGCGGGTTACGTGCAGGCCGCCCAACGGCAGTTGTTCGGTGTGCAGAAGATGGTTTTCGGCGAATACGGCCATGCCGGTGGTGCCGCCGCCCATGTCGAGCACGGTGGCGCCGAGCAGCTTCTCGTCCTCGACCAGGGTGGCGATGCCGGCGGCCATCGGGGCGGAGACGAGGTCGCCCATTTCCAGGTCACAGCGGGCGAGCGAGGCGTCGAGCGTGCGCAGCGCGGTGGTGCCGGCATCCACCACGTGCAGGCGGCCGATGAGTTGTTCGCAATGAAGGCCGCGCGGGTCGCCGACGCCCTGGGCGTCGTCGGCGGAGAAGGCCATCGGCAGGATATGGATGATCGAGCGGCCGGGGCTTTGGGCGCGAGTACGGCCTTCCTGCAAAACCCGTCGAATGTCGGCCTCGGTGACGCTGCGCCCGCCCACGGGCCACTGGACGTTGAACAGGCGGCTTTCGGGCTGGCCGCAGGAGAGGTTGATGGTGACGCGGGAGAGGCGAATGCCGGCTTCTTCCTCAGCACTGCCCACGGCAGCGCGGATCGCGCGTTCGGCTTCCTCGATGTCGACGATGCCGCCGCCGCGCACGCCGCGGCCCTTTTGCCAGCCGAAGCCGAGCACGCGCAGGGTGCCGTCGGACTCGGCGCGGCCGATGATGCAGACGATCTTGGTGGTACCGATGTCGAGCACGCCGAAGGGGCCGGAGTTGCGGGCGCGGCGGTGCGGTCCCTCCTCGCGGTCGGTCGAGAGGTCGGGCGGGGCCAGGGTGCGGCGCGACATGTCGGTCATGGCGTGGTCCTCATGTGCGGCGGCCCTGGGCCAGGGGCTTCGGTTCCGGCTGGGGGCGCACGACCAGGCGGTCGGGCAGGCGCAGGTCCACGACGGCGAGCGGGCGGTCGAGCAGGGACTGGCTGGCGTGCAGTTCGGCGAGGCGGGCCAGCGCGAGGGCTTCCGCACCTTCAGGCAGCATGACATCGGCACCGTTGGTCATGCGCAGGTTCCAGCGGCGCTCGCCGACCCGCACGGCGGCGACCAGGCGCTTGTGCAGTTCCGGATGGGTGGCGAGCAGGTCCAGGAGGGCGGCGGCATGGCGGGGCGCGCCGGTGCCGACGACGAGGGGGAGCTGGTCGTGGAACAGCGCCACGTCGGTGTCGGCCACCACCTCGCCGTCGCGGTCGACCAGGAGGAACTTGCCCTCGGTCTGCCACACGGCGAAGGGCCGGCGCTCGGTGAGGCGGACCAGGATGGTGGCGGGCAGGCGGCGTTCGACGGTGGCGGTTTCCACCCACTTGATGCTTTCCAGGCGCTGGCGCGCTTCGTCCAGCGAGTAGCTGAGGATGGGCTCGCCCGGGCGGATGCCGAGTGCTGCGCGCAGCATCACCTCGGGTGTTTTGGCGCGGCCCTCGACGATGACGTTGGTGACGCGCAGGCCCATGCTGGCGGCGACGTCGCCGACGCGCTCGCGCAGATTGGCGCCGTCGCCGAGCGCCTGGACGCCGTAGAGGCCGCCGAGCACCAGGGCCGCGACGCAGCCAAGCAGGAGGGCGGAACGCAGGCGGCGGCGTTGGTTGCGCCAGATCAGCTTCCAGCGCCCCGGCCGGTCCTGCATGCGCGGCGGCGTGGGGGGAATGGCGCGGCGGCCTACACGCGACATGCGGCGTGCTCCACCATCCAGGCGCAGAGTTGCGGGAAGCTCATGCCCAGGTGCGCGGCCTGCTCGGGCAGCAGCGACGTGGGGGTGAGGCCGGGCTGGGTGTTGACCTCCAGCAGCACAAGGCGGCCGGGCTCGCCCTTGGTGTCGTCGTAGCGGAAGTCGCTGCGGGTGGCGCCGCGGCAGCCGAGCGCGCGGTGGGCGGCCAGCGCTACGTCGAGCGCGCGGGAATAGATCTCGGGGTGGATGGCGGCGGGGATGACGTGGCGGGAGCCGCCCTCGGCGTATTTGGCCTCGTAGTCGTAGAAGTCGCCGTTGGCCGCGGTGATCTCGGTGACGGCCAGCGCGCGTTCGCCCATGACGGCGACGGTGAGTTCGCGCCCGGGGATGTATTCCTCGACCATCGCCTCGGGGCCAAAGGTCCAGGCGGCGGCGACGGCGGCGCGGCGGTTGCCGCCCTCGCGCATGATCTCGACGCCGACGGAGCTGCCTTCGTTGACCGGCTTGATGACGTAGGGCAGCGGCAGCGGGTCGGCGTGTTCGAGGGCGGCGATGTCGACCAGGCGGCCGCTTGCGATCGGCAGGCCGGCGGCGGCGAAGATGGCGCGGGCGGCAGCCTTGTCCATGGCCAGCGCCGAGGCGCGCACGCCGGAGTGGGTGTAGGGGATGCCCAGCCAGTCGAGCACGCCCTGGATCGCGCCGTCTTCGCCGAAGCGGCCGTGCAGCGCGTTGAACACGGCGTCGGGGCGGGGGTCGAGTGCCCGGATGACGGCGGCGAGGTCGTCGCCTACTTCCACGGGGGTCACGTCGAAGCCGGCCTCGCGCAGGGCGGCGATGACCTGGCGGCCGGAGGAGAGGGAGACGTCGCGCTCGGCGGAGATGCCGCCGTAGAGCACTGCGACGCGGGTCATGCCCCCTGCTCCTTCATCGACGGGTCCTTGAGGGCGACGCCGAGGCGGCGGATCTCCCAGTGCAGGTCCACGCCGCTCATGGCCCGCACGCGGGTGCGCACGTCCTCGCCCAGGCCCTCGATGTCGGCGGCGGTGGCGGTGGCGGTGTTGATGATGAAGTTGCAGTGCTTCTCGTTGACCTGGGCGCCGCCGCGCACCAGGCCGCGGCAGCCGGCGGCGTCGATCAGCTCCCAGGCCTTGAGGCTGGATTCCGCGGCCGTCGGGTTGCGGAAGGTGGAGCCGCCGGTGCGGGCGCGGACCGGCTGGCTGGCCTCGCGGGCGTCGCGGATCGCGGCCATGCGGGCGGCGATGGTGGCGGGCTCGCCGTGCATGGCGCGGAACCGGGCGCGCACAACGACGCCGCCGGGGGGCAGGGCGGCGTGGCGGTAGGACAGGGCGAGCGCCTGGGCAGGCAGGCGCAACAGTTGGCCATCGCGGGTGGCGATCTCGGCCCAGTCGAGGCATCCGGCCACGTCGCTGCCATAGGCGCCGGCGTTCATGGCGATGGCGCCGCCGATGGAGCCGGGGATGCCGCAGAGGAATTCGAGCCCGGCGAGGCCGGCGGCGGCGGCGTGTTCGGCAACCGTGATGTCCAGTGCCGCCGCACCCGCGATGATGCCGCGGCCGTCGGTCTCGATCGCCGTGAAGCCGCGGGCGAGCTTGACCACCACGCCGCGCACGCCGCCGTCGCGCACGATGAGGTTGGAGGCCGCCCCGATCGCCACGACCGGGACGGTGTGCGGCAGGGCGGCGAGGAAGCGGCAGAGGTCGTCGGCGTCGGCCGGGCGGACGAGCCATTGCGCGGGGCCGCCGACGCGGAACCAGGTGGTGGGGCCGAGCGGCGCGTCGGCCTGGATGCGGCCGCGCAGGGCGGCGGCGGCGGCGAGCGGTTCCTTCTCGGCGACCATCATGGCGCACCGCCCGCGCGCAGCTTCTGGCCCGCCTGGAGCTTGGACAGTTCCGCCGGCAGCGAGGCGGCCCACTGGGTGATGTTGCCTGCGCCGAGGCAGACGACAAAGTCGCCGGGCCGCGCGATGGCGTGGACCATCTCGGCGAGGTGCTCGGGGCCGGGCAGGGGCACCACGCTGCGGTGGCCGCGGGCGCGCAGGCCCTCGACCAGGGCGTCGCGGTTGGCCCCCTCGATAGGGGCCTCGCCGGCGGCATAGGTGTCCGCCACGATGACGGTGCCGGCGTCGTTCATGCAGGTGCAGAACTCGGCGAACAGGGAGGCGAGGCGGGAGTAGCGGTGCGGCTGGACGACGGCGACGACGTTGTTGGCGCCGGCCTGGCGGGCGGCCTTCAGCACGGCGGCGATCTCGACGGGGTGGTGGCCGTAGTCGTCGATGACGGTGATGCCGCCGGCCTCGCCGGTTTTGGTGAAGCGGCGCTTGACGCCCTTGAAGCCGGCGAAGGCGGTGCGCAGGGTGGCGTCGTCGATCCCCATCTCGGCGCCGATGGCCACCGCGGCCAGGGCGTTCTGCACGTTGTGCTGGCCGAGCATCGGCAGGCGGAAGGGGCCCATCTTGCGGCTGCGGCCGCGGGCGCGGTCGGCGATGGTGACCTCGAAGGTCGCACCGAGCTTGTCCATCACGAGCTTGTCGGCGCGCACGTCGGCCTGGGGCGAGAAGCCGTACGTGATGATGCGGCGGTCGGACAGGCGGGGGATCATCTGCTGTACGGCCGGGTGGTCGATGCACAGCACCGCGAAGCCGTAGAACGGCACGTTCAGCACGAACTGGTCGTAGCCGGCGAGCATGGCATCGCCGGTGCCCCAGTGGTCGAGGTGCTCGGGGTCCATGTTGGTGACCACCGCGATGGTGGCGGGCAGGCGCAGGAAGCTGCCGTCGGATTCGTCGGCTTCCACCACCATCCATTCGCCCGCCCCCATGCGGGTGTTGGTGCCGTAGCTGTTGATGATGCCGCCGTTGATGACGGTGGGGTCCATGCCTGCGGCTTCCAGCACGGCGGCGACGAGGCTGGTGGTAGTGGTTTTGCCGTGGGTGCCGCCGATGGCGATGGCCCAGCGCAGGCGCATCAGTTCCGCCAGCATCTCGGCGCGGCGAACGACGGGGATCATGCGCGCGCGCGCGGCCTGGACCTCGGGGTTGTCGGCCTTCACGGCGGTGGAAACGACGACGACCTGGCTGTTGGCGAGGTTGCGCGAATCGTGCCCGACGGCAACGGGAATGCCGGCTTCGCGCAGGCGGCGGACATTGGCGCTGTCGGCGATGTCGCTGCCCTGCACGGAGTAGCCGAGATTGTGCAGCACCTCGGCGATGCCGGACATGCCGATGCCGCCGATGCCGACGAAGTGGATGGTCCCGATGGACAGCGGGAGCGCCCTCATGCCCTGCTCTCCTGGGTGCCCATGACTGGGGGGACGATGGATAGAACGAGATCGGCGAGGCGGGCGGCGGCGTCGGGGCGGCCGGCGGTGGCGGCGGCGGATGCGGCGCGGATGAGGGCCTCGGGGTTCATGAGCAGGTCCGCAAGCCGGTCGGCCAGCATGGCTGGGGTGAGCGTTGCCTGGTCGATGCGCCAGGCGCCTCCGGTGTGCGCGAGGGCGTCGGCGTTGGCGCGCTGGTGGTCGTCGATGGCGCCCGGGAGTGGAACGAGGATCGCGGGGCGGCCGATGGCGGCGAGTTCGGCCACGGTGGAGGCGCCGGCGCGGGCGATGACGAAGTGGGCGTCGCGGAGCAGGTCGGCGATGGCGGGGAAGAAGGCGGCGATCGTGGCGTTCGTGCCGCCCGCATCGTAGGCGGCGCGCACGCGGGCGATGTCCTCGGCGCGGCATTGCTGGGTGACGTGCAGGCGGGCGCGCAGGGCGGGCGGCAGGAGGACGAGGGCCGGGGGGACGGTGTCGCTCAGGATGCGCGCGCCGAGGGAGCCGCCGAGGACGAGGAGGTGGATCTTGTCGGTGGGCGGCGCGTAGGGGGCGGCGGCCAGCGCGGAAATGGCGGGGCGAACTGGGTTGCCGGTGACTTCGGTGCGCGTGCCGGCCGGAATGCGCGTGGTGGCGGCCAGGCTGAGCGCGAGCACGTCGGCGCCCCCCGTGAGGGAGTTCCGGGCGAGCCAGCGGTTGGCGCGGCCGAGCACGCCGTTCTGTTCGTGCAGGATCACCGCAGGGCGCGGCGAGATGAAGCGGCTGGCGAGTACGGGGGCGATGGACGGATAGCCGCCGAAGCCGACGATGGCGGCGGGACGCAGGCGGGCGAGGATGGCGCGGGCCTGAAGCGTGCCGGCAGCGAGGGCTGCGAGGGATTTCACCGCACGCAGGGCGCCGCGGCCGGCAATGCCGCTGCCGGACAGGACAAACTGCTCGCGGCCCTCGAAGGCCGGGGAGACGAGGCCGCCCGAGCGCGCGTCGGTCATCAACGCCACGCGCTGGCCGCGGCAGACCAGCTCAGCGGCAAGCGCCTCGGCGGGGAAGAAATGCCCGCCCGTGCCGCCGGCGGCGATCACGATGGGGCGGAGATCGGCGCCCCTCATGTCGTGTCCCCGTGCATGCGGCGGCGGGTGAGGGCCAGCAGCAGGCCGATGCCGATGCCGACGGCCAGCGCCGAGGAGCCGCCGTAGGAGACGAAGGGCAGGGTCATGCCCTTGGTGGGGATGAGGTGCAGGGTGGAGCCGAGGTTGATGAAGGCCTGCATGCCGAAGCCGGAGGCGAGCCCGGTGGCGGCGAGCACCACGTAGAGATCGTGCTCCGGCAGCATGCGCAGCAGGCCGCGCAGCGCGATGAAGGCGAACAGCAGCACGATCACCAGGCAAACGACCAGGCCGAATTCCTCGCCGGCGACGGCAAACACGAAGTCGGCGTGGCTGTCGGGGATGAAGTCCTTCACGCGGCCTTCGCCCGGGCCGCGGCCGAGCAGCCCGCCGGAGCCGAACGCCTTGGCCGCGAGGTCGACCTGGAACGTGTCGCCGGCCGCGGGGTCGAGGAACTTGTCCATGCGGCGGCGGACATGGTCGAGCGAGAGATAGGCGAAGTAGCCCGCGCCGCCGAGGCCGGCAAAGGCGCTTGCGACGACGATGAGGTGGACGCCGGAGACGAAGAACTGGACTACCAGCACGGCCATGAGCACGGCGAGCATGCCCATGTCCTTCTGCAAGGTCAGCAGCAGGGCAATGAGCCCGGCCATGCCGAGGGCCAGGGTGGGCCATGCGAGCCGCAGCGCCCAGTTGGTTTCGCGCTTGCCCTGGGCGATCAGCCAGGCGGCGACGACGGCGAAGAAGGGCTTGAGGAACTCGCTGGGCTGCATCGACATGCCCGGCAGGCTGAGCCAGCGGCGCGCGCCCTTGATCTCGCTGCCGGTGACCAGCGTCATCGCCGTAAGCAGCAGGGCCGCGGCGCAGCCGACGAGGGCCACCCTGCGGACACCGCGCGGGGAGAGCAGCGAGACGATGAACATCACGCCCATGGAGGCGCAGAGGAACACGACCTGCTTCAACAGGAACATGTCGCGCGAGACGCGGATGTGCTTGGCGACCGCGGGGCTCGCGGCCATCATCATGACGTACCCGAAGAAGACCAGGGTGAGCACGGCGACCAGGGTCCAGCGGTCGACGGTCCACCACCAGCGGCCCAGGAGCGAGTTGTCGGCGCGTGAAAGCATCATGGCGTTGTGCCCCGCACTGGTTCGCACGACGGGCCGACCTCGTTCACGCAGGCCTGGGCAAGGGTGCGGAAGCGGTCGCCGCGCTGGTCGAAGCCGGTGAACTGGTCCCAGCTGGCGCAGGCGGGGGAGAGCAGCACGACGATCTCGCTTTCCTCGGTGCGTGCGATGCGCCAGGCCTCGGCCACCGCTTCCTCCAGCGTGTGAAGGGTGCGGTGCGCCACGCGGTGGGCGGCCAGCGTGGCTGCGAGGATCGGGGCGTCGCGGCCGATCAGCAGCGCCTCGGCGATGCGCGGGAAGAATGCCGCGAGCGGTTCGATGCCGCCGTCCTTGGCCATGCCGCCGGCGATCCAGAGGATGCGGTCGTAGCAGACCAGGGCGCGGGCGGTGCTGTCGGCGTTGGTGGCCTTGCTGTCGTTGATGAAACGGATGTTTCGGCACCGGGCCACGAGTTCCTGGCGGTGGGGCAGGCCGGGATAGGTGCGGATGCCCTCGGCGATCGCGGCGCGCGGAACGCCGAGATGCAGCGCCATCGCCGCGGCGGCGGCGGCGTTCTGGGCGTTGTGGGCGCCGGGCAGGGCGGCGGCGGTGGCAAGATCGGCAATGGACCCATCGTTGCCTGACAGCATCGTGCCGCGCGGGGCGAAATCTGCCGGCCCGTGTTCGCTGACCGTGACGATCCCCGCCGCGCTGGAGCGTAGCGTTGCGGCCATGGCGCCGGATGGCGCGTCGTCGATGCCGATGACGGCGAGGTCGCCGGGTTGCTGGCGGTCGAACACATGGCGCTTGGCGGCGGCATAGCCGGCCATGTCGCCGTGGCGGTCGAGGTGGTCGGGGCTGAGGTTGAGCATCGCGGCTGCGTCGAAGCGCAGGGTGGCGAGGCGCTCCAGCATGTAGCTGGACATCTCCAGCACATAAACGCCGTGGTCGGGCAGCAGCGGAAGGGCCAGGGCCGGGGTGCCGAGGTTGCCGCCGGCGGCGGCGGGGATGCGCGCGGTTTCCAGGATGTGGGCCAGCAGCGCGGTGGTGGTGGACTTGCCGTTGGTGCCGGTGATGCCGGCGAAACGTGCGCGCGATCCGCTGGCGCGCACGGCGCGGAACAGCAGTTCGGCATCGGACCAGATCGGCACCCCCGCGGCGATGGCGGCGGCGGCGATCGGGTGCGGGCGCGGGTGGGTGTGCGGGATGCCCGGTGACAGGATCAGCGCGTCGAGGCCGGCCATGTCGGGTTCGCGCACATCGAGGCCGGTGGCGGCGGCGCGGGCTTCCTGCGTGTCGTCCCACACTGTGACGGACGCGCCCATGGCCACCAGCGTGCGCGCGGCCGGCAGGCCGTTGCGGCCCAGGCCGACCACGGCGAAACGCGAGCCGGTGAACAGGGTGGGGGACCAGGTCATCGGATTTTGCCCCCTCACCTGATCTTCAGCGTCGCCAGGCCGATCAGCGCGAGAATCATCGCGATGATCCAGAAGCGGATGACGATGGTGGGTTCGGACCAGCCCTTCTTCTCGAAATGGTGGTGCAGCGGTGCCATCAGGAAAACGCGGCGCTTGGTGTGCTTGTACCAGAACACCTGGATGATGACGGAGACCGTCTCTAGCACGAACAGGCCGCCGACGATGCCCAGCACGATCTCGTGCTTGGTCGCCACGGCCACGGCGCCGAGCGCCCCGCCGAGGGCGAGGCTGCCGGTGTCGCCCATGAACACGGCGGCGGGAGGTGCGTTGAACCAGAGGAATCCGAGGCCGGCGCCGATCAGGGCGGAGCAGAAGATGGCCAGCTCGCCCACGCCCGGGACGAAGTTCAGTTGCAGGTACTCGGAGAACACGCGGTTGCCGACCAGGTAGGCGATCAGCGCGAACACGCCGGCGGCGATGATGGTGGGCACGATGGCCAGGCCGTCGAGCCCGTCGGTGAGGTTCACCGCGTTGGAGAAGCCGGTCATCACCAACATGCCAACGAGCGGGAAGGCGAGGCCGAGCGGGATCAGGATGTCCTTGAACACCGGAACAGTGAGCATGTCGGCCATCGGACCGCGCGTGAGCATCATCAGCGCGATGGCGGCGGCAAGGCCGAAGGCGGCCTGCAGGGCCAGCTTGCCACGGCCCGACAAGCCCTTGTAGTTGGCTTTCGACAGCTTGATGTAGTCGTCGACGAAGCCGATCGCGCCGTAGGAAAGGGTGAGCAGCAGCACCACCCAGACGAACCCGTTGCGCAGATCGGCCCACAGCAGGGTGGAGACGGTCAGCGCCGAGAGGATCAGCACGCCGCCCATGGTGGGCGTGCCCTTCTTCTCGATCAGGTGGCGCTCCGGCCCGTCGGGGCGGATCGGCTGGCCCTGGCCCTGGATGGAGCGCAGATGACGGATCAGCGCGGGGCCGAACATCAGCGACAGGATCAGCGCGGTGATGCAGGCGGCACCGGCGCGGAAGGTGAGGTAGCGGAACAGGTTGGCCGCGATGAACTGGTCCGACAGCGGAGTGATCAGGTTGTACAGCATCAGGCCGTCTCCCCGCTTGCCGTCGGGGGGTGGTCGATGGCGTCGACGATGAATTTCATGCGGCTGCCGAGGCTGCCCTTGACGAGCACGGCGTCGCCGGGGCGCAGGGCGGCGGCGACGAGGGGGGCGAGTGCCGCGGAGTCGGTGGCATGGGCGCCGCGCAGGCGAGTGGGCAGGGCGTCGCGCAGGTGTTGCATCAGCTTCCCGCAGGTGAACACGAGGTCGGCCGCCTCGGCGGCGGCCGGCGCGAGGGCTTCGTGTTCCGCCGGCCCGAAATCACCGAGTTCGCGCATGTCGCCAAGCACGGCGACGCGGCGCGTGGCGGGTTGCAGCGCCAGCACGGCGAAGGCGGCGCGCACCGCGACGAAGGACGCATTGTAGCTTTCGTCGAGCAGCAGCGCCGTGCCGCCGGGCACCGCGATGCGACGTTGGGCGCCGCGGCCGGAGACCGGCATGAAGCCATCCAGCGCCTCGGCACCGCGGACCGGGTCGGCGCCCAGGACGGCGGCGGCCGAGAGCGCGGCGAGCGCGTTGAGCGCCATGTGCGCGCCGGGGGCGGCCAGGCGCGTGGCGATGCGCTGGCCCGCGATCTCGGCCTCGACCTCGGTGCCGGTGGCGTCGGCGCGGGCGGCCAGCAGGCGGTCGTCGGCATCGGCGTGGGTGCCGAAGCTGCGCACCGGATGGCGAGCGCCGGCCATGAGGCGCGCGAACATCGCGCTGTCGCGCGGCAGGATCAGCGGGCCGTTCGACAGCCCGTCCTGGACGGCGAGCTTCTCGTCGGCGACGGCCTCGAGGCTGCCGAGATTGCCGATATGGACGCGCTCGACACTGGTGATGAGGGCGGCGTGCGGGCGCGCGAGGCGGGCCAGGGGCGCGATCTCGCCGGCGTGGTTCATGCCGATCTCGGCGATGCAGAAATCGGCGGCGCGCGGCGTGCGGGCGAGGGTGAGCGGCAGGCCCCAGTGGTTGTTGTGCGAGGCCTCGGCGGCCCATGCGCGGCCGTGGGCTGCGAGGATGGCGCGCAGCATCTCCTTGGTCGTGGTCTTGCCGACGCTGCCGGTGACGGCCAGAAGCTTGCCGGCGAGGCGGGCGCGGGCGAAGGCGGCGAGGGCCCGCAGCCCTTCAAGTGTGTCCCGCACCGCCAGCAGCGGGGCATCGTCGGGCACGTCGTCGGGCAGGGTGTGCACCATGGCGCCGGCCGCGCCGCGATCCAGTGCCGCATGCACCCAGCGATGACCGTCGGTCTCGCCGACCAGCGCCACGAACAGGTCGCCGGGGCGCAGCGTGCGGGTGTCGATCGAGATGCCTGTGGCGCTGAACGGCGCGCGCAGCAATCCGCCGGTGGCGGCGAGCAGCTCGGCCGGGGTCCACAGCGCGCTCATGCTGCGCCTGCCAGGCGGCGGATGACGGCGGCGTCGTCGAAGGGGAAGGTCTCGTGGCCGATGGTCTGGCCCTGCTCGTGGCCCTTGCCGGCAACGGCGAGCACGTCGCCGGGCCGGAGATCGGCCAGGGCCTCGGCGATCGCATCGGCGCGGTTGCCGCGGGCACGCGCCGTGGGCAGCGCCACCATACCGGCCAGCACGGCCTCGCGGATGGATGCCGGGCTCTCGGTGCGCGGATTGTCGTCGGTGACGATGGCGACATCAGCGTGGCGCGCCACCGCCTCGCCCATCAGCGGGCGCTTGCCGGGGTCGCGGTCGCCGCCGGCGCCGAACACCACGTGCAGCCGCCCCTCGGTGTGCGGGCGCAGGGCGGCGAGCAGGCGTTCCAGCGCGTCGGGCGTGTGGGCGTAGTCGACATAGACGGCGGCGCCATTGGCCAAGGTGACCGCCAGTTCCATGCGGCCGCGCACGCCGACGAGGCCGGGCAGGCGGTCGAGCGCATCGGGCGCGCCAGTGGCCTCGGCCAGTGCCGCAGCAACGAGCGCGTTGTCGGCCTGGAAGCGGCCGGGCAGGGCGATGGGGATTTCGTGGCGCATGCCCGCAGCCTCGATCTCCAGGATTTGGCCGCCAGGGCGGGGCGTCGTGCGGATCAGGCGGATCGCCTCGCCCGCCTCGCCGACGGTGCGCAGGTCGAGCCGGCGGCGGGTGGCGATGTGGCGCAGGGCGGCCATCGTGTCGGCATCGAGCGCCGTGCTGGCGATGGCGGGGTGGCGCGGCGGCAGCAACTCCTGGAACAGGCGCAGTTTGGCGTCGCGATAGGCGGCCATGGTGCCGTGGTAGTCGAGGTGGTCGCGGGTGAGGTTGGTGAAGGCGGCGGCGCGCAGATAGAGACCGTCGAGCCGGTGCTGGTGCAGGCCGTGCGAGGACGCCTCCATGGCGGCACGGCCGACGCCGTGGCGCGCGAGGTTGGCGAGCGCCTGGCACAACTCCACCGCGTCGGGCGTGGTCAGGCCGGGGCCGGAGATGCCGTCCTCGGTGACGACGCCGAGCGTGCCCAGCGCAGCGGCCTTGTGGCCGGCGAGGGTCCAAAGCTGACGGAGGAAGTCGGTGGTGCTGGTCTTGCCGTTGGTGCCGGTGACGGCAACCAGGGTGGCGGGCGCCGGGCCGGCGAGCAGCGCTGCGATGATGGCCAGGCGCCGGCGCGGGCGCGGGTCTTCCAGCAGCGTGCAGCCGGGAGGCATCGCGGTACCGGGCGGGGCGAGCACGGCGCTGGCGCCGCGGGCCAGGGCGTCGGGGATGAACTTGCGCCCGTCCTGGGCGGCACCAGGGAGGGCAGCGAAGATCATGCCGTGGCGCACTTTGCGGCTGTCGGCCGTGATGCCGATGACCTCCATCGCCTCGGCGGCATGCCACGCCTCGCGCTGGCGGGGAGCCAGCGCCACAAGGTCGGGCATGCGCGCGAGTATGCTAGCGAACCGCAACGACGGTACCTCCCGTGGCCTGGGAGGCGGGGGCGGCGGCTTCCTGGCGCGGGTCTCGCGGCAGGGTGGCCGGGGGCGCGGCGGGGCGCACCGCGGGGGTGGCGCCCGATGGCGTTCCCGGCGTCGCGCGCGGGGCGATGCCTGAAGGGGCAGCCGGCGTGATGGTTGAGCTTTGCGGCGGTGACCCCAAGGGGCGGGAGGCCTGGGGGCGGGCGGCCGGCGCGGCGCCAGGCGGACGGCCAGGCACGAGCGGGATCGCCAGGCTTTGGGCGATCGCGGCGGCGTTGGAAACTTCCGGCAACAGGCCGAGCATCGGGCCGATGCGCGCGACCACCCGCCCGGCGCCGGGGGCCGCGACCCAACCGGCGGTGGCGTAACCGAAGGTGCTGGCGTTGGCCTTGGCCTCGTCGAGCATGAAGTACACCGCATAGCGCGGGGCGTTCATCGGGAAGACGCTGGTGAAGGCCTGGACGTTCAGCTTCTTCTTGTAGCCGCCGCGCCCCGATTTCTCGGACGTTCCGGTCTTGCCGCCGATGAAGTAGCCGGGCACCTCGGCGGTCTTGCCAAAGCCGTCGGAGACGATCAGGCGCATCAGCCGTCGCATAGTGTCCGAAGTCTGCTGGCTCATCACCCGCTCGCCGGCCGGCGCCGGGGCGTCGGGCTCGCGCGCAAGGATGGTCGGGCGCATCAGCAGGCCGTTATGGGCGACGGCAGCGGTGGCGCGGACGACGTGCAGCGGCGTGACGGAGATGCCATGGCCGAAGCCGATGGTCATCGTGGCGATGTCCTTCCAGTTCGGCGGCGGCGGCGTGAGCGTGCGGAAGGTCTCGGGCAGCTCGATCGGCACCGGGGCCATCATGCCCATGCGGGTGTGCCAGGCCCGCTGGCGTTCGGCACCGACGGCCAGCGCCACCTTGGCTGCGGCGATGTTGGAGGAGTAGGCGAGGAATTCCGGGAAGGAGAGAACACGCTTCTTTCCCTCGAAGTCACTGATGGTGAAGCGGCCGACCCGGATCGGGCTGCTGGCATCCCACGACGACCAGAGCTGCGCCGCGCCGCTGTCCAGCGCCATCGCCGCGGTCTGCAGCTTGAACGTGCTCCCGGGCTCGTAGCGGCCGGAGATGGCGCGGTTGAAGCGCTGTTCGTCGGTGGCGCGGCGGTAGTGGTTCGCGTCGTAGTCCGGCAGGCTGACCATCGCCAGCACCTCGCCGGTGCGCACGTCCATCACGATCCCGGTGCCGCCGATGGCGTTGAAGGCGGCCATCGACTTCGACAGCTCGTCGCGCACCACGGCCTGGACGCGCACGTCGATGGACAGGCGCAGGGGGGCTCGGTCGGTCTTGAGGCGCTCGTCGAAGAACTTCTCCACCCCGGCCTGGCCGTTGCCTTCGATGTCGACGCCGCCGAGCACCTGGGCGGCGACGGTACCGAGCGGGTAGCGGCGGTTTTCCGCGAACTCGAAGTCGATGCCGGGAATGCCGAGCGCGTTGATCTGGAGCTGCTCGCGGGTGGAGATGCGGCGGGCGAGATAGACGAAATGCTTGTCCCGTTCGGTAAGCTGCTGCTTGAGCCGGGCCGCGTCGAGGCGCGGCAGCACGCTGCGCAGCTTCGCGATCACCTCGTCCACATCATAGACGATCCGCGGATTGGCATGCAGGTCGGCATAGGGCAGCGACATCGCCAGCGGTTCGCCGTTGCGGTCGGTGATGGCCGCGCGTTTCACGCGGGGGCCGAAATCGGTGGCGCCCGGCGGGGCAATGGCGGCGGTGGCCGGCGTTGCCTGCAACCCTGGGACGGGCTGGGCGGGGGCGGGCTCCGGCTTGCGGACCTGGGCCTCCATGCGCGGCAGGACCGGGTTGATGATGGTCGCATCCACCAGCTTGCCGACGACCGCCGTGAACAGCACCGCGAATCCGGCGGCAACCAGAACGATGCGCCCGCGTGCGCGTTCCATTGCGGCACGGCGGTCGAGGTCGGGGGCGGTGACGCGGACATGCTCGGTCCGCGGAACCGCGTCGCCCGGGGCGGCGCCGAAGCGAGGCGCGACGGAGGACGGGGAGGGCGCGGCCGGGTCATGCGGGGGCGGGCTCAATTCGCGCCTCCCCCGCCGGGTGCGGTGGGTGCATTCTCCACGTTGGGGGAACGGCGGGCCATGCCGAGGGAGGAGCGCACGACAACGGGAGGCGCCTCGGCGGACGGGGGCGACGCGGCGGCGACCGGGCGCTGGGCGGATGCGGATGGCCGAGCGCCGGGGGTTGCAGTGGCAGCGGCGCTGGACGGCGTTGCTCCAGTTGATGCAGCAGTGGGCGGCAGCGCGCTGCGCAACGAAACCGGGGTGATCGAGGCCTGGGTGGGAGCCCAGGCCTGGGCGGGCGTGGGCGCCGGGGCGAGGCGGGCGGCCTGTGTCATCGCCGGCGCGGCCGCACCCGGCAGGGCGAGCGGGGTGGGCGGGCGGGGCGCGGCAGCCACGGAAGGCATCGCGGGCACTGGCATGATCGCCACGGGGCGCGGCGGGGGCGCGGCGGGGCGAGGAATGGCCACGGCCACCACCGTGGCGGGGCGTTCCACGATCCGCGGTTCGGGCGCGCGCGGCTCGGCAACCGGGGCCCGGGGCTCGGGCCGGATGACCGCGGCGGGAATCTCGGGCTCCGGCGGCGGCTCCGGTGGCGCGATGCCGATCGGCGGGAGGCGGCGTTCCATCTCCGCCAGGGTGGTGAATTGGCCCGGCAGTGTGGATTTCAACTGCAGATGCTGGTCGACCAATTCCTGCAGGCGGATCGGGTCGTTCAGCAGGGCATAGTCGGCCCGCAACAGGCCCGCGCGGGCCCGGGTATCGTCGGCGGCGCGCAGCGTGGCTTGGATCTCCCGATCCAACACCTGGGCGCGATACTTCACCCGATAAAGATGCAGCCCGGACCCGATGGCGAGCAGCATGCAAAGCAGGGAAATCGGCCGCATCATGGCGCTGCCTCCTCCTGCATGGGTCGCGCCGGCGGCCGCTCCATGGCGCGCAGGCGGGCGCTGCGCGCGCGGGCGTTGGCGCCGGTCTCGGCATCTCCGGGCTTGCCGGCACCATGGGCGATAAGGCGGAACCGCGCATCGGGGCGGGACAGCAGCCCGGCGGGGTCGTGGCGGGACGGGGCGGGGGTGCGGCCGGTGGCGTCGGTCATGAAGCGCTTGACCAGCCGGTCCTCGAGCGAATGGAACGCGACGACGACCAACCGGCCGCCAGGGGCCAGCAGGCCTGCGGCATGCCGCAGGGCGCGCTCGATCTGGCCAAGCTCGTCGTTCACGCGAATGCGCAGCGCCTGGAAGCTTCTTGTGGCGGGGTGGTGGCCGGAGCGGTCCGGCGGCAGCACGGCGCGGATGATCGAGGCCAGGCGGCCGGTGGTGGTGATCGGGGCCTCGGCGCGCGCGGCGACGATGGCTTTAGCGATGCGGCGCGAGGCGCGTTCCTCGCCCAATTCGTACAGCGTGTCGGCCAGGGCGGCCTCCGCCAGCGTATTGACCAGATCGGCGGCGCTGGGGCCGGCGCGGGCCATGCGCATGTCGAGCGGGCCGTCGTGGCGGAAGGAGAAGCCGCGGGCGGGGTCATCGAGCTGGAAGGAGGAGACGCCGAGATCGAAGACAATGCCGTCCAGCGCCGTGACGCCGTGGGCGGCGAGAAGGTCCACCATGTCGGCGAAGGCGCCGTGCAGCAGGTGCAGGCGGCCGGGATGGCGGGCGGCCAGGGCGGCGCCGCGGGCGATGGCGTCGGGGTCGCGGTCGATCGCCCATACGGTGCAGGGCGCGGCTTCGAGAATGGCCGCGCTGTAGCCGCCGCCGCCGAAGGTCGCATCGAGATAAACGCCGCCGTCGCGCGGGGCCAGGGCCGCGAGTACCTCGGAGAGCATGACGGGGACATGGCCGCTCACTTGCCGCCTCCCGCTGCCAGGGCGGCCGGCGGCAGGGTCATGCGCAGCACGCGGGCACGCTCGCGCGCCTCGGCGACACGGCGCTGGGCGGCGGCCGGCTCCCAGATCTGGAAATGGCTGCCCGCACCAACGAAGGTGACCTCCTCGTCCAGGCCGGCATGATCGGCCAGCTCGCGCGGGAGGACGATGCGCCCCTCCTTGTCCGGCTCGGCATCGACGGCATCGGAATAGAGGGCGAGCGCCAGGTCATCCTCCTCGTCGCTGAAGCGCGGCAGTTGCTGGATCTGGCTGCCCTGGGCCTCGAAGGCGGCGGGGTGCCAGCCCTCGACGCAGGCATATTTGTGGGAAGGCCGCAGCACGACCGCGCCGTTGGGGCCGGGTGCGACCGGATGGTCACCCTTCAGGACAGCGCGGAACGCCGCCGGAATGGACACGCGGCCCTTCCCGTCCCGGCGTACCGTATGGGTGCCCTTGAACTGGGTCATCCCTGCCTGCGCTGTCCTTTTGCCCGGGTTCAAATTTTCGCGCGACACCGCTGGTGCCAGCGCTGCGCGCGCGCTGGTGCCGACGGAGCGCAGTATCGCCGCGCGCGTCTTGGGTGTCCATGGGAGATTATGGGAAACCGCCCCCCAAAACCCTGTTTGGAGGGGATGTTCGGAATCAACGTTGACGATCGTATGAAATTTATTCTTGTCAATTCAGATATTTAGTCTGTTTTGCGAAACTTGTCCCCAGGCCTCTGTGGATAAGTCGAATCGGTGCCGATCCGGCCCTGCGGCGGGAGCAGCGGAGACGGATCGGAGGTGTCAGGGCGCACGGGTCGAGTCGCATTATGTCAAATGAAAAATACGACAGAAAATGCCAGACGGCCTGTAAGCCGGGTTCTGTCCGACACCGTTTCGCAACGGCGCCGAGACGGCCATTCCTCTGGGACGCGCATTGCTGCGCGCCTCACGCGACCAACCCGGGCGACGGGGCGAAAACACCCCTGCGTCAACGAACCCCCGTTTCCGGGAGCGCGCCACGCCGGCCGCCCCTATTCGGTCTTGCTCCCGGTGGGGTTTGCCCTGCCGCCCCTGTTGCCAGGGGCGCGGTGCGCTCTTGCCGCACCGTTTCACCCTTGCCTGCGGCGGCTTCCCCTTGCGGGGCCGCCGGCGCCGGCGGTCTGTTTTCTGTGGCACTTTCCCTAGGGTCGCCCCCGCCGGCTGTTGGCCGGCACCGTGTTTCCGTGGAGCCCGGACTTTCCTCCACCGGGGTTGCCCCCGGCAGCGGCCGTCCGGCCGTCTGGCAGGCGTGAAATGCGCCCGGTGGCGCGCTGCGTCAACTACAGGCCGCGCTCGCGCTTGATCCGGTCCCAGGCGGCATTGATCCGGGCAACCTTGTCGCTGGCGCGGGCGATGAACTCGGGCGGCACGCCGCGGCTGGCCAGGCTGTCCGGGTGGTTCTCGCGCATCAACTGCTTCCACGCGGCGCGCAGGGCATCATCGGCGGTGTCGCGCGGAACGCCGAGCACCAGGAAGGGATCTTCCTCGTCCGCCGCCGGGCGGCGCGTGCCGGCGCGGCCGGAGGCACGGGCCCAGGCATCCACCCCCAGCCCGAAGCCGCGCCAGACGCCCTCCAGGAACGCCTGTTCGGTGCCGGTCAGCGGTTTGTCGGCGCGTGCAATGGCGAACAGGGCGGTCAGCACGTCCTCCAGCAGGCCGTGGTTGTCGGCGAAGGCCTCGCCCATGTGCAGGGCATAGCCCTCGAACCCCTCGGAGCTGTCGCGCGCCTGGTCGAACAGCCGGCCGACGTCGCGCGCGGCTTCGGGGGGCGCGCGGAAATGGCGCTTGAACTCGTCGATCTCGGCACGGCTCACCCCGCCGTCGCACTTGCACAGCTTGGCGGCGATGACAACGACGCCGATGGCGAACACCTGGTCGCGCCCCAGCCCATCGGGCGGGCCGAACAGCGCCGGCCGGCCACGTCCGGCAGGGCCGAGCAGGCCGCCGACGGCGTTCATCCCGGCGCTGCCGATGCGCCCCAGCCCGCCCGATTCCGCCGCGTGGCCGAGCGCCATGCCGGCAACCGCCCCGAACGGGCCGCCCATCGCGAAGCCGGCCACGCTGCCGATGATCTTGCCCCACACGACGCTGCACCCGATCCTGAGCCCCGGGCGGCGTAGCACGGAGCGGTGAATAATCGCAAAACACGCATGGCGGCGGGAATCATCGCAGGCGCCGCGCGGCGCATCTTGGCCGGGTAGCCTTGGGTATGTATAAGCCCCTGACTAACCGATTGAAAAATCTCGACACGCCCTGCCGCCCCCGTCGTCATCTCCGCCGGTGGCCCTGGGCGTGCCGGGCAAGGAGTGTTCAGCTTCATGTGGCAGTTCTGGATCGACCGCGGCGGCACCTTCACCGACATCGTCGCCCGCGATCCCGAAGGGCGGCTGTCGACCCACAAGCTGCTGAGCGAGAACCCGGAACGCTACCGTGACGCCGCCATCGCCGGCATCAAGACCGTGCTGGGCATCCCGCTTGACCAGCCGATCCCGCACGGACTGGTAGAGTGCGTGAAGATGGGCACGACGGTGGCCACCAACGCGCTGCTGGAGCGCAAGGGCGAGCGCACGCTGCTGGTGGTCAACCGCGGCTTCGGGGATATCCTGCGTATCGGCAACCAGGCACGGCCCCGGCTGTTCGACCTGAACGTCGTGCTGCCGACGCTGCTGTACGAGGAGGCTGTCGAGGTTTCAGGCCGCGTCGATGTGCACGGCGCCGAGATCGAGGCACCGGACGATGCTGCCGCGTTGGCGTCGCTGCGCGCGGCCCGGGCGAAGGGCATCCAGGCGGTGGCGATCGTGCTGATGCATGCCTGGAAGTATCCAGCCCACGAGAAGCGCCTGGCCGAGCTTGCGGTCGCGTTGGGGTTCCCCCAGGTCTCGACCAGCCACGAGGTCAGCCCGCTGCTGCGCCTGGTGCCGCGCGGCGACACCACGGTGGTGGATGCCTATCTCTCGCCGATCCTGCGCCAGTATGTGGAGCAGGTGGCGGCGGAGCTTCAGGGCGTGAAGCTGTATTTCATGCAGTCCAACGGCGGGCTGGCCGAGGCGCACCGCTTCCAGGGCAAGGACGCGATCCTGTCCGGCCCGGCGGGTGGCATCGTGGGCGCCGCGCGCACGGCGGGCATGGCCGGGATCAGCCGGATCATCGGCTTCGACATGGGCGGCACCTCCACCGACGTTGCGCTCTACGACGGCGCCTTCGAGCGGGCGTTCGAAACCGCCGTGGCCGGCGTGCGCATGCGGGCGCCGATGATGGCGATCAACACGGTCGCCGCCGGTGGCGGCTCGATCCTGCATTTCGAGGCCGGGCGCTTCCGCGTGGGGCCGGACAGCGCAGGCGCCAATCCCGGCCCCGCCTGCTACCGGCGCGGCGGCCCGCTGGCGGTCACGGACGCCAATGTGTGCGTTGGCAAGATCCAGCCCGACCATTTCCCCGCGATTTTCGGCCCCGGCGGCAACGAGAAGCTGGATGCCGGCGTGGTGCTGGCGAAGTTCGCCGCCCTGGCCGAGCGCATCGCCACCGAAACTGGCGTGCGCCGCGATCCGCGCGACGTGGCGGAGGGCTATCTGCGCATCGCGGTGGCCAACATGGCCAATGCAATCAAGCAGGTGAGCGTGCAGAAGGGCCACGACGCCACTCGCTTCGCGCTGCAATGCTTCGGCGGCGCCGGCGGCCAGCATGCCTGCCTGGTGGCCGATGAGCTGGGCATGGAGACGGTGTTCATCCACCCCTATGCCGGCGTGCTGTCGGCCTACGGGATGGGGCTGGCCGACCAGACGGTGATGCGCGAGCAGGCCGTGGAGGCGACGCTCGCCGAGGCAGCAATGCCCGGTCTCGCGGAACTGCTGGATCGGCTGGCCCGCGAGGCGGCGGCGGAACTGGCGGTGCAGGGTGGCGACCCGGCGCGGGCCAGCGTCGCGAAGAAGCTGCACATCCGCTACGCCGGCACCGAGGCGGCGCTGATCGTCGACTTCGCCGCGGCGAAGCAGGTGGAGGCGGCATTTACCACGGCACACAAGGCGCGCTTCGGCTTCGCCACCCCCGGCCGCGCCCTGGTGGTCGAGGCCGTGGCGGTGGAGGCAACCTCGCCCGGCGAAGTGGTGGCCGAGGCGACGATCCCGGCCAGCGAAGGCCTGCCGCCGCCGGTCGATACGGTCAGCATGTGGAGCGGCGGCCAGGCGCACGACACGCCGGTGTTCGAGCGCACCGCGCTGCGCGCCGGGGACCGCATCGCCGGGCCGGCGCTGGTGCGCGAGGCCAATGCGACCACCGTGGTGGAACCCGGCTGGACCGCCGAGGTCACCTCGCTCGACCACATGACGCTGAAGCGCACCACCGCCCGCCAGTTCGTCGCCGCCTCCGGCACCGAGCGCGCCGACCCGGTGCTGCTGGAGCTATTCAACAACCTGTTCATGAACGTCGCGGAACAGACCGGCGCCGTGCTGCAGAACACCTCGATGTCGGTGAACATCAAGGAGCGGCTGGATTTCTCCTGCGCCATCTTCGACGCCACCGGCGGACTGGTGGCCAACGCGCCGCACGTTCCCGTGCATCTGGGCGCCATGGGCGAGAGCGTGCGCACCGTGCTGGCCCAGCGTGGCGCGACCCTGCGGCCGGGCGACGTGGTGGCGCTGAACAACCCCTACAACGGCGGCACCCACCTGCCGGACGTCACCGTGATCACGCCCGTTTTCGACACCGCGGGCCAGGAGATCCTGTTCTTCGTCGGCAGCCGTGGCCACCATGCCGATATCGGCGGCATCACCCCCGGCTCCACCCCGCCCGCCTCGCGCACGCTGGAGGAGGAGGGCGTGGTGATCGATGATTTCCTTCTCGTCGATCAGGGAAATTTCCGCGAGCCCGAGTTCCGCGCCCTGCTCGCCGGCGCGAAATATCCGGCGCGCTCGCCAGACGTGAACGTGGCCGACATCAAGGCGCAGGTGGCGGCGAACGAGAAGGGCGTGCAGGAACTCCGGCGCGTGGTGGCGCAGTTCGGCTGGCAGACCGTGCGCGCCTACATGATCCACGTGATGGACAACGCCGAGGAGAGCGTGCGCCAGGTGCTCGCGCGCATCGGCAACGGCAGCTTCGACTACGTGATGGACGACGGCTCGCCGCTCAAGGTGCGCGTCACGGTGGACCAGGCCGCCCGCTCGGCCGTGGTGGACTTCACCGGCACCGGCGCGCAGCGCAACGACAACTTCAACGCCCCACCCGCCGTCACGCGCGCGGCCGTGCTGTACGTCTTCCGCTGCCTAGTCGGCTCCGACATTCCGCTGAACGACGGCTGCCTGAAGCCGATCGAAATCCGCATCCCTGCAGGCACCTTCCTGTCGCCCAACCCCGGCGCGGCGGTCGTGGCTGGGAACACCGAGGTGTCGCAGGCCACCTGCAACGCGCTGTTCGGCGCGCTGGGGGCGCTGGCCTGTTCCCAGGCAACGATGAACAACTTCCTGTTCGGTGACGCCACCCGACAGTACTACGAAACGATCTGCGGCGGCATGGGCGCCGGCCCAACGCCTGACGGTGGGGGTTTCAACGGCACCAGCGCGGTGCAGACGCACATGACCAACACGCGCATGACCGACCCGGAGGTGCTGGAGCTCCGCTACCCCGTGCAACTGGAGCTGTTCGGCATCCGCCGTGGCTCGGGCGGCCCCGGCAAATGGCATGGCGGCGATGGTGCAGTGCGGCGCATCCGCTTCCTGGAGCCGATGACCGCGGTGATCGTGTCCTCCCGCCGCAACGTCGCACCATTCGGCTTGGCAGGTGGCGCCGATGGTGCAGCCGGGCGGCAATGGGTGGAGCGGGCGGTGGGCGGGCGAGAGATTCTCACCGGAACCGACCGCGCGGAACTGGCGCCTGGCGACGTGTTCGCGATCGAGACCCCCGGCGGTGGCGGCTACGGCCCGCCCGCCTAGCCGCCGATGACCGCCCTGCGCCACATCTCCACCGGACTTGTGACGCTGCTGGTGCTGCTGCTGGGGGGCGCCTGGCTGGTGCCGCCATGGCTGGATTGGAGCCGCTACCGCGACGACGTGGCAGCACTCGCGTCGGACGTGCTGGGCCATGCGGTGCGGATCGACGGCGCGATCACCCTGCGGATCCTGCCGCAGCCGCTGCTGGTCGCCGAGCGGATCTCGGTTGCCGATGGCGCAGGGGCTGATGGCACCTCGATCACCGCAAGCCAGTTGCGCCTGCGCGTGGCGTTGGCGCCGCTACTGGCCGGGCGCGTGGATGCACGGGAACTCGTGCTGCGCGGCGCCGATATCCGCCTGCCCTGGCCGCTGGACCCTTCGGCACTGGCGCTGCGCACCCCGTCCTGGCTGTCGGCCTTGTCGGCGCGGATCGAGGGTGGCCGGCTGCGGGTGGGCGAGGTGGTGGTGACCGGGCTGGAGGCCACGCTGGCCACCAACGATGTCTCCGGCAGCTTCCACAGCGCCGGGCGGGCGCAGGGGGGCGGGCGCGACTGGGTTTTCACCGCGCGGGTCAGCCGGCCCGGCGGCGACGGGGCCGTCGGGCTGGACATGACGCTGGACGGGCAGGGGGCCGCGCAGGGGCTGGGCGTGGTCGTCTCCGGCCAGATGCAACCCGACGGCACGCTGCTGGGACGGATCGCGATGCGCGGCCCGGACCTGTCGCAGTTGCTGCCGGCGCCGCCGGTGGCGTTCCGCGCCGAGGGTCGGTTGACATCCGGCGGCGGGCTGGTGGCGGCGGACGAGATGGTGGGCGAACTGGCCGGCGCGCCGGTGCAGGGCGCGGTGGCACTGCGCCTGGCGCCGCGCGTGCGGCTGGATGTGGCGGTCACGGCGAGCCGCGTGGACCTGGATGCCTGGCTGCCAGCGCTGCTGAAGGGGGCGGAGGGCGGCGGCTTCGCACGGCTGCCGGTGGGCATCGACCTGTCCGCCGAGGCTGCGCCGCTGGCTGGCGGCACCCTGCGCGGCGTGCGCGGCGCCTTCGACATCGAGGCCGGCACGGTGCAGGTACGCGAGGCCCGTGCAGTGCTGCCCGGCGACGCGGTGTTGCGCCTGGCCGGGGAAGCCGCGCGGGCGGCCCCGAACGGCCGGCTGCGCTTCGAGGGCGATGCCCGCCTGTCCGCCCCGTCGCTGCGCGCCACCCTTGCCTGGGCGGCCACGGCCGGGCTGGGCCCGGTCGACGCGCTGCCGCCGCAGGTGCTGCGCCGCGCCGACCTCGCCGCGCGCGTGGTGCTGGAGGCGGGGCAGATAAGCCTCCAGGATCTGGTCGGCGAGGTGGATGGCACCGAAGTGGCCGCCAGCCTGTCGTGGCGCCCGGGCCCGCGCCCGGAGCTGAAGGCGGCCGTGGTGCTCGACCGGCTCGACCTGGGCGCCTGGCTGCCGGAGGCATGGCCCGGTTTGGGCGCGGCGGCGGCGGGGTTTGGTGCCGTGTCGCTCGACCTCCAGCTGGAGGCGGCGCGCGCGTCGTGGCATGGATGGGACCTGACGTCGCTGGGGCTCGACCTGGCCGCCGAACCCGGGCGCACCGTGCTGCGTCGGTTGGCGGTGCAGGGGCTGGGCGCGACGGTCTCGGCCTCCGGCACGCTGCTGGAAGGCGGGCGGATCGCCGAGGCAAAGGCCGAACTGCGCGCCGAGCGGGCGGAGGGGCTGGCCACGCTGCTCGTGCCGATGCTGGCCGCCGAGCCGGCCGCGCGCCTCGCGCCGCTGCTGCGGGGCGGGGTGCTGGTGCAGGTGCAGGGCGGCGGGGCGCCGGACGCCCTGGGGCTGCGTATCGCCGGCAGCCTGGGCGATCTGCGACTGGAGGCGACACCCACGCTGGACATTCCGGGCGGACGCTGGGCCGGCGCCCTGGCGCTGCGCCATCCCGGCGCGCCGCGCCTTGCCGAGAGCTTGGGGCTGGCCGGCGCGACAGGCTGGCTGGGGGACGGATCATTCGGCCTGGTTGTAAACCTCGCGATGGGCCCGGAGCGGATCACCGCCGAACCGTTCGATCTCGCAGCAGGGGGGCTGCGGGCAAACGGCGCGCTGCGGCTCGAGCGACGGGCGGTGCCGCGGCTGACCGGGCGGATCGAGGCGGAGAGTCTGCCGCTGCCACTGCCCTTTCCGCGCAGCCCCGATCTGCTGCCGGTGGAAATGCTGGCCGGGTGGGAGGCTTCCGTCGCGGTGGCGGCGGGGCAGGTGCTGGTCGCCCAGGAGCAGTTGCTGGACGACGCGCGGGCGACCGTGAACCTCGCCCAAGGGGTGCTGCGGGTCGACGGGCTGACGGCGAAGCGTGCCGGCGGTTCGGTCGCGGCGGCGCTGTCGTTCGACACCGCTTCCCGCCCGCCGGCCCTGGCGCTGCAAGCCACCCTGGCCGGCGCGCTGGTGTCCGGGCCGGTGTTCGACCTACCGGTGGATATTACCGGCGGCACGCTCGATGCCTCGGTCCGGCTGACGGCCGCGGGGTTCTCCCCCGCCGGGTTGCTGGCCAGCCTGGGCGGCGGGTTCAGCCTGTCCGGGCGCAACGGGGTGCTGTCCGGCATCGATGTCGCGCGCATGGGTCCGCTTCTGGAAGACCCGGCGTTGCGCGCGGCGCTGTCCGGCGGCACCACTTTGTTCGAGCGACTGGCCGTGGAGGGTGCCATCGACCGCGGCGGCCTGACCCTGGCCCGGGCGGCGATGTCGGGCCCGGCCGGGACGGTCGCGGTATCGGGAACCATCGACCTCACGCGCGCGCTGCTGGGGTTGCGGCTGGCGGTCGTACCGGCAGTGCCGGATGCGCCCGAGATCGGCTTGCGAATCAGCGGGCCGGCCGATGCCGTGGTGCGGGTGCCGGAACTGGCCGGTGCGGTGCGCTGGCGGTCCGAGCGGCCGTAGCGAGATCAGATCCGGCGGATCGTATAGATCTGTTCCAGCGAGCGCACGATGGCCAGACCATGCTCGGGGTCGCGCGCCTCGAACATCACCTCCAACTGCGCCGCCTGCACGCTGGGCGAGGCGAACAGGCGGTGGTGTGATACGTCGATGATGTTGCCGCCGGCCGTGCCGATCCGCCCGGCGATGTCGGCCAGCACGCCGGGGCGGTCGGGAATCTCCAGCACCAGGCGCACCAGCCGCCCGTCGCGCAGCAGGTTGCGCAGCAGCACATTGGCCAGGATGCGCGGATCGATGTTGCCGCCGCAGATGGCAACGCCGACCTTCTTGCCGGCAAAGCGGTCCGGCAGGGTGAGCAGTGCCGCCACGCCCGCGGCGCCGGCGCCCTCGGCCACAACCTTGGCTCCTTCGGCGAGCAGCGCGATGGCCTCTTCCACCGCCCGCTCAGGCACCACGACAACGTCGGCGACATGGGCGCGGATATGCCGCAGGGGAATCTCGCCGATGTCGCGCACCGCGATGCCCTCGGCGATGGTGGCCCCCCCGACCGAAACCGGCTGGCCGGCAAGGCGCTGGGCCAGCGCGGCATAGGCCGCGACCTCCACGCCGATCACCTCGATGCCGGGCTTGAGGCCGGTGGCGGCCACCGCGCAACCGGCCAGCAGCCCGCCGCCCCCCACCGGGATCACCAGCATGTCGAGGTCGGGCGCGTCCTCCAGCAGTTCGAGTGCCAGCGTGCCCTGCCCAGCTATCACCGCGGCATCGTCGTAGGGGTGGATGAAGACCAGACCCTCGGCGGCGGCCAGCGCCTGGGCATGCTCGGCGGCCTCGGCCAAAGTGTCGCCGTGCATCACCACGCGCGCGCCCCAGGCGGCGGTGCGCGTGACCTTCGTGGCCGGGGTGAGCTTCGGCATCACGATCACCGCGGCGATGCCGAGCAGGCTGGCATGGCGCGCGACCGCCTGGGCATGGTTGCCGGCCGACATGGCGATGACGCCGGCCCGGCGCTCCGTTTCGCTCAACAGGGCGAGGCGGTTGGCCGCCCCGCGCTCCTTGAAGGCACCGGTGGCCTGGAGGTTGTCCAGCTTCAGCACCACCTGCGCCCCGGTCGCGCGGGAGATCGCATCACTGGCCAGCGCGGGCGTACGGATCACGCGGCCGTGGATGCGCGCGGCCGCCTCCCGCACATCGGCAAGGCTGATCATCGGCATCGAGTGGAAATCAGCCGAAGCGGACGGAAAGGATCTCGTAGGAGCGATCGCCACCGGGCGCCGGAACCGAAACCGTGTCGCCGATCTTCTTGCCGATCAAAGCCTTGGCCAGCGGCGAGGAGATGGACAGCCGTGCCTCCTTGATGTCGGCCTCATGGACGCCGACGATCTGGTAGGCGGCTTCCTTTTCGGTCTCCTCGTCGACAACGCGGACATGGGCCCCGAACTTGACGTGGTCGCCCGAAAGCGAAGCCGGATCGATCACCTCGACGGCAGAGATGACGGCTTCGAGTTCTTCGATACGGCCCTCGATGAAGGATTGGCGTTCACGCGCGGCGTGATACTCGGCGTTCTCGCTGAGGTCGCCATGGCTGCGGGCCTCGGCGATGGCGCGAATGACCGCCGGGCGCTCCACCCCCTTGAGCGTCCTGAGCTCATCCTCCAGTCGCTGCAGACCGGGTGCGGTCATCGGAAATTTCTGCACTGCGTGAACCTCGAGCGAAGAAGAAGGCATACGTTTCGGCACGTGGCGACGAAGCGGCCCCGTCGCAAGCCCTGTGGCGTGACCGCCGCCACGCCCCCCGACAACACAACCGCCGCGACGCGGCGCGCGGCCGGGTCACGACAGGGTGTCAGAACGATCCACGAAAATACGCTTGCAGGGGGGCCACTTCAAGGGTGCCCGATTTCAATGCCGCGATCGCATGGGCGGCGGCCCGCGCGCCGGCAATGGTCGTATAGTGCGGCACCCCCTGCGTCAGCGCGCTGCGGCGGATGTCGAAGCTGTCGGACACCGACTGCGCGCCGGCAGCGGTGTTGATCACAAGCTGGATGTCGCCGGACTTGATCGCGTCCACGCAATGCGGCCGGCCTTCCAGCACCTTGTTCACCACGGTCACCGCAAGCCCGGCCTCGCGCAGCCGCGTGGCGGTGCCCCGGGTGGCCAGGATGGCAAAGCCGCTGTCGATCAGCCGTCGGGCCACGCCGATCGCCGCCGCCTTGTCGCTGTCGCGCACCGAGAGGAACGCGGTGCCGGATTCCGGCAGCTTCACCCCTGCGCCGAGCTGGCTTTTGGCGAAGGCGCGCTCGAAGCTGGAATCCAACCCCATCACCTCGCCGGTGGACTTCATCTCCGGCCCCAGGATGGTGTCCACGTTCGCGAAACGGTTGAACGGGAACACCGCCTCCTTCACCGCCACGTGCGGCGCGATGCTGTCGTCGTCCAGCTTGAACTCGCGCAGCTTCGCGCCGGCCATCACCCGCGCGCCGATCTTGGCGATCGGCACGCCGGTCGCCTTGGCCACGAAGGGTGCGGTGCGCGAGGCGCGGGGGTTCACTTCCAACACGTAGATCTCGTTGTCCTTGATGGCATACTGCACGTTCATCAGGCCGACGACGCCCAGCGCCTTGGCCATGACTTCCGTCTCCGCCTTCAACTCGGTCACCATCGCCGGCGACAGCGTGTAGGGCGGCAGCGCGCAGGCTGAATCGCCGGAGTGAATGCCGGCTTCCTCGATGTGTTCCATCACGCCGGCGACATAGACCTCCTCGCCGTCACAGATGCAGTCCACATCCACCTCGATCGCGTCGTTGAGGTAACGGTCGATCAGCAGCGGCCCGGTCGACAGCGCCGCCTCACCGGAATCGCGCATGTAGCGGGTGAGCCCCGTGCGGTCGTACAGGATCTCCATCGCCCGCCCGCCCAGCACATAGCTCGGGCGGATCACCACCGGGAAGCCGATGCGCGCGGTGATCGCCTCCGCCTCCGCGAACGAGCGCGCGATGCCGTTCTCCGGCTGGCGCAGGCCCAGCTTGTGCAACAGTTGCTGGAACCGCTCGCGATCCTCGGCAAGGTCGATCGCATCGGCCGAAGTGCCCAATATCGGGATATCGGCCTTCGCCAGCGCCTGGCTCAGCTTCAGCGGCGTCTGCCCACCATACTGCACGATGCATCCCAGCACCGTGCCGTTCGCCTGCTCGCGCCGGATCAGCGCGATGACGTCCTCGGACGTCAACGGCTCGAAATACAGCCGGTCGGAGGTGTCGTAGTCGGTCGAGACGGTTTCGGGGTTGCAATTGACCATGATGGTCTCGAACCCCGCCTCCCTCAACGCATAGGCGGCATGCACGCAGCAATAGTCGAACTCGATGCCCTGGCCGATCCGGTTCGGCCCGCCACCGAGGATGATGATCTTCTGCCGGTCGGTGGGCTCGGACTCGCACATCGGCGTGCCGAACCCGCCCTCGTAGGTGGAATACATGTACGGCGTGGTGGCGGCGAACTCGGCCGCACAGGTGTCGATGCGCTTGTAAACCGGCAACACGCCCAGCCGGCCGCGGATCGCGCCGATCTCGGCCTCGGTCGAGTTGGCCAGCACCGACAGCCGCTTGTCCGAGAAGCCCATCGCCTTCAGCCGGCGCAGCCGCATCGCGTCCTTCGGCAGCCCGTGGGCGGTCACATCACGCTCGGCGCCCACGATCTTCTCCAGCTCGCGCAGGAACCACGGATCGAACTTGCTCGCCTCGTGGATCTCCTCCACGGTCAGCCCCGCCCGCAAGGCCTGCGCCGCCATCAGGATTCTGTCGGGCTTCGGCTGCGACAGCGCGGCGCGGAATGCATCGATGCCGCCATCGCCCGGTGCCTCCACCGGGTCCAGACCCGCCAAGCCCGTCTCCATGCTGCGAAGCCCCTTCTGCAGCGCTTCCGCGAAGCTGCGCCCGATCGCCATCGCCTCGCCGACCGACTTCATGCTGGTCGACAGCATCGCCGGCGTGCCGGGAAACTTCTCGAAGGTGAAGCGGGGAATCTTCACCACCACATAGTCGATCGTCGGCTCGAAGCTCGCCGGCGTCACCATCGTGATGTCGTTCGCCAGTTCATCCAGCGTGTAGCCCACCGCCAACCGGGCGGCGACCTTGGCAATCGGGAACCCCGTCGCCTTCGAGGCGAGTGCGGAAGAACGCGACACGCGCGGGTTCATCTCGATCACCACCATGCGCCCATCGGCCGGGTTCAGCGCGAACTGCACGTTCGACCCGCCGGTATCCACGCCGATCTTGCGCAGGCACGCGATCGAGGCATCGCGCATCACCTGGTATTCCTTGTCGGTCAGCGTCAGCGCCGGCGCCACCGTCACGCTGTCGCCGGTATGAATGCCCATCGGATCGACGTTCTCGATGGCGCAGACGATGATGCAGTTGTCGCGGCTGTCGCGCACCACCTCCATCTCGAACTCCTTCCAGCCGAGCACGGACTCCTCGACCAGCACCTCGGTCGTCGGCGAGGCATCCAGCCCGCCGGCCACGATCTGCTCGAACTCCTCGCGGTTATAGGCGATGCCGCCGCCGGTCCCGCCCAGCGTGAAGCTCGGCCGGATCACCGCCGGCAGCCCGATCTCCACCAGCGCCGCGCGCGCCTCCTCCATCGTGCGGGCGATCCGGCTCTTCGGCGATTCGATGCCGATCTCGCTCATCGCGTCGCGGAACTTCAGCCGGTCCTCGGCACGGTCGATCACGTCGGCCTTCGCGCCGATCAACTCCACGCCGTATTTTTCCAGCACGCCCGACGCCGCCAGCGTCATCGCCGTGTTCAGCGCCGTCTGCCCCCCCATGGTCGGCAGCAGCGCATCGGGACGCTCCTTGGCGATGATCTTCTCCACCATCTCCGGCGTGATCGGCTCCACATAGGTGGCGTCCGCCAAGCCCGGGTCGGTCATGATCGTCGCCGGGTTGGAGTTCACCAGGATCACCCGATACCCCTCCGCCCGCAGCGCCTTGCACGCCTGCGCCCCGGAATAGTCGAATTCGCAGGCCTGCCCGATGACGATCGGCCCCGCGCCGATGATCAGGATGCTCTTGAGGTCGGTGCGCTTGGGCATCTGTCAGGCTCCGGTCAGGGTGCGGGCGAGGGCGACGCCCGCGGGCGTAAGCTCCAGGCGCCAGTGGCATTGCAGCGCCTGGTCCTCCAGGCGGATCGGGTCGCGGATCAGCCCGCGGGACAGCAGGTCGGCGATGGAAGCGGCAAGGTCGGCGGCATCGATGGACGTGCCGGTCAGGCGCTCGATCTCGGCCTGCGCCAACTCCACGCTGGGCGCCGAAGCGAAATCGGTCAGGCCGGTGCGCAACAGCAGCGCCTCCAGCGCCACGGTCAGGCCTTAGCCTCGATCAGGTCCACGAAACGCCGGAACAGGTAGTGGCTGTCGCTCGGCCCCGGGCTCGCCTCAGGATGATATTGCACGCTGAACGCCCGCTTGCCCGGGCAGGCGATGCCCTCGTTGCTCCGGTCGAACAGGCTGACATGCGTCACCTGCACCCCGTCGGGCAGGCTGTCGCCATCGACCGCGAAGCCGTGGTTCTGGCTGGTGATCTCCACCCGCCCGGTGGTCAAATCCTGCACCGGCTGGTTGGCCCCGCGATGGCCTTTCGCGAGCTTGTAGGTCCGCCCACCGAGCGCCAGCGCCAGCAACTGATGCCCCAGGCAGATGCCGAACACCGGCGTGCCCGCCGCCAGCACCCCCTGGATCGCCGGAACCGCATAGGCCGCCGTCGCCGCCGGATCGCCCGGCCCGTTCGACAGGAACACCCCGTCCGGCGCATGCCGCAGAATGTCCTCGGCCGTCGCCGTCGCCGGCACCACCGTCACCCGGCACCCCGCCGCCGCCAGGCAGCGCAGGATGTTGCGCTTGGCCCCATAGTCCACGGCCACCACGTGATGCTTGGGCGCCACCTGCCGCCCATAACCGGCAGGCCAGGCCCAGGTCGTTTCGTCCCACTCGTAGGCCTGGGTGCAGGCGACGGTCTTGGCCAGGTCCATCCCCACCAGCCCCGGCCACGCCTTCGCCCGCCCGACGGCTCCGGCAATGTCGAACCGCCCATCCGCCGGGAACAGCAGCACGCCGGATGGCGCCCCCTCGTCGCGGATGCGGATCGTCAGCGCCCGCGTGTCGATCCCCGCCACCCCCGTCACCCCCTGGGCGCGCAGCCACGCATTGAGATGCTGGTGGCTGCGCCAGTTGCTCGGCTCGGTGATGTCCTGCTTCACGATCAGCCCGCGCGCGGCGATCGTGGCGGCCTCGATATCCTCGCCATTGGTGCCGACATTGCCGATATGCGGAAAGGTAAATGTAATCACCTGCCCGGCATACGAAGGATCGGTCAGAGTCTCCTGGTAGCCTGTCATGCTCGTGTTGAAGCAGATCTCGGCCGGCTCGGTGCCGCTGGTATGGGCGCCGATGCCGCTGCCCCACAGCACGCTGCCATCGGCCAGCACGAGTGCCGCGGTGGCACAATCGGGAACGCCCTGGGAGGCTGCGGTCGGATCGGGCATGGTCGCGCCTTCTGGCTGGGGGGCGGAAGCCCCGGGCATGTCTGACAAGGTAAGTCCGGTCGCCGCGATCACTGCCGCCCAGTGCTTGGCCGGAATGCTGCGGCTTTGGCGCCACTTGCGCACCGCCTCCGTGCCCACGCCCAGGCGCCGGGCCACGGCATCCGCCCCGCCCATGGCTTCGAGGATGGCGTCAACGGTGGCGGGTGCGCTGGTCATGCCGGCGTTATATGGGAAAAAACTTCCCACTTCAACGATCGTCGCGCATGCGGGAAATAAATTCCCAGCCATATCCCTCCTGCCGCAAGCGCATCACCATAGTATAGAGGGATGTTGATCCGGAGACCGACGCCATGACCCTGCGCGACCGATTCACCGCCGAGCTGAAAACCGCCATGCTGGGCAAGGACGCCCCCCGCGTCTCCGCCATCCGCATGATCACCGCCCGGCTGAAGGACGTGGACATCGCCGCCCGGCCCAAGGGGATCGCCGCCGTGCCGGACGAGGAAATCATCGCCATGCTGCGCGGCATGGTGAAGTCCCGCCGCGAAAGTGCGGACCTCTACCGCCAGGGCAACCGCGCCGACCTCGTCGCTAAGGAGGAGGCCGAGATCGCCGTCATCGAAGGCTTCCTGCCGCAACAAATGGACGACGTCGCCACCGAAGCTGCCGTGTCCGACGCCATCGCCGAAACCGGGGCCGCCGGCATCAAGGAAATGGGCAAGGTCATGGCCGCACTGAAGACAAAGCACGGCGCCGTGCTCGACATGGGCAAGGTCGGCCCAATCGTGAAGGCCAAGCTGGGGGGCTGACCACATGGCTCTGCCGGCAGGCTTCCTAGACGAACTGCGCGCCCGCACCCCGCTCTCCGCGGTGGTCGGGCGCCGTGTGAAGCTCGCCCGCTCCGGCCGCAACTGGAAGGGCTGCTGCCCCTTCCACAACGAGAAAACCCCCAGCTTCTACGTCTACGACAACGGCTACCACTGCTTCGGCTGCGGCCAGCACGGCGACGCCATCAGCTTCGTCATGCAAACCCAGGGCCTCGCCTTCATGGAGGCGGTCGAGCAACTCGCCGGCGAAGCCGGGCTCGACGTTCCCAAGCCCACCCCCGCCGCCGCCGAGGCCGAACGGGTGCGTCACTCGCTGCAGGAGGTGCTGGCCGCCGCCGGCGAGGCCTATCGCCGCCGCCTGCGCCTGCCCGAGGGTGCCCGCGCGCTCGACTACCTGCGCGGCCGCGGCCTGACCGAGGAGACGATCGAACGCTTCGGCCTGGGTTGGTCCGGCGAAGGCCGCGGCGCGCTCGCCGCCGACCTGACCCGCGAGGGCATCCCCCCCGACCTGCTGCTGGAGGCCGGGCTGATGCGCCCCGGTGATGAGGGGCGGCCCGCCTACGACCTGTTCTTCAACCGCGTGATGTTCCCCATCCGCGACCGCCGCGGCCGTGTGATCAGCTTCGGCGGCCGCATCCTGGGCGTCGACGCGAAGGCGCGCCAACGAGACGGCCAGCCCAAATACGTGAACGGGCCGGAAACGCCGGTCTTCTCAAAGCGCCGCACCCTGTTCGCGCTCGACCTGGCGCGCGAGGCGGTGCGCGCAGGCGCCGCGGCCGTGGCGGTCGAGGGCTACATGGATGTCATCGCCCTGCACCAGGCAGGCTTCGGCGGCGCCGTGGCACCGCTCGGCACGGCGCTGACCGAGGAGCAGCTGGAGGAGCTGTGGCGCCTCTCCCCTGTCCCGGTGCTCTGCTTCGACGGCGACGCGGCTGGCACGCGCGCGGCGGTGCGCACGGCAGAACTCGCCCTGCCCATGCTCGGCGCCGAGCGCAGCCTGCGGCTGGCCGCCCTACCGCCAGGCGAGGACCCCGACACCCTGGTCCGCCGCCATGGTGCTCCCGGCTTCCAGGCAGTGCTGGATGCCGCCCGCCCGGTGGCGGAAGCGTTATACGGCCTGCTTTCCGAGGGGGTCGGCCCTGCGGTGGAAGCACGCGCCGCCCTGTCGCGCCGGCTGGAGGCGGTCGCCGACCGGGTCACCGACAAGGCCCTGGCCTGGGAGATGCGCCGCTATTTCCGCGACCGGATGCGCGCCCGGCCCGAGGTGCCACGTCGGCAATCGGGGCTCCACGGCGGCCCTCAGAGCTTACGGGCCGGCGGCCGCGCTGGCCCCCCACGCCCGCCGCTGCGCGTCCAGCGTGTGCCCCCCGCACCGCACCATGCGGCCGCGGAACGGGCGCGCTTCATGGTCGCGATCCTGCTGCACCACCCCGCCCTCCTGCCCGATGTGGAGGAGGCCTTCGCCACGCTGGCGCTGCCCACGGGCCTGGCGCGGCTCCGCGATGTGATTCTGCAGTGGTCCCAGACCACGGAGATGCTTGACAGCGCAGGCCTCATGTCCCACCTGACCCACTCCGGATTGGCGGCGGAAGCAACCCAGGCCCTGTCGGCGGCGCCCGTGCCGTTGCCTGGCTGTGCTTCCCCCGACGCGATGCCGGCGGAGGCCGGGGCTGGCTGGTGGCATTTTTTTGGGCTGATGAACCCAGAGCGGCTGGACGAGGAGGTCGATGCCGCACGCGCGGCCTTCGCCGTCCAGGCCGACGAAGCGGCACAGCGGCGGCTCATCGTCCTGACCGCCACCCGCGCGGCCTTGTTGCGCGGAGAGGCGGGCGAAGCCGACGCCTCGTGAGTGCCGATCTGCCCACGGGGGCCGCCCAGGCCCCCTTGTTCGTTTCCGCGGCTCCCTCGCATTGGAGTGAATGATACATGGCCACCAAGCCGAGCACCGCTGCCGACACCGCAACCCCCGACCAGGACGGCGACACCACGCTGCTGGATGTCCAGTCGGTCGCGGTCAAGCGGCTGATCGCGCGCGGCAAGGAGCGTGGCTACATCACCTTCGACGAGCTGAACGCCGTGCTGCCGCCCGACCAGAACTCCTCGGAACAAATCGAGGACGTGTTGGCGACCTTCAGCGAAATGGGCATCCAGGTCGTCGAGGGCGAGGAAGCCGAGGAGGGCGAGGCCCCGGTCGTCAAGGCCGAGAAGGCCGACGAGGAGGAGGAAGCCGAGCCCACCGGCAATGTCGACGAGGCCAGCCTCGGCCGCACCGACGACCCGGTCCGCATGTACCTGCGCGAAATGGGCAGCGTCGAGCTGCTGTCGCGCGAGGGCGAGATCGCGATCGCCAAGCGCATCGAAGCCGGCCGAGACATGATGATCGGCGGCCTGTGCGAAAGCCCGCTCACCTTCCGCGCCATCATCGCCTGGCACGATGCGCTCAAGGCCGGCCGCATGCTGCTGCGCGACATCATCGACCTCGAGGCAACCCAGGGCGGCCCCGCCCCCAACGGTGCGGCCGACGGCATCCCGGTCGAGGAAGCCCCCGCTCCGCCCCCGGCCTTCGAGGCTGCCGGCGACGACGACGACGACGAAGGCGAGGGCGGCGGCGGCCTGTCCCTCTCCGCACTCGAGGAGAAGCTGAAGCCCGAGGTCCTGGCCAACTTCGAGGAGATCGAGGCGCTCTACAAAAAGCTGCACAAGATGCAGTCCAAGCGCCTGGAAAGCATGACCTCCGGCGAGGAGGTCAACGCCCGCAGCGAGAAAAGCTACGAGAAGCTGCGCGAGGAGCTGGTCGCCAAGGTCGAGCAGGTCCGCCTGCACAACAACCGCATCGAGGAGCTGGTCACCCAACTCAAGCAGCTCAACCTGCGCCTGACCGGCCTGGAAGGCCAGCTCCTGCGCATGGCCGAGGGCTGCAAGGTCGCCCGCGACGACTTCCTCGGCCATTACCGCGGCCACGAGCTGGACCCGAACTGGATCGACCGCATCGGCCGCCTGCCCGGCAAGTCGTGGAAAACCTTCTCCACCCGCCACCCTGGCGACATCGCCACCGTCCGCGGCCAGATCGCCGCCGTCGCCACCGATGCCGGCCTGCCTATCGGCGAGTTCCGCCGCGTCTTCATGACCGTCTCCCGCGGCGAACGCGACAGCGCGCGCGCCAAGAAGGAGATGATCGAGGCCAACCTCCGCCTTGTGATCTCGATCGCCAAGAAATACACCAACCGCGGCCTGCAGTTCCTGGACCTGATCCAGGAGGGCAACATCGGCCTGATGAAGGCCGTCGACAAATTCGAGTATCGCCGCGGCTACAAGTTCAGCACCTACGCAACGTGGTGGATCCGCCAGGCCATCACCCGCTCGATCGCCGACCAGGCCCGCACCATCCGCATCCCGGTCCACATGATCGAGACGATCAACAAGCTGGTCCGCACCAGCCGCCAGATGCTGCACGAGATCGGCCGCGAGCCCGCCCCCGAGGAACTCGCCGAGAAACTCGGCATGCCGCTGGAGAAAGTCCGAAAAGTCCTCAAGATCGCCAAGGAGCCGATCAGCCTCGAAACCCCGATCGGCGACGAGGAAGACAGCCACCTCGGCGACTTCATCGAGGACAAGGCCGCCGTCATCCCGCTCGACGCCGCCATCCAGGCCAACCTGCGCGAAGCCACGACGCGGGTGCTCTCCAGCCTCACGCCCCGCGAGGAACGCGTCCTGCGCATGCGCTTCGGCATCGGCATGAACACCGACCACACGCTGGAGGAGGTCGGCCAGCAGTTCAACGTCACCCGCGAGCGCATCCGCCAGATCGAGGCCAAGGCACTGCGCAAGCTCAAGCACCCCAGCCGCAGCCGCAAGCTGCGCAGCTTCCTCGACGACTGATCCAGGCACCGCCGTGGAACCGGTCGTCCATGTCGGCGTGGTGGTGACGTTCCTGCGCATGGACCGCCCGCCCACCGAGCCTGAACCCGCACTGCCCGACGACGTGGCGGTGCGGCACGTGCCGAACTGCTCCGTCGAACTCTACCGCCACCTCTACAATACCGTCGGCGCCGACTACGTCTGGTGGCTCCGCCGCACCCTGGCCGACCGCCAGCTCGCCGCCCTGCTGCGCGACCCCAACATATCCATCCACGTGCTGGAGCGCGGCGAAGAACTACTCGGCTTCTACGAGCTGGACCGCAACCCCTGGCCGGTGGCGAACCTCAGCTATTTCGGCCTGATGCCCCAGGCAGTCGGCCAACGCCTCGGCCACGCCTTCCTGCGCCACGCCGTCGACGCCTGCTGGCGCATGGGCCCCCGCGCCGTCACGGTGAACACCTGCACTGCCGACCACCCCCGCGCCATGCCCAACTACCTGCGCGTCGGCTTCCGCAAGCTGCGCGACGTGCCGGAAGACTGGCACGTGCCCTTGCGCCTCGGACTGGTCATTCCGGAGCATCTCAAGATATAAGGCAAGAAAGAATCTTCTTTTTCTGTAGAAAAAGAAGCAAAAAGACTTTCATTCATTTGCGCTGTGTGAAACGATCCAACTAAGTGCAAATGGCTAAAAGTTTTTTGGTTCTTTTTTTCAAAAAAGAACGCCTTCCCTTTCTTCCTCCTCCCCAGGGCTTGACGCCCCTCGCCCCCACTCCTCCAATGTCGACAATCGCCTGGGCGCCACGCCCACGGCACGACGCAAGGGAGTGGGATGTTGGCCGAGCTCAAGGTGCTTTCCGACCTCAACGCCAAGGTATGGAAGATCGAGGTCGCGGTCGGCGACACCGTGGAGGCCGACGCCACGCTCATTATCCTGGAATCGATGAAGACAGAAATCCCGATCGACGCCCCCAAGGCCGGCACCGTCGCCGCCATCATGGTCGGCGAGGGGGATGCCGTCGAGGAAGGCCAGGTCGTGGCGATCCTCAGCGTCTAGCCTGCCATACCGACAGGGGAGAAAGCGCCCATGAGCGCAGCGCAACAACCGGCACCGCGAGCAGGCGCGCTGGCCGGCATCCGCGTGACCGAATTGGGCGAGGGCGCCGGCCTCGCCTATGCCGGCAAGCTCTTCGCCGACCTGGGCGCCGAGGTATTCAAGCTGGAAGCCGAAGCCGGCGATCCCCTCCGTCACCTTCCTCCACTGGTTGAGGTCGCGCCCGGTACCCAGGAAAGCGCCTGGTTCGCCTGGCTCAACACCAACAAGCACGCCATGACCGCCACCCCCGAGCGCATCCAGTCCGTCCTGGCCGCCAGCGACGTCCTGCTCGATGGCCGACAAGTGGCTGAACAACTGTCCCCCACCACCGGCCACGCCGCTCTGCGCGCCGCTCATCCGAACCTGCACATCGTCTCGCTCAGCTGGTTCGGCCTCAGCGGCCCCTACCGCGACTTCGCCGCCACCGACTCCGTCATGCGCGCCCTTGCCGGCCTGGTGAAGAACACCGGCCCGGTCGACCACCCGGCCATGATGCCGGAATACCAGGGCTTCGCGCCCCAAGGCCTCACCGCCTTCACCGCCGCCTGCGCCGCACTATGGTCCGGCAGCGCCGGCCGCATGTTCGAGATCAGCGCGCACGACGCGAACACCGTGATCTCCGAATACCAGGCCGTCATCACCTTTGGCCCCGGCCCGCCGGAGCAGCGCCGCGGCATCAACCGCTGGCACCCCACCTTCCCGATGGGCTGCTACCCCTGCCGCGAAGGCTGGCTCGGCGTCACCGTGCTGACGCCCGACCAATGGCGCAACTGGTGCGACATGCTCGCCATGAATCACGTCGCCGACGATCCGCGCTTCGCCACCTCCCCCCAACGCCTCGAAGCCGCCGACGAGCTGGAAGCCCTCTACCGCCCCATCCTCCTCACCCGTACCGCCCGCGAATGGTTTGAGGAAGGGCTGCACCGCCGCATCCCGCTGGTGATGGTCCCCAGCATGGCCGACCTGCTGGCCGAACCCGTCCACCAGGGCCGTGGCGCCTTTGGCACGGTGAAGATCGGCACCGCCAGCTTCCAGGCCCCGGTGATCCCGCAGCGCCTGAACGACACCCCGCCCGCGCCCGGCGGCACCGCCCCGCGTGCCGGCGCCGACGACGCCATGGCCCTTCCCCCGCCGCGCCCGCGCGCCACCGTCCCAGCCCCCACCAACCTCCCGCTGGCTGGCCTGCGCATCATCGACATGGCCATGGGCTGGGCCGGCCCGCTCACCACCCGCCAGATGGCCGACCTCGGCGCCGAGGTCATCAAGATCGAAGGCCGCGCCTACCCCGACTGGTGGCGCGGCCACGACTACTCGGCCGAGGCGATGCGCGCCCAGGTCCACGAAACCCGCCTCAACTTCAACGCGCTCAACCGCAACAAAACCGGCATCACGCTCGACCTCACTCGCCCCGAAGGCGCCGACCTCGCCCGCAAGCTGGTCATGACCGCCGATGCGGTGGTGGAAAACTACTCCCAGGGCGTCCTGCCCAAGCTCGGCCTCGACTATCCGAACCTCGTCAGGATCAAGCCAGACCTGGTCATGGTCACCATGCCCGCCTACGCCGCCGGCACCGCCTGGGCCGAAACCCGCGCCTACGGCTCCACCCTCGAACAGGGCTCCGGCCTGCCCAGCCTCACCGGCGAGGAGGGCTGGCCGCCCACCATGAACCACGTCGCTGGCGGCGACCCGAACGGTGGCTTCAACGCCGCCGCCGCCCTCATCGCCGCCCTGCTGCACAAGAAGCACACGGGGCAGGGGCAGCTGATCGACCTCAGCCAGGTTGAATGCATGCTCCCGCTCGCCGCCTCCGGCATCATCCACCAATCGATCCACGGCACCCCCGGCCCGCGCTGGGGCAACCGCCACCCGCTCTTTGTCCCGCACGGCGCCTTCCGCTGCCGCGGCACCGATGCCTGGCTCGTCGTCGCGATCACCAGCGACACCGCCTTCCGCCGCCTCTGCCACATCATCGGCCGCCCCGATTTCGGCGACGACCCCACCCTGGCCACGGCCGAAGGCCGCCGCCTGCGCGAAGCCGAACTCGAAGCCGCCATCACCAACTGGACCGAAACCCAGCCGCCCGACGACGCCATGGCCGAACTCCAGGCCAAGGGCATCGCCGCCGGCGTGGCGCGCGGCTTCAACGAGCTGATCACCGGCGAAACCCACCTCCTCGCCCGCGGCTTCTGGCAGGAGATCGACCGCTCCATCCTCGGCCGCCACTGGCAGCCCACCCCCACCTTCCGCGAGAACGCCCGCCCTTACGCCATCCGCTCGCCCGCCCCCACACTCGGCCAGTCCACCCGCGACGTCCTAGCCCGGATCCTGAACCTGTCGAACGAAGCGCTGGATCGGCTGGAGGAGGCGCGCATCATCGGCGAAACGCCCATCCCCAGCAGCGAACGCGCCCCGCGCAGCGCGGCAAAACTCCGGGACGCACAAAAGGCATGAGAGCAAGGAAGCAGGGGGGCGGTGGCCCCCCCCCCCGCCAGGGGGCGAGCCCCCCGCACCCCCAAACCCAAGGGGGGGTGGGGG
>JANPIH010000212.1:0-17667 GCA_031424895.1 Rhodospirillales bacterium
GCGTAGCCGCGCGCCGGGCCAACCGGGTCCGGGCAGAGCCCGGACTTTACTGCTGGATGAGCACTTCTTTGCGACCTTTCGGGCAAGCCGGCCGCAGCGGGAGGGATCAGTCGCGGCCGCGGCCGACCATCATGCCGATGGCGAAGCAGGCGATGCCGGTGATGGCGACGGCCACCAACGGCTGGTCGCGCACCATCTGCTCGGTGGAGTCCATGGCTTGGCCGCCGCGGGTGGAGATAGTTTCGCGGGCGCTTTCGGCGGCGTCGCGGACGGTGGATTTCACCTTCTCCATGCCCTCGCGTGCCTGGTCGGCGACGCCGGCCGCTGCCTGCCAGGTGCTGCTGGAGGACTGGTCGCCGCCGGACTTGGCGGGGCTGCTGTCCTTGCTGTGGGCGCCGAGGGAAGAGGCGGCGCCGCCCTGTGGCTTGTTCTCTTGCATGGTGCGAACTCCATTGATCGGATCAGGGGGAAGCGACGGAAGAGGGCCGCGACCGGCAATGCCGGCCACGCCCCTCGGGTTCCGCTGCCGGTCAGGCGTCAGGGCTTGCGGGTTTTGTTCTTGTCGCTGAAGTCGGTGCCGAGTGTGCGGTCGGCCGCGCGGCTGGCCATGGTGCCCGGTGGGTTGCCGGGCGTGCCGTCGGGCGGGGAGGTGGCAGTCCCCATGCCGAGGGAAGAGGGGGTTGTGCGGCCGGACTCGTCCTGCACGTCGATCTCGGTGCGGCGGACCGTGTCCTGGACGGTTTCGGTGCGCTCGGTGGTGTCCTTGCGCAGCACCACCTCGCCGGTGACGCGGGTTTCCTTGGCCACCACGGCCTCCTCGCCGCGCTCCACCGCCTCGATGGTGCGTTCGCGGAACAGGTCGTCGCCAGGGGTGGCGGCGCGGTCCACGGTGCGGCGTTCGACCTTCACGTTTTCGCTGCGCAGCGTCACCTGCTCGCTGACCGGCGTCTCGACGACGTAGGAGCGCACGCGCACGCGGCCGCGCTCCACGTCGCGCTTGCCGATTTGCATCCGCTCCTCCACCACCGGGATCACCTCCTCGGTGTCGCGCCCGGTCGCGGACGGGCGCGTGGCCGGCTTGTCGGTCTGGACCGGGCCTGCGCCAGCGATGCGGCCCTGCTCATCGGTCATGCTGCCGGGAGCTGGATGGTTGGAAAAATCGCCGCCGGCCCCGCCGGGGCGGGCGATGATCGGTTCGCGGGTGGTGCCGGCGACGCCGATTTCGGGCGAAGTGGGAAGCGTGGTGGTCTCGCGGGGCGTGGACTCGCCGGACATGGATTGGCCGGTCCAGCCCGACGCGCGCCACTCGGCCTCGCGGTTGTCGAGGTCGACGGCGCCGTGGGCTTCCAGCATGTCCATGGCGTGGTCGATCTGGTCCTCGCCGATGTCGGCGGAGAGGAGGAACGCACCGCGACGCATGCCTTCGGCATAGGTGGTGCGCTCCTCATCCGGCACAAAGAGATCGCGCAGCGAGGCCCAGAAGCCAGGCTCGGAGTCGTTGTCCGAGCGGTTGGCGGAACTCGTATCGCCACGGTCGTCGCCGTGGACGCGGATGGCGGCGCGGTCGAGCATCAGTTCGCGCGCCAGTTGTTCGGCGGCGGCGTCGGCGGCAGTGCGGCTGTCGAACATGGCGGTGATCAGGCGTGTCATGATGATGTCTCCCTGGTGGGTGGTTCGGGCGGCGCGGTTGCGCCAGGGGGGTGGTTGGCGGCCGCGTCACCCTCGCCAGGGGCGACGCGAATGATTTCGGCATGCTGCACGCGGCGGCGCACTGGAACGGCGACCTCCTCCTCAACCGGCTCGAGGCGCAGATGCAGTTCCTCCCGCAGGCGCAGGCGGCGTTCGACGACCAGCACCTCCTCCACTACCGGCACCACCACCACGTCGCCTTCCTGGCGCACGGTGGGGATCTCGGTGACCTCGCGGTCGATCGGCACGCGCACCACCGTGGCGCGGCGGCCGCGCAGAGTGGCACGCAGGGTTTCCTCCACCTCCTCGGTCGTCAGGTGGATCCGCAGGAGACCGGCCGCGACGTCGCGGGTGGTAACCTGCACGCGCTCCTCCGCAAGCGGAATGCGCTCGGTTGAGGGGTCGTCCGGCGAGGGCGCCAACGCTTCGTCCTTTGGATGCGGGAGAGGGGGCACCGGGCAGAATTATGACGGGCGGTGCCCGGTGCGGTCTGGATAAGGCAACGGCACCTTGGCGCGAAAGTTCCTGCGGAGGCGTGTTCAGCGCCGCTCGCGTGCTGGGGCGGCGAGGGCGGCGCAGGCATTGTCTTCGCCGATACCAAGCTGGATCGTGGCCAGCAGCGCGGCGGGGGCGAAGAGCAGGCCGAGGCCGACGGCGCCGGCACCACGGGCGGCAAGTTCGCCCGCTTCGGGTGCGAAGTTCGGATTCTTCAGCGTGCCGGTGATGCGGATGGGGGCGGCGAGTGTTCCGACAGTGAAATGCTTGGCGCGGGTGCGCAACTCGGCGCGGACCGCCTCGCTGCGCAGGTCGAGCGTGCCCTGGACCACGGTGCGGTCGTCGCCGGTGTCGAGCAGCAGGGTGCGGGTGGTGAGCATGCCGCGGCCCAGGGCGAGGTCGCCGATGAGGCAGCGCACGGTGGTGCGGTCCGGCAGGCCGAGGGCGGAGAGCAGCGCCTCGCCGATCTGCAGGCCGGAGAGGTCGACCACGAGCTGGCTCACCGAGCCGCCGGCCATGAAGAAGGTGAGGCGGCCAGTGCCGCGCTGGAGAATATCGGCCAGCGAGCGGCCGACCGAGTCGATCTCGATGCGCCCGCCGAGAAGGCCGTCACCCTGGAACAATTCGCCGGCGGCGGCCAGCAGGCGGCGGACCTCCAGGCGGCGGAGATGGAGGTCGGCGCGGGTGCGCATGCCCCCCTCGCCGGGAACCATCTCGATCACCCCCTCGATCGCGCCGCGGCCAACGGCCATGCGCGTGTCGGTGAGGCGGATGACGCCGCCCTCGATGTCCAGCCGCGTGACCAAAGAGTCGAACGGCGCGCCGCGGCCGATGATGCGGTCGCCGCGATAGGCGATGTGAAAGTCGGCCATGGCGATGCGCGGCAGGTCCATGGGGACGTTGGGGATGAGGCGGGGGCTCGCCTCGGCGCGGGCGATGGCCTGGCGTTGTTCGGCGGTGAGGCCAGGGGTGTTGGCGCGGCCGGGCTCGGAGCCGATGAAGCCGGCAAGGTCCTGGAGGTCGAGCTTCTGGGAGACGAGATCCCCGGACAGGACCGGGCGGGCGCCGTTGGTATCGAGGGCGAGGTCGCCGCGCAGGTCGCTGCTGCCGAGCTGGCCATGGAGGCCGGCAAGTTTCACTACGCCGGCCTCGAAGCGCGTGGCGGCGGCGAAGTAGAAGGGGGGCGTGGGCGGGAAGGGGATGCCGGTGAGCGCCTCCAGCCCGTCGAGGCTGACACCGGCCAGTTCCACCTGCAACTCGGCGGCAGGGGGCTGGAAGGGGCCGGCGATGGTGCCCTTGGCGGCCAATTCGGCCCGGCCGGTGGTCAGCTTCGCCTCGACCGCATAGGGCAAGGCGGCGTCGGCCAGGGTGGTGACCGGGGCGCCGCGGACGCGGCCGGTGATGGGCTGGCCAGCATAGGCACCGTCGATGTCCGCGACGATGGTGGCGTCGGCCTCGGTGGCGAGGGTGATCCGGGCCTGGGCGCCGATGCGGGCGAGCTGGAGGTCGGCGGCACCGTCCTGGATGCGCAGCACGCCGAGGCGCGGGGCGCTGCCACCGCCGGCACCGCCATGCATGGCGAAGGTATAGTTGTTGGCGCCGTCCGCAAGCTGGACCGCGGTTATGCGCAGGCCGGTCAGCGTCGCTTCCGGAATGTCGGGCACGCCGCCGCGCAAGAGCGGGGCCAGGGCCAGGGTCAGGTCCAGGCGGGCAAGGGTGGCGAAGTGCGGGGCGGCGGCGGCCAGTTCAGGCGGGCTGACCACGCGGATGTCGTGCAAGGCGAGGCGCAAGGGGCGCAGACCGACGAAGGAGATCCGGCCGATCTGCACGTCGCGCCCCAACGCCGCACTGGCGCGGGAAGCTGCGATCGGCCGCAACCACAACGGCGCGGTGGCGGCGGCGGTGCCGAGGGCGGCAAGCACCGCAGCCCCGGCGATGACCCAACGCCAGGCGGGGCGCATCACGGACGCTCCCTCAGCGCTCAAAGCCGGCGGGGCGGAGCGCGCTGTCGGACGCGCAGTACCCGTTCATGGCTTGGGTCATCGTGTCCTCGTTTACGGTGATGCCCCCTTCAACGCCGGGCGCGGCGGCGGGTTGCGCGCGGGGGCCTAAGGCGGGACGGTGCAGCCAGGAGGCACGCCATGGACCCCACGAATCCGAACGACGCCCGCCAGACCCGTTCGCACAGCTACCGGTTGGCGGTGGAGGACACCGACTTCCTGCTGCGCGAGGAAATGCGCGCGATGCGGTTCAGCCTGGAATACGCCAAGGCGGACCTGTTGCTGCGCGACTGGGGGGTGCGCTCGACCCTCATCGTGTTCGGCAGCGCGCGGGTGGCCTCGCCCGAGCAGGTGGCGGCCGCCGAACTGGTGTCGCACACCGAGGCGGATGCGGAGGTGCTGGCGCGGATGCGGCGGCAGTTGCCGTGGTATGAGGGGGCGCGGGCATTCGGGCGCATCGCCTCGGAACGCGGTGGGGCGCTGGCGCCGCGCAACCGCTGGCACGACAACGTCATCGCCACCGGGGGCGGCGGCGGCATCATGGCGGCAGCGAACCGCGGCGCGCACGAGGCCGGCGCACCGAGCATCGGCTTCAACATCACGCTGCCGATGGAGCAACTGCCGAACCCCTGGATCACGCCGGAGCTGAGCTTCCGCTTCCACTACTTCGCGATGCGCAAGATGCACCTGGCGATGCGGGCCAACGCGCTTGTGGTGTTCCCAGGCGGGTTCGGCACCTTCGACGAGCTGTTCGAAATCCTGACGCTGACGCAGACACGCAAGGTGAAGCCGGTGCCGATCGTGCTGTTCGACGAAGGCTACTGGCGGCGGCTGGTGAACTTCGAGACGCTGGTGGAGGAGGGCATGGTTGCGCGCGACGACCTGGCATTGTTCGAGTTCGCCGACAGCGCGGAGGCGATCTGGGCACGGCTGGAAGCACGGGGACTGGGTACAGACTGACGAAACGAAGGCCAGGGCTTTGCCCTGGACCCACCAAGGGCCGGCGGCCCTTGGAACCCCATCCATAAAGTTTATGAGGTCCAGGGGCTCAGCCCCTGGCGGGTCTGGGCGGAGCCCAGCCTTCCTTGCCTTCCCCTTATGCGTCCTTCACTTCAATGATCCGTCGCGCGCAGTTCGCCGGCGCGGACCGAGGCGATGGCGTTGTTCAGGACCTGGACCACCGCCTCGTCGGACAGCGAGCGGGACAGCATGCCCATCGCGCCGCCGAGCAGGGCCGAGGCGATGGCCAGCGAGCCGATGTTCTGGCTGGTCATGTATTCGATCGCCTTGTCGACCACCGCGCCCGCGTGGCTGAGGTCGGCCGGGCTGCCACCTTCGTCGAAGCCGTTTTCATCGTGGGCCACTGCTCGCACTCCTGGTCTGCTGGCCGATATGGGCCAGGGGGGCCGCGATGGGAAGGCCGCGGCCAGGCCGCGATGGGAAGGCCGCCGCTACTTCGCGGGGGCCGTGTCCTGCTGTTCGGCCTGCATCGCCCACATGCGGGCATAGATGCCGCCGCGGGCGACCAGTTCGCTATGGGTGCCGCGCTCGGCCACCATGCCGTGGTCGAGGACGATGATCTCGTCGGCGTCGACCACGGTGGAGAGGCGGTGGGCGATGGTGAGCGTGGTGCGTTCGCGGGCGACGGCGCGCAGCGCGGTTTGGATTTCCTGCTCGGTACTGGTGTCGAGCGCGCTGGTGGCCTCGTCCAGCACCAGAATCGGCGGGTCTTTCAGGATGGTGCGGGCGATGGCGACGCGCTGCTTCTCACCGCCGGACAGCTTGAGGCCGCGCTCGCCCACGCGGGTGTCGTAGCCGTCGGGCAGGCGCAGGACGAAATCGTGCACCTGGGCGAGGCGGGCGGCGTGCTCCACCTGGTCCTGGGTGGCGCCGGTGCGGCCATAGGCGATGTTGTAGCGGATGGTGTCGTTGAACAGCACGGTATCCTGCGGCACCACGCCGATGGCGGCGCGCAGGCTGTCCTGGGTGATGTCGCGGATGTCCTGGCCGTCGATCAGGATGCGGCCTTCGGTGGTGTCGTAGAAGCGGAACAGCAGGCGGTTGATGGTGGACTTGCCCGCGCCGGTGGGCCCGACGATGGCCAGCGAACCGCCGGCGGGGATGCGGAAGGACAGGCCCTTGAGGATTTCGCGCTCCGGCTGGTAGCCGAAGCGGACGTTGTCGAATACCACTTCGCCGGGGCGGCGTGAGGCGGGGGGGGCAAGGGCGGTGGCGCCGGGCTTGTCGGCGACTTCCTGGTGCAGGGACAGCAGGCGGAACAGCGCCTCCATGTCGGTCAGACCCTGCTTTATCTCGCGGTAGACGAAGCCGAGCATGTTCAGCGGCTGGTAGAGCTGCATCAGGTATGTGTTCACCAGCACGAACTTGCCGACCGTCATGCTGCCGTCGGCCACGCCCTGGGCCGCCATCAGCATGACGACGGAGAGGCCAATGGCGATGATGACCGCCTGGCCGAGGTTGAGCATGTTGAGCGTGACCTGGTTCTTCACCGCGGCGCGCTCGTAGCGGGACCAGCTGTCGTCGAAGCGCCGGGCCTCATGGGCCTCGTTGCCGAAATACTTGACCGTCTCGTAGTTCAGCAGGCTGTCGACGGCCTTGGTCTGTGCGTCGCTGTCGGTCTCGTTCATGGTGCGGCGGATGCGCACGCGCCAGTTGGTGAACAGCAGGGTGAAGGAGAGGTAGAGCGTCACCGCCACCAGGGTGACGGTGGCGAAGCGCCAGTCAAACACGTACCAGAGGATGCCGACGACCAGCGCCACCTCGAACAGCGTCGGCAGCACGTTGAACACCGCCAGGCGCAGCACGTTCTCGACGCCGGTGGTCCCGCGCTCGATGGCGCGCGAGAGGCCGCCGGTCTGGCGGTCGAGATGGAAGCGCAGCGACAGGCGGTGCAGGTGGCGGAAGGTCTGCAGCGCGATGCGGCGCACGGTGCGCTGCTGCACGGCGGCGAAGATGGCGTCGCGCATTTCGCCGAAGCTGCTGGAGGCGATGCGCAGCAGGCCGTAGCCGACGATCAGCGCCACCGGCACGGCGATGATGGCCGCGGCCGGCACCGTTCCGGCCGGGCCGCGCGCAGGCACCAGCGCGTCGACCGCCCAGGAATACACGACCGGCACCCAGACCAGCGCGAGCTTGGCGCAGATCAGGAAGATGGTGGCGATGACGACGCGCACGCGCGCGACCATGTCGTCGCGTGGCCACAGATAGGGCAGGAGGGAACCGATCGTCTGCAGGCCGGAGCGGGTCTGGCCTGCGGCGATGTTAAGCTGGGGGCCATCGGTGCGTCTCATGCAGCGGGATGTGGCACGCCACCGCCCGGCTGGAAAGGCCCGACCGGCAAGACGTGGGGGTGGTGGGGGCTGCCATTCCGGGCTAACGCATCTTCATGGAAGCCCTGTTGCGCCGCATTGCCGAGGTGAACGACGCGCGCCTGCCCGGCGGGCGGGTGCCGTTCCTGTTGGGAGCGGAGCAGGTGGGGTGGCTGGCGCCGGAGCTCGCGGCGGCAGTGGCGGAGTTCGACCATGTGACGGCGGGGCCCGCCGGCGTGGTGCTGGAGCGGCCAGAGGCGTTGCCGGCGATCGCCCGCGCGCTGTCCGGGCGCGGCCTGATGCGCTGGCGCCGGGAGGCGTTCGATGTCCGGGCGCGGCCGGACGGGCCGGTGCTGTCGACGATCGACCGTGGCGCCCTGCCCGCCTTCGGGATTGAGGCGCAGGGGGTCCATCTGGATGGGCTGGTGCGCCGGGCGGGTGGGCTGCACATCTGGATCGGGCGTCGATCGGCGGACAAGGCGCTCGATCCGGGCAAGCTCGACCATATCGTGGCCGGTGGCGTGCCGGCGGGACACACGCCCTTCGAGACGCTGGTGAAGGAGGCGGCCGAAGAAGCCGCGATGCCTGCGGCGCTGGCCGGGCAGGCGGTGGCGACCGGCGGGCTGCGCTATGCCATGGAGCGGCCGGAGGGGCTGCGCCGCGACGCGCTGCATTGCTACGAGGTCGAGTTGCCCGAGGATTTCGTGCCGCACGCGCATGATGGCGAAGTGGCGGAGTTCGAACTATGGCCCCTGCCCCGGCTGGCGGCCGCACTGCGCGGCGGCGGGGAGGCATTCAAGTTCAACGTGGTGGTGGTGTTGGCCATGTTGCTGCTACGGCACGGCGGATTTTCGGTCGCCGAGGCGGCGCAGGTGGCCGCCGCCCTGCCGCGGTAACGGAAGGGCGGCGGCCAGAACGCTGCAGGCCGGCGCGTTACATCATGTAGGGCTGGCCGTAGTAGTCGTGCACCGAGCGGCCGTAGCCGGGGCGATCCCAGGGCGATTCGTCGCTGGCGTAGGAAGGTGCATCCTCCAGCTGTTCGCGCGAGAGGTCGACGACATAGCCGCCGCGAGTGGTGTCGTAGGTCAGGGCGCCCCAGGGCAGCGGATGATAACGTTCGCCGATGCCGAGGAAGCCGCCGAAGCTCATGACGGCGTAGGCGACGCGACCGCTGACCTTGTCAAGCATCAGGCCGTAGATGGTGCCCAGGCTGTCGCCGTTGCGGTTGTAGACGGTGGTGCCCTCCACCTTGTCGGCGGAGATCAGGCGCTGGGTCTCGTCGATCGCCACGTCGCTGCCAGCCACGCTGGTGTCGGCCATCGTGCTTCCGCCCGTGTTGGCTTCGCCCATGCTGGTTCCGGTCATGCCGGTTCCGGTCATCCCAGTTCCGGGCATGCCGCGTCCAGACGTGCCTTGCGTGCCTGACATTGTTGCCTCCTGTTTTCGTGTGGCAGGAGAACGGCCAAGGAAGGGTCCGGGTTCCGCGCCATGGGGCGAGACGCCGCAACCTTGGCGGTGATGGCCAGCATCGAGATTGCCCATGTGTGCGATGGAGATCGGATGCCGTCTCCTGAAGCGCGGCGGCGAGGAGCAGGCCCGCTTTGGGCGCGGGCCGGATCACCGGGCGGCGCATTGCGGCACGCGACCAGACGCGTTTAGCTTCGCGCCATCAAGACACCGGAGGATACGATCATGACGCAGCCCGCTGCCGCTGTGCCCGGCCTGTCGCGCCGTGCTGTCCTTGCCGCGCCCGCTCTGTTTGGCGGTGCGGCCCTGTTTGGTGGTGCGGCCCTGCTGGGCGCGAAATCCGCCCTTGCCCAACGGCGCGATGCGCGCGAGCTGCGGTTCATCACCTCCGTCGGCCTGACGGTGCTCGACCCGATCTGGACAGCCTCGTTGGTGACACTGAACCATGCCTATGCCGTGTATGACACGCTGTACGGCATTGCCCAGGATTTGAGCCCCAAACCGCAGATGGTGGCCGGCCACACCGTGTCCGACGATGGGCGGAGCTGGGAGTTCAAGCTGCGCGACGGTCTGGTCTTCCACGACGGGGTGCCGGTTCTGGCGCGCGACGCGGTTGCCTCAATGAAGCGCTGGTGGCGGCGCGACAGCTTCGGCCAACTCGTGGCTGGCGCCGCGGAGTCGCTGGACGCCATCGACGACAGGACCTTCCGGCTGAAGCTGAAGCAGCCCTTCCCGCATCTGCTGGTGGCGCTGTCGCGGGTGGGTGCCTTGACCTGCTTCGTGATGCCGGAGCGGCACGCCAACGTCGATGCCTATACCCAGGTGAAGGAGGCGATCGGCTCCGGCCCCTACCGCTTCCTGGCGGACGAGTTCAACCCGGGCAGCCGCAGCGCCTATGCGAAGTTCGACAAGTATGTGCCGCGCGGCGAACCGGCCGAGCGCACCGCCGGCGGCAAGGTGGCGCATTTCGATCGCATCACCTGGTACACCATGCCTGATCCGGCTACCGCGGGGAACGCCATACAGGCCGGCGAGATGGACTGGTGGGAGGCGGTGCCCACCGACCTGCAGCCGTTGATGGAGAAGGCGCGCGGCGTGGTGGTGCAGCCCAAGGACCCGTACAACTGGTACGGCATCGCGCGCTTCAACCTGATGCACCCGCCGTTCAACAACGTGAAGCTGCGCCGTGCCCTGCTGGCAGCGATCCACCAGGAAGACTACATGCGCGCGGCCTTCGGCGACGACGAGCGCACCTGGCGGACCTGTGCGGCGATGATGCCCTGCGGCGTCAAATACGTGACCGAGCTGGGCCGCGCCGACCTGCCGGCGCTGAAGATCGATGCCGCGCGCAAGCTGGTCGCCGAGTCCGGCTACAACGGGGAGCGCACGGTGGTGCTGGCGCCGATGGACTATGTCCAGCTCGGCGCCTTTGGCCAGGTGACCGCCGACCTGTTGAAGCGGCTGGGCATGAACGTCGACTTCCAGCCGGTGGACTGGGGCACCCAGATCGCCCGTACCACCAGCCGCGAGCCGGTGGAGAAAGGCGGCTGGAGCTTGTTCCACACCTCCGGCTCGATGGTTTCGATGGTGAACCCTGCGCTGAACGGCTACATCCGCGGCCAGGGGCAGAAGGGCTGGACCGGCTGGTACGAGAAGCCGGAGATCGAGCAGATGTCGCAGGAATGGCTCGCGAGCCCCACGGATGCCGACCAGACGGCGCTGTTCGACCGGATGCAGCGCACGCTGTTCGCCGACCCGCCGCTGCTGCCGCTCGGCCAGTACGGCGTGTACACGGTGCGGCGTAGCGACATTACCGGCATTCTGGATGGGTCGGGGTCGTATCCGTGGAATGTGCGTCGGGCAACGTAAGAAAGCGGTTCTTTTTTGAAAAAAAGAACCAAAAAACTTTTGTCCATTTGCACTGCGCCGCACAGGTTCAGCGCAGTGCAAATGGATAGAAAGTCTTTTTGCTTCTTTTTCTTCAGAAAAAGAAGACTTCCTTACTTCCTCGCCTCCACCAGCGCATCCGCCACGCTGCTGTCGTAGTGCACATGCGGCGGGCTCACTCCGGCGCTCAGCAGCACGCGCTGCACGCTGGGGATGGCGCCGGCGATGCGCACCTGGGCATGGCGCCGCCCGGCCTTGCGCACGAAGCTCTCGATCGTGCTGGCGGCGGTCGAATCGAGCAGCGGCACCGCGGAGAAGTCGAGGATGAAGGCTTTCGGTCGCTCGGCGAGGTGGTCGAGTGCCACCGCCACGTTGGCGGCCGAGCCGAAGAAGAAGGCGCCCGAGATGCGGTGGACCAGGATGTCGGGGTCTGACGCTGTGGCGGCGTCGTAGGGCGTGCGGTGTTCGCCGGGGGTGCTGTCGGCCTGGTCCTCGGCGACCAGGGGCAGGCCGGTCTGCACCTCCACCGCCTGGGCCATGCGATGCAGGAACAGCAGCACGCCGAAACCGAAGCCGACCAGGATGCCTTCGGTCAGGTCACGGAAGATCACCAGCAGGAAGGTGGCCAGCAGCACAACCGCATCGCCCCAGCTGGCGCGGATGAGGGCGGCGAACTCGCGCTTCTCGAACATGTTCCACGAGACGAGCGCCAGCACGCCGGCCAGGGCGGCGAGCGGGATATAGGCGGCGAGCGGGGCGGCGAGCAGCATGAACAGCAGCAGGAACACCGCGTGCAGCATGCCGGAGACCGGGCCGCGGGCACCGGCGCGCACGTTGGTGGCGGTGCGCGCGATGGTGCCGGTGACGCAGAAGCCGCCGAACAGGGCGCTGCCGATGTTGCCCACGCCCTGTGCGACCAGCTCGCAGTTGGAGCGGTGGCGCCGGCCGCTCATGTTGTCGGCGACGACGGCGGACAGCAGGCTCTCGATGCCGCCGAGCAGGGCGAAGGAGAGGGCGGCGGGCAGCACCTCCATCACGCGGGCGGGCGACATGTTCGGCAGGGAAGGGGTCGGCAGGCCGCTGGGGATGCCGCCGAACTTGCTGCCGATGGTGGCGATCGGCAGGCCGAGCAGCGCCGCGGCGACGGAGGCCAGGGCGACGGCGATCAGCATGCCGGGCCAGTGCGGGCGGAAGCGGCGCACCAGCAGGATCACCCCGATCGTGCCGGCGGACACAGCCACCGCCTGCGGCGTGATGGTGTGGCGCACCGCCCATAGCGCCTCCACCTTGTGCACCAATTCCCCCGGCTCGGCGGCCAGCGTCATGCCCAGCAACTCGCGGATCTGGCTGGCGAAGATGATGACGGCGATGCCGGCGGTGAAGCCCACCGTGACCGGGAAGGGGATGTACTTGATGAAGGTGCCCAGGCGCAGGAAACCGATCGCCAGCAGGATCAGGCCGGACAGGAAGGTCGCCAGGACCAGCCCGTCGATCCCGTGGGCGGTGACGGTGGCCAGCACCAGCACGATGAAGGCGCCGGCGGGGCCGCCGACCTGGAAGCGGCTGCCGCCGAGCAGGGAGACGAGGAAGCCACCGACGATCGCGGTAGTCAGGCCACGGTCGGGCGAGACGCCGGAGGCGATGGCGATGGCCATGGACAGTGGCAGGGCGACGATGGCCACCGTGAGCCCGGCGATGGCATCGGCGCGCAGGTGCTGCAGCCCGTAGCCCTCGCGCAGCACGGTGACGAGCTTGGGGGTGAACAGCTCGGCGAAGCTGGGGGCGGGTCGGTGCAACATCCATCGTCCTCCTGGCGGCCGGTGCGCTTCCGCGTGGAGCCGGGAGCGTTACCATGCACCCTTGGACGCCGACGCAACAGCGCGCGAGAAACGCCTAGCCGGCCAGCAGCCGGTCGATCTCCTCCTGCGCCAGGTCTGGGGCGGGGGCGAGGCGGGCGGGGGCGGCGGGTTCGTCCGGCGGGCGCGCGGGCTCCCCGGTGCCCAGGCTGGTCAGCATGGTTTCCACGTGGTGCAGGTGGTCGATGGCGCGGCGGATGCGCTGGCTGGTCAGGTCCTGGAAGGAGCAGGCCTCGAAGATCGCGTTCACCTTCTCGCTGATGCGCGCGCGCATGTCGGGGTCGGCGCGAAGTTCCTCCAGCCATTCGCCGATCGCCTCGGCCGCCTCCATGATGCGGTTGGCCGCGGCCTCGGTGGTTTGCACCACCGCTTCCAGCTCGAAGCCGGAATTGCGCGTGGCCGCCTGCGGCACCGCCAGGACCTCGGCCAGCTGGGACTTCACCGCGCCGAGCTGGGTGGTGATGTTGGCCTCGCTGTAGTCGATCAACTGCACCGAGGCGTGGATTTCCGTGCTCAGCTCGGCGAAGCGGCGATCCACGAATCGACGCAGGTCGTCGATCCGGGCGCACACGGCAGCCGAATCCGTCGCATCCGCCAGCTCTGCCGCCATCCATCGGTCTCCCGCGATCGGCGCGCAGAGTGGCGGGGCGAGGTTAAGCGCTGCTGAATGGATTACCGTACCGTCACGCTCAGGCGGAACTCGGCGTTGCCGCGGGTGCCGCTAACTACGATCAGGTAGCCGCCGCTGGCCGGCAGCTGGCCGCTCCAGCTTCGCGCATCCTCGCCCTCCCCAGCGCCTGGCAGGGCGGTCCCGTCGATCACCGCCATGCCGTCCTGCTGGCGGTGCATGGCGCCGGGGTGCCAGATCTGGAACACCGCGTTGCCCTCCGGTGCCGTGATGCGCGCCGTCAGCGTCTGGCCGGCGCGGGCTTCGAGCGAGAACAGCGCACGCTCCCCGCGCACCACGCCGCCGCCCACCTCCGCCCCGCTGGCGCCGCTGGCGAAGCGGATCGGCTGCACCTGCGGCTCCGCCTGGCCCAGGGCCGGGGCGAGGGTGGGCGCCAGGGCGCACAGCAGCACGGCGGCGAGGAGGGTGGCCCGCATGCGCCCTCAGAGCCCGAGGAAGAACTTGGCGCGGCGCAGATAGGCCTGGCGGTCGGCGTAGCCGTTCAGGCCACCATTGATGCGCCGCGTGGCGCGCTCCACGTCGTCGGCGTCGGCCATGGCGTTCAGCCCGCGCGTTTCCCAGAACCAGCAGGCGGCATCAACCGCCAGCGCCGGGTCGGTAGCGACCGGGGTGGGGTCCGCGGTCAGGTCGCGGCCGAGTGCCTTGCCATAGGCGGTGTAGTTCGCCCGGCCGGTGAGCTGGATCAGCCCGCGTCCCTTGAAGCGCCGGCCGTCGCCGGGCTGGGTGTTGCCCAGGTCGGCGCGGCGCTCATAGTCGTCGCCACTGGCCAGTTCCTCGGCATAGACGAAGGCGCCGCTTTCATGGGCCAGCTGGGCGATGAAATGCGCCTGGCGCAGCGGCGTGTCGATGTGGCGCTCGCGCATGCCGGCAAGCAGATGTGGCAGGTAGCGCTCGATCTTGGCCGGCGTGGCCGACGGCATGATGCCGCGCAGCACCGTCGCGTCGAGCACGGCCGGAATGCCGGCGCGCAAGGACGCGAGCGTCTGCCCGCCCGGGTCGACGCGGCCATCGGGTGCGGCCTGCCCCATCGCGCGGGCCTGGAACTCGCCGATCGCCCCGCCGGTCTGGTCGCCGAAGCCGCCATCCACGCCTATGCGCGGCAACGCGGCCGGGCGATTGAGGTTCAGCAGCACCTGCACGACGGCAACATCCTCCCGCGCATTGGCGCAACCCTTGCCGACCGATCCCTGGATACACATTCCGCCGCCCTCCCTTTGCGAGGAGGCAACGGTATCGGGTTTGGCAGGACCGCGCCAAGCGAATAGAACAGGACGTGAGAACGATTCTGCGCGAGGGCGGTTGCCGCAGGAAGGAAGATGTTCTTTTTTGAAAAAAAGAACCAAAAAACTTTCATTCCTTGGCGCTGAGTGCGACAGGTCCAGCGAGGCGCAAATGGGTAAAGTCTTTTTGCTTCTTTTTCTTCAGAAAAAGAAGATTCTTGCTTACATGCGGCGCCGCGCCAGTGCCGCCGTGAGCGTGTTCTCCAGCAAGCAGGCGATGGTCATGGGCCCGACCCCGCCGGGCACCGGGGTGATGGCGCCGGCGTGGGCGGCGACCTCATCGAACGCGACGTCCCCCACCAGCGTGCCGGCCTTGGTGCGGTTGATGCCGACATCGATCACCACCGCTTCGTGCGCCACCCAATCGCTGCGCACCATGCCTGGGCGGCCGACCGCGGCGACCAGCAGCTCGGCGCGGCGGCATTCGGCGGCGAGGTCGCGGGTGCGGGAATGGGCCAGCGTGACAGTCGCGTCCGCCCCGGTCAGCAGGGCTGCCATCGGGCGGCCGACCAGGACCGAGCGGCCGAGCACCAGGGCGCGCATTCCGGGCAGCTTCACCCCGGCGGCAGCCAGCATCTTCATCACGCCGAGCGGGGTGCAGGGCACCAGGCCGGGCCGGCCGGCGGCGAGCAGTCCGGCGCTGGTGGGGGTAAGGCCGTCGACATCCTTGGCCGGGTCGATCGCGTCCAGCACCGCTTCGGTGGCGATGTGCGGCGGCAGGGGGAGCTGGACCAGGATGCCGTCCACCGCCGCATCCTCGTTCAGGCCGCGGACGACGGCGAGCAGCTCGGCCTGGGGGGTGGCGGCAGGCAGGCGGATGGTGCGCGCGGCGATGCCCATCGCGGTGGCCGCGCGGTCCTTGCTGCGGACATAGACCTGGCTGGCCGGGTCGTCGCCCACCAGCACCACGGCCAGGCCGGGGCGGAACGACAGAGTAGCGACGCGTGCGGCGGTTTCAGCGCGCAGGGCGGCGGCGATGGCCTTGCCGTCGATGATGCGGGCCATGGGGGATTGCGAGGTCACGGCGCCTCCGGCTTGGGAGCGGGAAGGGTGGCGTCGCCCGCGACCAGCACGGCCTTGTCGCGCCTGGTCGCCCCCGGGGCCACCCTGACGCAGGCGTGGCCGAGGCCGCCGGTGGCCGCGCGCCGGAAGCACATGGTCGCTACAGGATCAGGCCCGAGACGTTGCCGTGCACGATGGCGGCGTAGATTCGGGCCAGCAGCATCTGGGCGATGTAGATCAAGAAGATCAGCGCGATAGGGCTGAGATCGATGCTGCCGAAGGTGGGAATGACGCGCCGGATGCGGCGCAGCGCGGGTTCGGTGATGCGAAACAGGAAGTCGCCGATCATCCAGACGAAGCGGTTGCGCGTGTCGAGCACGTTGAACGAGACCAGCATGCTCATCACGGCCGCCAGGATGACGGCCCACTTGTAAAGGTTCAGGACCTGATCGACGATCTGGAACAGGATAGTGATCACGGGACCTCCGGGCGGCGGCGGCGGCGGTGCGCCATGGTGTTCCGTGTGCCATGGCCCGGCCCGGCGGTAAACCCTGGCCGGCGCGGGCTGCTGCTTGACTTGGCCTGCGGGCGTGGTCATGTTCCGCCCCCGCGGGATGGGGCTGTAGCTCAGTTGGGAGAGCGCGTCGTTCGCAATGACGAGGTCAGCGGTTCGATCCCGCTCAGCTCCACCACCCCCGCTTCCGTGCCCGCCTTACCGGAACCGATGCGGCAGTCCGGCCTGCTTCATGATCTCGTTGGCGGTGTGGCGGGACAGAATCTTCGCGTCGACGGGGAAGCGTCGTTCGGTATGCGGGCTATACCAGACCTCGTGGTCGCCTTAGCCGTGACGCTCGAACCCGCATCCGCCTCTGGTCAGTGCCGTCTTGACCTCCCGCGTCCAGCTTGGCATCAGGCTGGAACACGCACCGTCGCAACCCGCTCGCTCAGCACCGCCAAGGGGATATCCCGATAGCCGGCAGCGGCACCGCTGGGTGCGTTCAACTCCAGCAGCTCGGGGACCAATACCGACAGCGTTTCCATCAGCGCGTCGAGCGACTCGCCCTCCGCCACCAGCCCTGGAACATCGTCGCTGGTGGCGACGAACACGCGGGCCTCAGGGTCCCACTTCGCATGAACAATGATCAGGTTCGGTCCCATGCAACCCCTTTCGCGACGCAATAAAGTATGGGGCAGCTGGCGGGGGGCCGCAATGCCACCCCCTATCTACCGATCCCCTGCGCCACCTCGGTGATGCCGGTGATGGCGATCTGCACGCCGATGCACAGCAGCAGGAACGCCGACAGCCGCGCGAACGTGGTGCGCGCCGACGGGCCGAGCAGGCGGGCAACGCGGTCCGCCGAGCGGTAGGACAGCCAGATCACGCCGGCGATCACCACGGCGGCGGCCGAGGCGCCGAGGAAGAACCACAGCACCTGCCCTGCCCCCGGCGGACGCTGCGCGCCCAAGGCCACGGCAACCGCGATGGTGCCGGGCCCGGTGGTGAACGGCAGCGTGAGCGGGAAGAACGCCATGCCCGACACGTCGCCCTCCCCGCTTTCGGCCTGCTGCTGCTTGCGCGCCTCCTGCCGCTCAGGCGCGTTCAGCAGGTCGAAGGCGCGCACCGCGACCACCGCGCCGCCGGCAATGCGCAACGCCGCCAGCGAGATGCCGAAGAACTCCAGGATGTAGGAGCCGGCCCACAACGCGCCGAGCATCACCGCGAGCGAGTAGAGCGCCACCTTGTCGGACAACATGCGGCGCTGGGCGGCGCTCAGATGGGCGGTGACCTCGTTGAAAATGAACGCCGCACCCGGGGGGTTCACGATGGAAAACAAGGCGGGGACGGCGAGGAGGAAGGTGGTCAGGGCGAGGGACATGAGGATACCAAAGGAAGGAAGAATCTTCTTTTTCTGAAGAAAAAGAAGCAAAAAGACTTTTTACTCATTTGCGCCAAGTTTGACGGGTCAGGCACGG
>JANPIH010000213.1:0-7633 GCA_031424895.1 Rhodospirillales bacterium
CGAGAAACGGACGGAAGGCCGCCAGCGACCAGCGCATCGGCAACACGGTTGCCAGTGCGACCTGGGTGGGGAACTGCAGCGCCAGCGATTTCGGTACGAGCTCGCCGAGCACGACCTGTGCGATGGTCAGGGTGAGCCGGCAATGCCCCGTCCCGGCTGGCAGCACGACCACGTCTCCCGCTCGCACGCAGACCTCCGGACCACCTGGCCCGCCAAGGATGAGCCGAGCTTGCCCCGCAGCAAAGCCAAGAACCTCATGGCCCTTCATGTGGAAATGGTGGAAGGCATAGACTCCATTGCGCCACTGCGGCGACCAGCCATTGCGGCGAAACAGCGCCTCCATTGCCGATGCCATGTCGGACTCGTCGTTCCCGAGAAACTCGCGATAGAGCAGCACCGGCAACTCGGGGTTGTTGGGTATCCAGCCCCGCTTTTCGAGATGAAGGACCTCAGGGTCAACGTTGCGAACCATGGTGTAGCTGTCGCCTCGCTGTGGACTGTCGCGCGGAGAATACGGAGGAATCGGGAAGGTTGCTCGGTGCCGATCTGGTGGCGCAACCCGACGATCGAGATCGCAGAAGCGACTCGACTCTCGGGAGGAGTTCTCTTTATGTTCTCATCTATGGAGTAACGGTCCCTTTTTCCCGATACGCGCCGCGACGCAACAGACGCGGAGGTTGTGGCAGCCCTACGAGTGGCTATAGCTCGGGGTGGGCGGTTGCCGCGTCTGGCCGAACTGTATCTGGCGAGCATTTGCGCCGAATATTTGGTGGACGAGTTGCGGGGCGCTGGCCTCGAGTTCGTCCGTCGTGACCCACCGACAGCAGAGAGGCGGTAGCGCCCGGCCGCGGGGGGCTCGGTCGGGGGCCAAGATTGGTCCGCGGATCCAGATGCGCATTTACGCGGCAATGGCGCAGAAGGAGTGGGAGCTGATCAACGAGCGGACACGGGCGGCCCTGGCGGCGGCGAAGGCACGTGGCAAGGCACTGGGCGGGGATCGGGGCTACAGGCCTACAGGGGGGCCTGACGCCGCGGCAGCGGGCCTGGCGCGGAGGGGAGCGGCGGAACGCTCCGCGCATCGACTGGCTTTGGAAGTCGAGACTCTACAGGCAACCGGGATCTACAGCCCGCAGGCGTTGGCCCGCGCCCTCAACGAGAAGGGCGTTCTACCGCCTGGGGGACGCGGAGCGTGGACACACACGACGGTGGCGCGACTGCTGCAGCGCGTCGCTGTCTATTCCAGCCGCCTGCCAGCGATCCGTTGGTTGTCCCGATTTCGACCTGCGCATCCTCTTGGACTCATCACTCGGCGCCCATCACGAGCAGCTCCGGGTATCAATCTGTCATTTTCGGGCGTTATTACCGTGCCGGCGCCAAAAGGTTGTTGGGATCAAGCCCCATGGCGGTGATGGTGGCAGGGTTGAGTTGTCCAGTCGCCTGCAATGCTCGCCCTTGCTGGAAGCGCTCAATTGCAGTCTGCATATTCGGTCCCCAGATGCCATCGACAGCTCCGCTATAGAATCCGAGCTGCCCAAGACGACCTTGGATGATGCGTATCACCTCCGGACGCAACGTGGATTCTGTTGTGGGCGCAGGCACCGGTGCCGCGGCCGGCGACGTCGATGCGACCGACAGAAGATCGGACCATTGGAGTCCCAGCGTCGCGGCGGTCGCCTGGTTCAGCTCACCAGTGACTTGCAGGCTGTGCGTTTCTTGGAAGCGCCGCAAGGAAGCGCGGCTATCAGCACCCCAAATCCCATCGACATTCCCCCTATAAACGCCTGCCTGCCGCAAGCGCTGCTGGACGTCGCGGATTGCAGCCGGACCGAGCGGTTGTACGTAATTGAGCGTTATCGCCGGTTGCGAATAAGCCGCAGGGACTACAGCGAAAAATCCAACAATCAAGCTAGCAGAAACGACTAGGATTCTTGCTGAATTAATTGCCTCCACGAGTGGCGTGCGAGCCAATCGTCTTTTTTTGCACCGCATGGTGTCTACTGTTTGAGTCATCGTCTTCATCTCCAGTTGGTCTGATGTGACCAACCACCTAGTTGTTTCCGCTGAGAGTTGGTGAAGTAATCTACGCAGTTAGCCGTCATTCCCCACCCCTAGCAGACCATGGACGTCAACCCAGTTCGGACCCGTGGGTTGCGCTGAGTGTCAGCGTAAACGTTCCCCTCTCGCTCCTCACGCGGCCGGTAAGTGTGGCTGGAACGCAACTGCCCATGGGATGTTCCACGCGATTATGTTGCTCCTACCGGCGTCATCAGAAATGGTCGACCTCCGCCAAGGGTAAGCCATTGTCCTTCCTTGGACGGTGCAACACTTGCTGGCCGACGTCCGGGCTTCCAGGCGGCACTGGCACGCTGCCGTCAACTCTGCGCAGTGCTCGTCGTGGCCCACCTCGACCGCATCACGCGCCGGGCTCCCACGCTGTCGCAGTTGCTGGAGGATGTATACTCGCTCCGCGCGGGCGACATGCCGGAAGTCGACGACCTGATGATGCGCATTTACGCGGCGATTGCGCAGAAGGAGCGGGAGTTGATCAGCGAGCGGACACGGGCGGCGCTGGCGGCGGCAAAGGCACATGGGAAGGCGCTGGGCGGGGACCGGGGTTACCGGCCGGCAGGAGAGGGCCGGATGCGGCTGCGGCTGCCCAGGCGCGGCGAGAGGCAGCGGAGATGGAGGCCATCAAGAGGCAGTCATCCCGAACCCCAAAGCTGCTGGAGGGACCCCTGGCTAGATCGTTATCCGATGAGGTCTCAACCTCCGAAAAACCGTACTTTACCCCACTACATTAGACGACAGCATGTTTTTCGACTCAGTTATTTTCGACTGAAGCGGTCACCAGAGGCTGCGCCAGAACCTATCACACTGATTTCATTATATTTATTTGATCGCATAATTAGCTCCGCATACATTAATTGACTCTACATTTTCGGATTTATTACTAAACTCCTACGACGCTTCTGATCGATCGCATTAGGATCGGGGCTGAAAGCTCTTTTTAACCGCTATCATTTTCTACGTTATAATTCTCGCGAGGATACAATGGTATTCAGTCCTGTAACGACTCAAAATCCCCCAGAATACTGTGGGACCAAATGTCGCTCCCTTCTCAAATTGGTACGCGCTGTAGTTGTCGTCCTCATTGCCGACATGATTGTCTGCGACAGTGGTTATGCGGTTCCTCTCGAAATGGCCCGTATTTGGGCCGAACAGGCTTTGGATGCGCCATTGCGCTGGTGCCGGGCCGACCTCGCTTAGCACTGCATCGAGTTACTACTCTGCACACCTACATAGCTTTCAACCGGCAATGCCCCGTCCGAGCGGGTAGCAACACCACATCAGCGGACGGGAGACGGACTTCGGGACCGTCCAGACTGTCCAGCATCAGCCGCCCCCGTTCAACACCGATCGATGGTCGTTGGTCGGTGGTGAACAGGGGACGTTATTGAGGTCATCACCGGTCATCGGCGTCGTTCTCGATCGTGGCCTGAGTTTCGGCCGCATCGTTCGGTGGCGTAAAGCGGTGGATGACACTCGTGGTCTGCTCGGCCTCCGGCTCCTCCAGATGCTTCTCTCACCAGCCAGCCCGCGCCTTCATCCAGAAGATCGCTGCTGCGACGCTGCCGCCGGTCGCGGCCATGTTGTACAGCGACTGGGCCACGCGCATGTTCGCCTCGGTCATCCCGCGGTTTAGGATGCGTTGACATTCAGGGTTCCGGCACGGCGAAAAATCCGATTCAAGCTCCTTTTCTGGGAGCTTCGGATGTTGTCGGTTCGGTTGATGTTGAAGGACCAGCAGTGGGAGCGGATACAGCCGCATTTGCCGGGTAAGCCGGGCGGCCCCGGCAGGACAGGAGCGAACAATCGGTTGTTTCCGGAAGCAATACTGTGGCTTGCCCGCACAGGTGTTCCCTGGCGCGATTTACCCGCATGTTTTGGCAGTTGGAACAGTATGTTCGTCCGCTTTTCCCGATGGTCCAAGGACGGCGTGTGGGATCGCCTGTTTGCGGCAATGGCCGACAATCCTGACTTCGAATACATCATGATCGACTCCGCCATCGTCCGGGCGCATCAGCATGCGGCGGGCAAAAAGGGGGGCCTGAAGCTCGCGCGATTGGACGTCCGCGGGGTGGCTTGACCACAAAATTCCATACTGTAGTCGATGCTGTGGGGAATCCTCTGCGGTTCATCCGGTCGCCGGGGCAGGCCAGCGATGCTACTCAAGCTGAAGACTTGATCGCTGATCTGCCGGCAGAGCATGTCCTGGGCGACAAAGGCTACGACGCAAAATCGCTGCGTGAGGCCATCACTGAACAGGGCGCCATCGCCGTCATTCTACCCCGAACAACATCGCCCCAGGTCCATTGTGACTTCGCTCTCTACTCCGAGCGCAATCTGATCGAACGCTTCTTCCTGAAACTCAAGCACTTCAGGCGCATCGCGACGCGCTACGAACAAACCCCGCGCGCCTTCATGTCCATGCTGTCCGTTATCAGTGCATTCATCTGGACACGGTGAATGTCAACGCCACCTAGGATCAGGGACGTCATTCAGTGTTGGCGCGGGCGGGCCAGCTTTTCCGCTTTGTCTGCGCGCTGGCCCGGGTGGGCGGAGATCAAGCCGCGCTGGCCTTCCGGCGGCCGAACAGCCCGAGGCCGACCAAGCCGGCGCTGAACAGCACGAGCGTCGTCGGTTCGGGGACGGCCTGGACATCGAGACCGGCGAGGCTGCTGAAGCCGACGCTGCCGTAGTCGCTGCGGCCGCTGCCCCCGTTGAAGGCGCTGCAGTCATTGGAGATTGTGTTGGTGTCCATCGTCACCGCGGCGTTCAGCGCGATGGCCCTACCGCACAGGATACGCGCGGTGGTGTTCAGGCTGATGCTCTGGTCCGCGATGATGTTGCCCGCGAAGGTGGTGCTGGTGCCGAGAGTTGCGGAACTGCCGACCTGGAAGAACACGCCATTGTTTGCACCGCCGTTGGCTAAGCTGACCACAGAGCCGCTCGCGGTGGTGAGCGCACTTCCAATCTGGAACACGAAGAGCGCATTGGCGGCGCCCGCTGCATCAAGCGTGAGCGTCCCCGTTAACTGCGCCGCCGTGTCGAAGTGGTACACGCCCGGCAGGAGCGTGAGGCGACCCAGATCCTGCCCCGTCAGGTTGGCGGTGAACGGCATGGCTGCCAGGATATTGTAGGCCGTCAGGGCGTCGATCTGTGCCTGCTGTGCAACCGCGTCGGTCTGGTGGACTGTCCCCATCAAGGTGACGGTCCCCAAGTCGGTGATCGACGTGCCCGGATACAAGCCGAGATCACCGCTGAGGGTGGTCGCGCCGGTGTTGGTTACCGTCGATGCACCCAGGACCGAAAAACTTTGCGCTGACCCGAGAAACGGCGCGGCTATGGCCGACGAGAGACTACAGCCAATCCTAAGGCAGCCCCGAGCAAGCGCGCCTTGAATAATTCCATGTCATATTCCCTTTGATCACAAACGGTGGATAGTCGCTCACGACCGTATGACGCAATTTCCATGCCGCATAGGGAAATGGCCTCAATTCAATGCCTTGGCTTTCGCGGTTTTCCGGCATTTGATTAAGTGTAAAGAATCCCGACGTCGCGCTGCGTTAATGTCGCTATAGGACTAGGGCTGGATTCACCTCAAGCGGGACGAATTGCCAACACAGGGTTGCTGCCGGCCGGCACCGGAAGCCCCATTATGGAAATGCGGCACTGAGCCGCCCCTTCGGGGACTCTATATGCCCCTCAACCGACAGATATCGTACCGAGCTGTCCCCCAGCCGGGCATGAGCATAGCGGCTCGTGGTCGCCAGCGAGGCGTGCCCCACCGTGCTTTGCACTAGATTCGCCCGGGCGCCACGATCGAGGGTATGGGACACGTGGGTGGTCGCCAAGCTGGAGAAGCGAAATGCAGGACTTCACTATTGCTATGAGGCCGGGCCAACCGGGTACCCCTGACAGCCGCAGCCGATCGACCAGAACGCGCGCTGATTGCGCCGCGAGATATGTGTCGGCGATGCGCGTCAATCCCGTCGCCGCGGAAATCATCGCCTCACGCAAAGCCGTCTCCGCCTGAGCGTCATCCAGTTCGCGAATGGGAGGAGGGAACAGCATGGCCACGAGAACACCACAGGAACACCGAAGGAGTCCAGTCCCGAAAATCGGCGTGGTGAGACACCTGGGCAACGCGAGGCTATCATCGATCACCACACCCACTGGCGCGGACCGAGAACATGCCTGTGGAAGAGTGGACTGTCTCGGGGTTGAGGGATGGACATGATGTTGCGGTTGGCATGCTGCCGCCTTGGCAATGGCGGCTGTTCAGGCTTGGGTGTCGATCGGCCATCCATTCAGTGAGGCAAAGGTGGGCAACGCACCAGTCCGCAAGCTGAAAGTTTATCAAGCCCATCTCGGCTTCTACGACACCGTCGTGGCCGCCTCGAGTCAGGCGGCCGCATTGCGGGCTTGGGGCGTCCATCTGAACCTGTTTTCAACGGGTCTGGCCAAGCTCACCGAGGATCCACAAGCCGTCGAAGCTGCACGTGCTCATCCCGAGATCCCGCTGAAGCGAGCCGCCGGATCGAGCGACCCGTTTGTCCTGGAGCCGGCGCACTTGCCGGCTGTTCCAGAGGGGCCGAAGCAACGCAGTCGCAAAGGCAAGGCGAGATTGTCGCCCTCGAGCACTCCGGCAAAGCCGCCGCCTGACCGCAGCCTCCTCGATGCTGCCGAAGCGGATCTCCGGAAACTTGACGAGAGCCATACGCGACAAGAGGTCGATCTGCGCCGGCGACAGGACGAACTGGAAGCCGAGCGAGCGGCGGCGCAAGCCGCCTATGTCGCAGATCGCAAAGCAGCGACAGCATCGGTCGTGTCCGCTCGGCAGAAGTATCGAGAGGCCGGCGGAAAGGATTAGCGCTGCGCGAAATCGCAGCGATCAGGATGCCTTTGCTCCACGCGTTGCCTGCGCGCGTTCGAGGGAGGCCGCTTTGCGGCGTTCCTCGCGGAGCATCTCGATGGTCGGCTCCCACCAGCCACGCGCAAGCTCGGCTGCGTCCGGCGATCGCCGCGACGGCCAGGCCCGGACCAGCTCATCGTGAGTCGGCCTGCGCCGGATTGCCCAGATCAACGTGGTGGGTCCGGCCGCCACACCAGGATAGAAGCGGCCCGCGAGCGATGGGTCCACAATCTCTCCGGTAACATCCTAGAACACCACGCACCCCTTATGCGTCATCAGCACGCGCCCCTGCGGCGGCAGCGCGTCGTCCGACACCGGATACCGATTGCGGCGGCGTTCGGCAGCTTCGGCCAGCCTGTCCGCGTGCTCGGGGGATGCTCTGCACTCTGCCTCGCGCTTGCGCCGCACCTCCGGCTCGGCCCGGCGAGCGGCGCATTCGATGGATGGCCAGTGCCGGCGCAGCTCCTCGAATGACCGGAAAGGCACGTGCCACGCCTTGGACGCCGGGTCCCAGCGCGCCCAGGGCACCATCCGCCGCAAGTCGATAACGGCGCGCGAATACGGAGTCCGCACCACGAGGTCATCGGCAACGTCCAGATACCGGCTCACGATCGGCTCGAACGCTAAGGCGTCGCGGCCGCGCTGGTCGGCATAGGC
>JANPIH010000214.1:0-23912 GCA_031424895.1 Rhodospirillales bacterium
CTTGAAACGTCGACCGCGCGGGATTAGTTCTGCGTCCAATTGTTCGATATCGAACAATAAACCAGGAGATTTCCGATGATCCAGGTCCAGCCCTTCGCCAGCCTCGGGCGGTTCCAGAACGACTGGCTGAACGCGCGCTACCACTTCAGCTTTTCCCATTACCACGACGCCGCGCGCATGGGCGTCGGCGCGCTGCGGGTGTGGAACGACGACGAAATCGCCGCCGGCAAGGGTTTCGACCCGCATCCGCACCGCGACATGGAAATCGTGACGTATGTGCGCGAGGGCGCCATCACCCACCGCGACTCGCTGGGCAACGAAGGCCGCACCGAAGCCGGGGACGTGCAGGTGATGCATGCCGGCAGCGGCATGGTGCATGCTGAGATGAACCTGGAGCCCACGCCCACGCGCCTGTTCCAGATCTGGCTGGTCCCAGACCGCCGCGGCGTGGCGCCGGGCTGGGGCACGCGGCGCTTCCCGCGCGAGGGCGGCGGCCTGGTGGCACTGGCCGATGGTCGCCCGGGCGCGGACGGCAGCGCCCTGGCGCTCCATGCCGACGCGGCGGTGCTGGCCGCCACGCTGGCGAAGGGGCAGAGCGTAACCCACCGAATGGCGCCAGGCCGCGTTGCCTACCTGGTGCCCTCCACCGGGTCGGTCACCATCAACGGCGTTCCGGCCGGCACGCGCGACGGCGTGACGGTGACGGATGAGGAAATGGTGACCATCGTGGCGAGCGAGGCGGCGGAACTCGTCGTGGTGGATGCACGGGCGTAGGGCGCAGCACCCTACTCCTTGATCCCCGCCAGCCGCAGTCCCGTCACGTAGTGCTCCCTGTCCGCGGCGCGCTCGAACGGGCTGCCCTGGGAGAAGCGGGACAGGCTGAATTCCGGCTCGATCTCCAGCAGCCGGGCGCGCACGGCGTCGGCCTCCTGCTTCTGGCCGAGGTGGCCGAGGGCCGACAGGTAAGGCTTACAGGCGGCCGAGAAGGCCGGGTTCATCTGGCTGACCTCGCGCCCGATCTCGACGGCCTGCTCGTGCGCGTGCTTCAGCAGGGCGATGATGATCCGCGCGGTGTCATAGAAATAGGCCTGCGGGTCGAACGGCGAGAGTTGCTTGTAGCGGGCGATGCGCCGCTCGGCCTCCGGCAGTTCGCCGAGATAGGCGAAGGCGACGCCTGACAGGTTCCAGGCCATGGCCAGGTTCGGGTTCAGCATCAGGGCGCGCTCATGCAGGGCGATCGCCTCGCGCAGGCGGTGATGCAGGAAGGCGCGCACATGGCCCGCGATGGTCAGCGCCTTGGCGTCCTGCGGGTCGAGCGTAATGGCGCGCTCGGCCAGCCGCCCGGCCTCGGCCATGGCATCGCCCGGGGAGGCGGCCCAGCCCTGGCCGACCAGGAACATCGTCCAGTAGGCATACCAGGCATGGCCCGCGGCGTAGTCCGGCTCGGTGTCCACCGCGCGGCGCAGCAATTCGCCGGCCTCCAGGAACAGCGGCTTGTCCAGGCGGCTGATCAGCGGCATGGCGCGCAGCACGAGATCGTAGGCGTTGGAATCCTGCGACGGGCGCGAGGTGACGCGCTGGGATTCGATCAGCAGGATCTCGGGGTCGATCTGCGCCACCACCTCGGCGGCAACGTCGTCCTGCAGCGTCAGCAGGTCATCGGCGGCGCGGTCGAAGCGCTGCGACCACACCACCTGGTTGCCGGCCCGCAGGTCCAGCAGGCGCAGGTTGATGCGCAGCCGCTCGCCCACACGCTGGATGGTGCCGTCGAGCAGGAAGTGGATGTCGAAGGCGCGGCGGATCTGCATCTCGTCGCGCGTTTGGGTCGCGTAGCGGGCGAGCGAACTGGAGGAGACGAGGAACATCCACCGAAAACGTGCCAGCGCCGAGGTGATCTCGTCGGCAAGGCCGGTGGACAAATGCACCTCGCTCTCCGTCGTGCCGATCATCTGCAACGGCAGCACGCCGACGCGCGCGCCGCCGCGGGTGGTGGCGCGCGGCTCGCCGCTGCTGCGCTCGCGAACCTCGGGGCGCGGCTCGCGCAGGAAGTCGGCGCGCGGCTCACGCATCGGCTGGCGCGGCTCCAGGCGAGAGGCCGGCGGCGGAGGCGGCGGCGGGATGGCCTGGCCGCGGGGCATCGGGGCGGCGGGCGGGCTGGAGGCACGGATCTCGGCCAGCAGCCGCTGCGTCTCGTCCGACGGCTGGGCATCCAGCAGGTCGGCCAGCACCGAGCGGCAGCGCTCATAGGCCTGGATCGCCATGCCCCGCTCGCCGCGGGTCGTATAGGCGCGCATCAGCGACCGCCAGGCCCCTTCATGGGTCTTGTCGATCAGAAGCAGCTGTTGCGCGGCGGGGATTACGGTTTCGGGGTCGTCCTTCTCGCGCAGCAGGGTTTCGGCCAGCGCGCGGGCCCGGTCGCGCAGCCGTTCGCGTTCGCCGGCCAGCCACTGGTCGAAGCTCGGATCGACACCGTCGAGATCCTCGAGCAACTCGCCGTCGAGCAGGGTCAGCGCCTGCGGCTTGCTGGTCGAGGCGCGCAGCACCTCCTCCACATCGACCCAGACGGTGCCGGGGCGCAGCGTCAGGTGGTCGCGCTGCACCGACATGATCTGGGCGCCGACAGGGTTCAGCGCCTCCAGCAGCCGGTGGATTTCCTGGCGCAGGGACGCGCGGGCCTGCTCCTCCGGCCGCCGGCTCCAGAGCAGTTCCGCCAGCTTGCTGCGCAGCACGGGGCGCGGCGAGGACAGGGCGAGAATAGCCAGCAGCGCCCGGGTTTTGCGCCCGGTTGGCAGGATGTTTTCGCTGGTCAGGGTCCAGGCTTCCATCTGGCCGATCAGGCGCAGGCGGACGAGGACGGGATCGGCGGGGGAAGGCAGGCTGGAGGACGTGACGCAATACTCCGTGGGCGGAATCCGTGGGGCAATCGGCATCGGGTCGTGACGTGGCGCATATGACGCCGATAAACGACTCCGTGACAAGCTACAGATTAACAGTACACGCAGGTGTATACCACAGTGCTCATTCAGGCCTGGTCGCGTGCATCGGCTGGCGCGGCAAGCCTCAGATGGCAGCCTCGCGCAGCATGTGCGTGACATCGCCCCGCCAGGGGCCGTGATAGCGCTCCAGCCAATGCTCCGCCTGCGTCGGCCCGCCGGCGGCAATCGCCCCCAGCGGTGCGAGGTGCAGCCTCTCGTCGCGGCCCCGCCCGTCCAGCCGGGCACGCGCGCGCAACCCGTCGCGGGAGATCGCCAGCGCCTCGCGCATCAGGTCGCGCAGCGTGCCCTTCTGCCAGGGCGTGTCCAGCGCGGTGCGCGGCACCAGCGGGCGTAGGGCCGCGAACTCGGTCCAGGGGCGCGAGGCCACCAGTGCCGCCGCGGCCGCCAACGCCGAGGGGTCGTACAGCAGCCCGACCCAGAAGGCCGACTGCGCGATCATCATCTCCGCACTGCCGGCATCGGCCCCGCGCATCTCGATGTAGCGCTTAAGGCGGGCATCGGTGAACGCGGTCGTCATATGGTCGGCGAAATCGCCCAGCGTCGCCTGCCCGGCCGCCGCCACGCCCAGCCGCCCGTCCATGAAGGCGCGGAAGGAGCGGCCGGAGAGATCCACATACGTGCCGTCGCGATAGGCGAAATACATCGGCACCGTGTCGACCAGCCACTCCACATAGCGCTCGAAGCCGAACCCGTCCTCGAACACCACGCCGGGAATGCCGCTGCGGGCGTTGTCGGTGTCGGTCCAGACCTGGGAGCGATAGGAGAGGAAGCCGCTCGGCTTGCCCTCCACGAAGGGCGAGTTGGCGAACATCGCCGAGGCCAGCGGCTGCAGCGCAAGCGCCACGCGCAGCTTGGCCACCATGTCGGCCTCGCTCTCGTAGTCGAGGTTGACCTGCACTGTGCAGGTGCGCGTCATCATGTCGAGCCCCATCGAGCCGACCTTGGGCATGTAGCCCTTCATGATGGCGTAGCGCCCCTTGGGCATCCACGGCATCGCGGCCCGCGTGTTTATCGGGTGGAAGCCGAGCGGGGCGAAGCCGATGCCCAGCGCGTCGGCCACCGGGCGCACCTCGGCATAGTGCGCCTCCAGCTCGGCGCGCGCCTCGTGCAGGTCGGACAGCAGGCCGCCGGAAAGTTCGAGCTGGCCGGCCGGCTCCAGCGAGATGGCGGCATAGCTGTCGCTGGACAGGCCGATCGGGTTACCGCGGTCCAGGATCGGCTTCCACGCCCCGCCGGCCCGCGCGGCGATGCCCTCCAGCACCGCACGGATGCCCTGCCCCGCGAACTCCGGCGCGGACATGTCGGTGTGGCGGAAGCCGAACTTCTCATGCTCGGTGCCGATGCCGAAGCGGTCGCGCGGCTTGCAGCCGACGGCGATGTGGTCGGCAAGCTGGCGCACCGAGGTGATCGGCGTCGCGTCACCGTCTCCGGGATTGGACATGCATGTTCCGTTCGTTCTGGCCAAATCAATCCGCCGCCGGTGTACCAGCGGCCGGCGCAGCATAGCCGCCGGGCGGCGGCTGCAACAGGGCCAGCCCGGCAATGGCCGCCGTCTCGGCCCGCAGGATACGCGGGCCCAGCGACACCGGGACAACGAATTCAGGCCGTCGCAACATCTCTGCCTCGGCGGGCGCGAACCCGCCCTCTGGCCCCACCAGCAAAGCGGTGGGCACGTTGCAGCCACGCGGCGGCGGCCCCTCGGCACGCTCCAGCGCCACCACCAGGCGCCGCCCGGCGGGCCAGGCGGCGAGCAGGTCGGACAGGCGCTGCGGGTCTGCCATGCGCGGCACGGTGAGGCGCTCGCACTGTTCGGCGGCCTCGGTGGCGATGCCGCGCAGCCGGTCCAGGTTCAGCCGCGCCGTGTTGGTGCGCTCGGTGAACACCGGCAACAGGGCAGAGGCACCCAGCTCGGTCGCCTTCTCGACCACCAGGTCGGTGGCATCGCGCTTCAGCGGCGCGAACACCAGCCACAAATCGGGCTCCGGCGCCTGCGGTCGGAGTTGCCTTCCCACGGCGAAGGCGGCGCGGTCCTTGCGCAGGAAGGCGATGCGGGCCGCGAACTCGCCGTCGCGGCCGTTGAACAGGCGGAGCATCGCGCCCGGCCCCTGGCGCAGCACGTTGCCAAGGTAGTGGGCCTGGGCGGGCGTGGCGGCAAGCTCCGCGCCCTCGGTCAGGTCGTCCGGCACGAACAGCCGGGGGGTGGTGTTGGAGTGCGTCATGGGAGCGGGCAGGATAGCATGCATGGCGCATACCGACATCGTCCGAACCGGCTGGGTGGCGCGGCTGCCGCAGGGGTGGCAGCCCTATGCGCTGCTGGCCCGCGCCGACCGGCCGATCGGCTTCTGGCTGCTGTTCCTGCCGGGGCTGTGGTCGATCGTGCTCGCGGCTTCCGATGCGGCGGCGGCGGTTTGGCTGCTGCTGCTGTTCGCCGTCGGCAGCGTGGTGATGCGCGCGGCCGGCTGCGTGGTCAACGACATGTGGGACCGCGACCTCGACCGACGTGTCGCCCGCACCGCTGGGCGCCCGCTGGCCGCCGGGACGCTGCGGATGCGCCAGGCGGCTTGGTTCCTGGCCGCATTGCTGGCGGCGGGGTTGGCGATCCTGCTGCAACTCAACTTCCTGTCGCAGGCATTGGGCGTGGCCTCGCTCGGGCTGGTGGCACTCTATCCGCTGGCCAAGCGGGTGACGTGGTGGCCGCAGCTGATGCTGGGGGTGACGTTCGGCTGGGGCGCGCCGATGGGCTTCGCGGCGGCTGCCGGGACGCTTCCGGTGGCGGGTTGGCTGCTGTACGCGGCGGCGATCGCCTGGATCCTTGGCTACGACACCATCTATGCCCACCAGGACCGCGAGGACGACGCGCTGGTCGGCGTGCGGTCCACGGCACGGCTGTTCGCGGACCGCTCGCGCGCCTTCGTGGGCGCCTGCTATGCCGCGACGCTGGCGCTGGTGCTGGCCGCCGGCTGGGAGGCGGGGCTTGGCTGGATGTTCCACGCGGCCATGGCGCTGCCGGCCGGGCTGCTGGCGTGGCAGGTGGCGCGGCTCGATATCCATGATCCCGGCCTGTGCCTGCGCCTGTTCCGCGCCAACCGGGAGGTCGGGCTGCTGGTTGGGCTGGCGCTGCTGCTGGGCCGGGCATGAGCCCCGAGCCGCCCGAGCTTTTCGTCACATCCCATACGCTTCCGGGCACTGCTCCCCTTGTGCCCGAGGTGCGGCTGTATCTCGCCAGCGAGATCACCCCGATCTGGCAGGCGACGGAAAACTGGCTGGCCGAACGCAACATCGCACCTCCCTTCTGGGCCTTTGCATGGCCGGGCAGCCAGGCGCTGGCGCGGCACGTGCTGGATCATCCGGACAGAGTGGCGGGCAAGCGGGTGCTGGATTTCGCTGCCGGCGGCGGGTTGGCGGCGATTGCCTGTGCCATGGCCGGGGCGGCGTCGGTGGAGGCGGCGGAGATCGATGCGCTGGCGGATGTGGCGATCGGGATGAATGCGGCGCTGAACGGGGTTGCGGTGAGGCTGGCGGGCGACGTGGTGGGGGCGGCGTGCCGGTGGGATCTGATCCTGACGGGGGACGTCTGCTACGAGGCGGCGACCGCAAGGCGGATCATGCCGTGGTTGCGGCTGATGGCGCGGGAGGCGGAGGTGTGGATGGCCGATCCGGGTCGGGCGTATTTGCCGACGGACGAGATGGCGGCCTTCGCGGCGCTCGTGGTGCCGACGACGCGGGAGTTGGAGGACCGGGATGAGCGGCGCGTGACGTTGTACCGGGTGTTGCCTTAAAGGGGGCTGGTATTGTAAATGCGACTTAGTCGCAATAGCAATTCGTGAGGTCTCGATGCAGCCCATCCGCACTTTTTTCCTGCCGACCGGATTGACGATGGTGATGGGGTGCGGGCGGCCGACGCCCGATGGGGGGAGCAAAGGCGGGTGGGGCGCGGGCGGAAGTGCGACGGAGGAGGGGATGGGCGCGCGGGCGGGCGCGCATGCCGCGGCACGGGCCGGGGCCGATGGCCCAGAGCAGGGGGTGCGTGCAGCCGGCATGGGGCGGCCCCGAGAGGACGGCCAGAAGGCGCTCGGCGAGGGCCTGGACGGAGTCCTGGCACGGGGCGGCTGAAACGTCGCAGTGAAGGTCGCTTGGGAAAGCGGGGGCGGCGAAAGCGGGGGCGGACGGGCGCCGGCTGGCGCGGAGTGCGAGGGGGGCGAGCAGGGCTGCCACCAGGGCGAGCAGGAAGGCTTGGGCCCGGGCGCGCGTCGTCGGTCGCAACGCCAGCGCCAGCGGACGGGCGGCATTGGGTGCGCAGGGCGGGGCGCAGGGCGGAGCGAGGTGCGGGGCGTGACGTCGGGTTGATTTGTTTTTCCTGTTGCTCATTTAGTTATTTTATCTATCTGCACATCCGGTGCAAAGGGAAATCGCGGTATCACGGATTTGTGATCTGATGGCGCTGCCAGCGACGGTGGCGGCGGGATGCCGGTGCAGCAGCCCGTCTCGCCACGGCTACCCGGCGGGCGGCTGAGGGGGCCGGTGATACGCCGAAAATGGCGCGGACGAAGACGATGCTTGACCCGAAGGGCCGCTGACCGGTTCAGTGATGCGTCACAACTGAATCCGGTGAGCCATGGCTGCGGCACGCTCCCGTGCGGACACGCAACTCCCCACCCGCGCCCGCTGGCTCGCCCCGGCGCTGCTGCTAGCGCTTGTCGCCGGGCTGGCGCCGTTGTGGTGGGAAGTGACGGCCCCGCCGCTCCTGGCCGTCGTCCGCCCGAGGCGCGATGCCACCGGCGCGCTGCTGGTGCCGGCCGCCGCATTGCGCCCGCCGGGCCCGCTGGGACAATTGGCCCCCGCCGGACCAGCGAGCCTGTTCGTGGTGCGCGACGGCGTGGCGCGGCTGACGCCGGTGCGCCTCGGCGCGCTGCACGGCGAGGCCGCCGAGGTGCGGGAGGGGCTGGAGGAAACCGCCCTGGTCGTTGCCAACCCGCCGCGCGGCCTGGAAGACCGGCACCGCGTGGCCGTGCGGCCCTGACGCTGCCGCCCCAGGGAGGCCGCCCCAGGGAAGCCGCATCAGGGAAGCCGCATCAGGGAAACAGCCCGCGCACCTTCTTGGCATCCCGCACCTTCTCCACCCCGATCGCCATCGCGGCGGTGCGCGTGGTGATGCCGTCGCGGGTGGCGCGGGCCATTACATGGTGGAAGCTGCGCTCCAGCACCTGGTTCAGCCGGGTCCGCACCTCGCCCTCGGTCCAGAAGAACTGCTGCAGGTCCTGCACCCATTCGAAGTAGCTGACGATCACGCCGCCGGCGTTGCACAGGATATCGGGCACCACGAAGATGTCCGGCCGCTGGGCCAGCACCGTGTCGGCCTCCGGCGTGGTTGGGCCGTTCGCGCCCTCCGCCAGCACGCGGCAGCGCAGCCGCCCGGCCATCGCCCCGTCGATCACCCGCTCCATCGCCGCCGGGATCACGATGTCGCATTCGGTGGCCAGCAGGTCCGCCGGGTCGGCCGCCAGCTCGGCCGAGAACCCCGCCAGCACCCCGGTGCGCGCCACATGCGCCACCAGTGCGGCGACATCCAGCCCCCGCCGATCGACATAGCAGGCGGTATGGTCAGACACACCGATCACCCTGGCGCCCCGCTCCACCAGCGTCAGCGCCGCCCAGGAACCCACGTTGCCGAAGCCCTGCACCACTGCCGTCGCGCCCTGCATCGAGATCTGCCGCGCCTCCAGCGCCCGCTCGGCCAGGAACACCACGCCGCGCCCCGTCGCCTCCCGCCGCCCCTCGGTGCCGCCGGACGCCACCGGCTTGCCGGTGACGATCTCGGTGACGGTGCGGCCCTGGTACATGGAATAGGTGTCCATGAACCAGGCCATCACCTGTTCGTTGGTGCCCATGTCCGGCGCCATCACGTCGATATGCGGGCCGACGAAGGGGATCATCTCCTGCATATAGCGCCGCGACACAGCCTCCAGCTCGCGAAGCGAAATCGCGCGGGGATCGACGGCCACACCGCCCTTCGCCCCGCCATAGGGCAGGCCGGCCAGCGCGCATTTCCAGCTCATCCAGATCGCCAGCGCCGCCACCTCGCCCATGTCGAGATTGGGCGCATACCGCGTGCCACCCTTGGTCGGGCCGAGCGTCAGGTGATGCTGCACGCGATAGCCCATGAACACCGCCTCCGAACCATCATCGCGGTGGATCGGGCAGGCCACCGCCACCGCGCGCTTGGGATAAAGCAGGCGCGGGCGCTCGGGCTGCGGAATCTCCAGGTGGTCGGCAATGCGGTCGAACTGCTGCGCTGCCATGTCGAAGACCGGGCCGGTGTAGATCGTCATGCGGGCCTCCAGCATGGGGAAGAGAAAGAGAAGGCAAGATTCTTCTTTTTCTGAAGAAAAAGAAGCAAAAAGACTTTTTATCCATTTGCATCCGTCAGGACGGTCTAACTCCGGCGCAATGGGTAGGAAGTTTTTTGGTTCTTTTTTTCAAAAAAGAACGTGCTTCCTTACCGGCAGAGCGCCCCGCCATCGACCGGCAGTTCCACTCCGGTGATGAAGTTCGCCTCGTCGCTGGCCAGGAACAGGGCGGCGTTGGCCACGTCCCATCCGGTGCCCATCCGCGCACGCAGCGGCACCCGCGCGTCGCGTTCGGCGGCGATTTCGGCGCGGGTGCGGTTGGTGGCGCGGGCGCGGGTGTCGACGGCCATGGGGGTGTCCATGAGGCCGGGGAGGATGACGTTGGCGCGGATGCCGAAGGGGGCGTTCTGGATGGCGAGTTGCTTGGTGAATTCCACCATTGCCGCCTTGGTCGCCTTGTAGGCCACGTAGGGGTAGTTCTCGTAGGCGGCGACGGAGGAGATGTTGATGATTACGCCCGCGCCCTGCGCTTTCATGATTGGGATGGCGTGTTTGGCGGCCATGATGCAGCCGCGCAGGTTGATGGCGCAGAGGCGGTCGAACGCGTCCTCGGTGAAGTCGGCCAGCACCGTGTCTCCGCCGCCGAGGGAGACGCCGACGTTGTAGTGCAGGATATCCACCCGGCCCCAGCGTGCGTGGCAGGCCTGGATTGCCGCGGCGAGCGAGGCCTCGCTGGTGACATCGCCTTCATGCGCCTCGGCGGCCCCGCCTTCGGCGCGGACCAGAGCGGCGGTTTCCTCGGCGCTGTCCAGCCGGCGGTCGACGCACCAGACCTTGGCGCCTTCCTGGGCGAAGCGCAGCACGGTGGCGCGGCCGTTGCCGACGCCGTCGCCGGGGCTCTGGCCGGCACCGATGACAATCGCCACCTTGTCCTTGAGCCGCATGGGTGCTTCCTCCGCCGTGATTGTTGGCGCGAGATCAGCACCGGGGCGGAAGCCGGTCAAATGCGGGGACCATGCACAGTCACGACGTGATCATCCTGGGCGCCGGTGCCGCCGGCCTGATGTGCGCCATGACCGCGGGGGCGCGCGGGCGGCGGGTGCTGCTGCTCGACCAGGCGGAGGCGGCGGGCAAGAAGATCCTGATCAGCGGTGGGGGGCGCTGCAACTTCACCAATCTGGGCGTGGTGCCGGAGCGGTTCCTTTCGGCCAACCGGCATTTCGCCCGCTCGGCGCTGGCGCGGTATACGCAGCATGACTTCATTGCGCTGGTGCGGAAGCATCGCATCGCGTTTCACGAGAAGACGCTGGGGCAGTTGTTCTGCGACGGGTCGGCGCGGGAGATCGTCGCCATGCTGCTGGCCGAATGCGCGGCTGCCCAGGTCGAACTGCGTCTGGGCTGCCGTGTCGCCTCCGTCTCCCGCGCCGACGCCTTCCGCGTCGAGACCAGCGCCGGCCCGTTCACCGCCCCGGCCCTGGTGCTGGCCACCGGTGGGCTCTCGATCCCGAAGATGGGCGCCACCGGCCTCGCCTACGACCTCGCCGCCCGCTTCGGCCTGGCGCTGACGGACATCCGTCCCGGCCTTGTTCCGCTCACCTTCGACGGCGAGGTCCTCGCTTTGATGCGCCCGCTCTCCGGTGTCGCCACCGAGGTCGTGGCCGCCTGCGGCAAGGCGGCATTCCGCGAGGCGATGCTGTTCACCCATCGCGGCCTGTCGGGGCCGGCCATTCTCCAGGCGTCGTCGTACTGGCGCGAGGGCGAGGCGATCATGCTCGACCTCGCGCCGGGCCACGACGTTGCTGCCGCGCTGCGCGCCGCCAAGCAGGCCCGCCCGAACGCCGCGCTACGCACCGTGTTGGCCGACCTGCTGCCGGCGCGCCTCGCTGCCGCGCTCGCGCCGGGCCTTGGCACCGCCCTCGCGCCGAACCTCGGCGACGGCACCATGGCGCAGTTGCGCGACAAGGCGCTGGCGGACGTCGCCACCCGCCTGCGCGCCTGGCGACTCGTCCCGGCCGGGACCGAGGGCTATGCCAAGGCGGAAGTCACGCTCGGCGGCATCGATACCGGCGCGTTATCGCAGCAGACCATGGCGGCGAAATCCGTCCCCGGCCTGTTCGCCATCGGCGAGGCCGTCGACGTCACCGGCTGGCTTGGCGGCTACAACTTCCAGTGGGCCTGGTCGTCCGGCTGGTGCGCCGGCATGGCAGTGTAGAAGTTGCCAGACGCCGCCGCGGCGCGTACCACAGGGCATCATCGGGAGCGCATCGCATGGACAAGGACGAGCTGACGCGCTGGGCGCTGGCCAATGGCTGGCAGATGATCGCTGGTATTCTGAGCCTCACCAAGCCTTCGGCACCCAAGGAAGCGATCGTGCGGATGCAGCTCAAGGCCACGGTCGTGACCGTCGAGGTGAAGAAACCCGCCGGCAAATGGGAGAAGGCTGCCAGCCAACCCTATGGCAAGCTGGTGGCAGACGAGGAGACCGGGATGCCGCGCGGGCTGGGGTTCGAGGTGATCCCCGGATTCACCATGCTGATGCGGGACAACAAGGACCGGCAGGTGTTCGCCAAGCTGTCGTGAAGCAAGAAAGCCCTTCTTTTTCTGAAGAAAAAGAAGCTAAAAGACTTCATTCATTTGCGCCATGCCCGACCGATTGGCACAGAGCCAACGGAGGAAAGGTTTTTTGGTTCTTTTTTCCAAAAAAGAACGCCTTCCTTGGTTGAGGGCTTCACGCGCCCCGCCGCTCACGCCAGACTGCCCTCAACAGTCGAGGAGGGGCGAATGACCCGGCGATCCAAGATATTCGGCAGCTTCATGGAAGCGGTGGCCGACATTCCCGATGGCAGCACTATTGCCTTCGCCGGCTTCGCCTATCCCGGCGTGCCGTTGAACCTGATTGCGGCGTTGCTGAAGCAGGGTGCGAAGGGCCTCACCTGCATCACCAACGGCACCGGCGGGGCGGCACCCGACCGGATGCCCGACATCGGCATGCTGGTCGAGAACGGACAGGTTTCCAAGGTGGTTGCCGCTTTCACCGCGCCCACGCGGGCGTCTGACCGCATCCCGCTCACCACATACGTCAACGAAGGCCGCGTGATTGCCGAACTGGTGCCCCAGGGGACCCTGGCCGAGCGGCTGCGCGCCGCCGGGGCCGGCATCCCGGCCTTCTACACGCCGACCGCGGTCGGCACCGAACTGGCCGAGGGGCGGGAGACCCGGGTGTTCGGCGGGCGCGAATACCTGCTGGAACACGCCATGCCGGTCGACATCGCCTTTCTGCGCGCTTGGAAGGCCGACACGTTCGGCAACCTGCTGTTCCGGCGCAGCCAGCGCAACTTCAACCCGATCATGGCCATGGCGGCGAAGCTGGTGATCGTGGAGGTGGAGGAGGATTTCATGCAGCCCGGCGAGATCGACCCCGACGACGTTCACACCTCCGGCATCTTCGTCCAGCGCATGGTCAGGATCCCGTCGGCGCCAGACGGCCTCTGGCCCGGACGCCGCCCGGAACGGGCGCCTGCGAAGGAAAAGCAGTCGTGAGCGGGAGCAAGGGGCTGGAACGCCAGCAGATCGCCGATCGCGTGGCGCAGGAATTCGAGGACGGCTGGATCGTGAACCTCGGCGTCGGCATGCCCACCATGTGCAGCAACACGCCGATCGACACCGACATCATCTACCACTCCGAAAACGGCGTCATCGGCTATGGCCCGGTGCTGCCGGCCGGGCAGGAGGATGTTCACCTCGTCAACGCCGGCGGCCAGAACGTCTCGCTGCGGCCTGGTGCGGCCATCGTCCACCATGCCGACAGCTTCGCCATCATCCGCGCCGGGCGCATCGACGTGACAGTTCTCGGCATCTATGAGGTCGCCTGCAACGGCGACTTCGCCAACTGGAAGGTGGCCGGCGCGAATGGTGGCGGCATCGGCGGCGCGATGGACCTGGCCGCCTGCGCCAAGCAGGTGTTCGTGATCCTGGAGCACGCGACGCGGGACGGCTCGCCGCGGCTGTTGAAATCGTGCAGCCTGCCGGTCACGGCGCGTGGCGTGGTGACGCTGGTTGCCACCAATCTCGGGCTGTTCAAGCCGCTGGGCGACCGCTTCCTGCTGCGCGAGATCGCCCCCGGGGTGACGGTCGACGAAGTCCGCGCCGCCACTGGGGCGCCGATCGAGGTGCCGGAGAATTTGCCGGTGATCCGCACGCTGTAGCATACCGTTGAGCCGTGGCTGGATCGGTGCTGTTCTCGCGCCACCGCCGCCCTTAATGGCATTTCGACAAGGAAGGACTTTGCATGACCCGCACGATGGCCGCACTTGCCGCCGCCCTCCTGGCCCTCCCCGCCACCGCCGCACTCGCCCAAGCCCCCGCCCCCTCTCCGGCCCCCGCCCCCGCCCCCGCCCCCGCCCAGGGCGCGACACAGATCCAGGCCGGCCGCGACCTGCCGATGGCGCGCCTGATGAGCGACGGCGCCACGGTGCGCGGCGGCGACGCCAGCCGGATCATCCTGCAGCTCGGCAAGTTCGTCTTCACCTGCCGCTACGGCGACAGCAAGCCGGCCGTGTGCGACCAGGTTCCGTGAGGTCCCGCCCATGACCCAACCCGAAGGCCCGGCCTGGGCACACGCGATGTACGACGCCCTGCGCGCCGAGGGCGTCTCGCAGATCGCCTACGTGCCCGATGCCGGGCACCGGGTGATGATCGACCGCTCGCTCGCCGACCCCGATGTGCACTCCATCCCGCTGACGACGGAGGAGGAGGGCGTGGCCCTGCTCGCCGGCGCGGATCTCGGCGGCACCAAGGGCGTGCTGCTGATGCAATCCTCCGGCGTGGGCAACTGCATCAACATGCTGTCGCTGACCGCCGGCGCCCGCTTCCCCTTTCTCACCATCGTCTCGATGCGCGGCGATTTCGGCGAGGGCAACCCGTGGCAGTTCCCCATGGGCCGCGCCACGCAGGCGGTGCTGGAGGCGATGGGAGTGGTGGTGCTGCGCTGCGACGGGCCCGAAGACGTGGCCCCCACCATCCAGGCCGCCTGCACCATGGCCTGGGGCTCCGGCGAGGCCGTGGCCGTCCTGCTCGGCCAGCGCCTGCTCGGCGCCAAGAAGTTCTGAGGAACCCCCGCATGGCACAGTTGAAGCGCATCGCCGGCGTGAACCAGCCGCCGGCCACGCTGGACCGGCGCGAAGCCGTTCCCGCCCTGATCGAACGCCCCGCCGACTGGCTGGTCGTCGCGGGCCTCGCCGGCACCGCGCAGGAACTCTGCGCCCTCACCGATGACGGCCCGAATGTCTTCGGCCTTGGCGGCGCCATGGGGGCCGGCCCGATGATGGCCCTCGGCCTCGCCCTGGCCCAGCCCGCCCGCCGCGTGTTGGGCATCACCGGCGACGGCGAGTTGCTGATGAATGTCGGCGCCCTGGCCACCATCGCCCTGATGGCACCGGCGAACCTGAAACTCGTCTGCGTCGACAACGGCCACTACGGCGAAACAGGCAACCAGGACAGCCACACCGGCCTCGGCGTCCAGCTCGACCGCGTGGCCGCCGGCTTCGGCATCCCCACCGTGCTGACCATCAACACCATGGCCGAGATCGAGGAAGGCAGGCGCATCCTCGCCGCCCCGGGCCTGGCGTTCATCCTGCTGCGCGTGAAGGAAGGCCCCGCCTTGAGAAAGCCCCGCAGCCTGCGCCCGCACGTGGTGCGCGACCGCTTCCGGGCGGCGTTGCTAGGACGATAGCAAGCCAGAATCTTCTTTTTCTGAAGAAAAAGAAGCAAGAAGACTTTTATCACTTGCACCGGGTGCAATCCATTAGATCGAGGCGCAAAGGAATGAAAGTTTTTTGGTTCTTTTTTCCAAAAAAGAACTGCTTGCCTTGACCCTTTCTATTGTGATCGGCACGTCAGGCGGCATCGGCGCCGCGCTGGCCGAGGCCTTGTCTGCGCAGGGCAACCAGGTCATCGCCCTCGGCCGCGCCACCACGCCGCCGCTCGACCTGCTGGACGAGGCCTCGATCGCCGCCGCGGCCGCCGATGTCGCGGCCCTTGGCACGCCGCGTCTGGTGATCGACGCCACCGGCTTCCTGCACGGGGCCGGCTTCACCCCGGAGAAATCCCTGCGCGACCTTGACCCCGCGCACATGGCCCACGCATTCGCGATCAACGCCATCGGCCCGGCGTTGCTGATGAAGCACTTCCTGCCGCTGCTGCCGCGCCAGGGCGCCAGCGTGTTTGCCACGCTCTCGGCCCGCGTCGGCTCGATCGGCGACAACCGGCTGGGCGGCTGGTATGCCTACCGCGCCAGCAAGGCGGCGCTGAACCAGCTGGTCCGCACCGCCGCCGTCGAGCTGCGCCGCCGCGCGCCGCAGGCGGTGTGCGTGGCGCTGCACCCCGGCACGGTGGAAACCGCGCTCTCCGCCCCCTTCGCCCGCGGCGGCCTCACGGTCCGCCCCGCCGGGGAGGCTGCCGCCGACCTGCTGCGCGTGATCGCCGCCCTCGGCCCGGACGACAACGGCAGCTTCCGCGACCACAAGGGCCTGCCGATTCCCTGGTAATCCAGCTCGATCAGGCCGCCGGGCGCCGCCCCGGCTCGTGGTGCAGCCGCAGCGCCAGGCGGAAGCTGGTGCCCCCTGCCCCGCTGCGCAGCAGCGCGATATCGCCCCCCTGCGCCCGCACCAGGTCGCGCGCGATGGCTAGCCCCAGCCCGGTGCCGCCCGGCTTGCCGGAGGTCACGAAGGGCTGGAACAGCGTCGCGCGCACCACTTCGGGCAACCCCGGCCCGTCATCGCCGAGTGTTACCATCGCCAGGTCGCCTTCCACTACCGCGCCGACCGACACCGTCGCCGCCCCGGCCTCCGCCGCATTGCGCAGCAGATTGGCCAGCGCCCGCCGCAACGACGCCCGGTCGGCCTGCACCGCCAGCGCCGCGTCGATGTCCAGCGCCGCGCGCAGCTGCCGATGGCGCAGCCGCACCTCGTCCGCCACCTCGGCCACCAGCGCGCGCAGCCCCACGCGCTCGCGCGGTGCGGCGGGAACCTCGCCCGCGAAATCCAGCGTGTTGCGCACCAGCTCGGTTGCCCGCTCCACCGTGCCGGCAATCGAATCGCCGATCCGCCGCAGCCCCGGGTCGGCATGGCCCTGCAGCCGCTCGGCGTTCAGCAGCGCCGGCGCCAGGATGCCGCGCAGGTCGTGGCTGACCTTGGCCAGCGCCGCCCCCAGCGCGGCAAGCCGGGCATTGCGCCACAGCGCCGCCCGCAACTCCCGCTGCATCGCCGCCAGCTCCCGCTGCGCCACCACCATCTCGTCGCGGGTGGAGGGGGCGGCGCGCGGCGGCTCGATCGGCGGGCTGCGCTCCGGGTCGGCCCGGAACGCGGCGATGCTGGACGTCAGCCGCCGCATCGGCCGCACCAGCAGCAGCAGCAGCGCCACATGCGTCAGCACGCCGGTCGGCACCGCCACCGCCAGCCCATGCAGGGCCACCTTCGCCGCCGCCGCCTGCAGGTGCTCGTCCAGGTCCCGCTCCCGCAACACGACCGACAGGATCGCCTGCGGCCGCTTGGGGCTCGGCGCCACCACCAGCAACAGCCGGCCGCCGGTCCGCGTCAGGGAGGCAAGGATCGCCGAAAGCCGCGACCACGCCGTCTCCACCCGCATGTCCAGCAGCGCCGCAGCATGGATCTGCCCCACCGGCGCCAGCACCACCATCGGCCGCCCAGGCTCCTGCAACCGGATCGACATCACCCCGGCCAGGCGCAGAACCTCCTCCCGGCTGGCCCGATCCGGCCCCGCCGCCGGCTGCGACAAGCTGCCTGAGGGCAGCGCCTGCACCGCGATCTGGGCGGCCACCAGCCGGTCGTCGAGCCAGGTCTGGCGCTCGCGCTGCATCGCTGGCAGGAACAGCAGCAGCTCCGTGCCCGCCATCACCGCCAGCGTGAACCCCACCAGCCGCCAGGACAGGCTTCGGCGCGGCGGCGGCGCCGAGGCATGCTCGGCCCCCTGGGGCGCGGCCACCTGGGGCACGGCCACCTGGGGCATGGCCACCTGGGGCATGGCCCCCTGGTGCATTGCCCCTTGGTGCATTTCCGGCCGCATGCTCTCGGGCACAATCATCCCGCAATGGTGCGGCGCCCCGCCCGTGCGCGCAATGGCTGCCTGCGCGGGTCGGCGTCCCTAGGGCAGCCGTGCCAGCCACCGCACCACGCGGCGGGTCGAATCAGAGAACAGCCGCGCCATGAAGAAGCTCCCCGCCGCCCGCTTGCCCGCCTCGGCCAGCGTCGGATACGGCACGATCATCCCGGCCAGTGCGGACAGCTTCACCCCCTGGCCGATCGCCAGCGTCCAGGTGCCCAGCATCTCGCCGGCATGGGGCGCCAGGATGCCGGCACCCAGCACCCGCCCCTTCGGCGTCGCGACGATCTTCACCAGCCCCTCGGTGCGCCGCTCGGCCTGGGCGCGGTCGTTCTCGGCCAGCGGCCAGCGCAGGATGCGCAGGTCATCATGCCCCGCCGCTTTTGCGTCGGCCTCCGTCATCCCCACCTGCGCCAGTTCCGGATCGGTGTAGGTCACCCGCGGCAGTGCTGCATAGTCGAGCCGGGCCGGCAGCCGGAACAGCGCCCGGCGCACGATGATCCCGGCATGATAGCTGCCGACATGGGTGAACAGCCGCGGCCCGATCCCCTCCGGGTCGGCGATGTCCCCGGCCGCGAACACACGCCGGTTGCTCAGGCTGCGCAGCCCCCGGTCGGTGGCGATCCCCGCGGCCGTGGCCCGCACATTCCCGGCCGCGAGGTCCAGCGCCGCGAGGTTCGGCGTCCGCCCGGTGGCGATCAACAGATGGCTGCCGGCAATCCGCGCCCCGTCGGCCAGCACGAGCACCGGCCCGGGCTCCACCCGCACCACCTCGGCGTTCTCGCGCAGGTCAACGCCCTCGGCCAGCAGCGCCGCGCGCAGCCCGGCCACCAGTTCGGGATCGTCCTGCGGGGCGATGGTGCGCCGCTGCACCAGCGTCACCCGGCAGCCAAGGCCGGCATGGGCCTGCGCCATCTCCAGCCCGATCGGCCCGCCGCCCAGGATCACCAGGTGCTCCGGGCGCGGTGTCACCTCGAAGATCGTTTCATGCGTCAGGTACGGCACCGCCGCCAGCCCCGGCAGGTCGGGGATCGCCGCCCGCCCGCCGGCGGCAATCACGATGCGCCTGGCCGTCAGCCGCCGCAGCCCACCCGGCAGCGCCACCTCAAGCGCATCCGGCGCCACGAACCGCGCCGTACCCTGCAGCACCGTCGCCCCCAGCCCGGTGAACCGCGCCACGCTGTCCATCGGCGCGATGGCGGCGATCACGCCATGCACATGCGCCTGCACCGCCGCCCAATCCACCTCCGGCTCCGCCACGCGCAGGCCGAATACCCCGGCCCCGCGCGCACTGCGCGCCGCATGCGCCGCCGCCAGCAACGCCTTGCTCGGCACGCAGCCGGTGTTGAGGCAATCCCCCCCCATCCGCCCCCGCTCGATCAGCGCCACGCGCAACCCAAGCTGGGCCGCCACCGCCGTGACCGACAGCCCCGCCGCACCGGCACCGATGACCGCAATATCGAACTCAGCCATGACGATCCTTCCAGCGCTTCCAAAGCGGCGGCAGCAGCGACAGCACCGCCAGCCCCAGCAGCGGCAACAGCACCGGTGCGGACAGCACCACCGAAAGATCCGGCGTGCCGCCGGCATCGAGCACATGGCCCAGCCCGGCGCCAATCGAGGCGAACACCGTGGTGCCCGGAATGATCCCGAGGAAGGTCGCCAGCGCGAACGGCGCCAGGCGCATGCCCACCAGCGCGGGGATCAGGTTGACCAGCCAGAACGGCACCACCGGGATCAGCCGCAACGCCAGCAACACGTTGAACCCATCCGCCTCCAGACCCGGCCGCAGCCGGTCGATCCACGGGCCCGCCCGCTTCGCCAGCGTCGGCCCCAGCGCGCTGCGCGCCGCCAGGAACAGCAGGATCGCCCCGATCGTCGCCCCCGCAACCGCCAGCAGCGCCCCCAGCACCGTGCCGAACAGCAACCCCCCGGTCACCGTGATCACCACCGCCCCTGGAATGGACACCGCCACCGCGGCGGCATAGGCGGCGACATAGGCCAGCGCCACCAGCACCGGCCGCGCCGCAACCTCCGCCTGCAGCCCGGCCCGCCGCGCCGCCAACCCCTCCCAGGACAGCGCCTCATGCCACCCCATCGCATAGGCCAGCCCCAGCAGCGCGGCCAGCAGGGCCAGCGGCAGCATCCGTCGCATCGCGCACGCCCTCCCGATCGATGTCATGTCCCTGTAACAGCAGGGCTCGTGGTCCGACTGCCACGCCCGCCTTGCGTTACGCGGTGCCGCCGCCGTCACGCCAGCACAATCAACCCCCACCGCCAAGGTTGACGCCCCAAGCACCCACCCCCTATAAGCCGCGGCCTGCAACGGGACCTCCGGCCGAGGCCCCGCATCCGTCGCTTGCCGGGTCCGCCCGATGCCGGCGCCCGGACGCGTGCCGGAAAGACCCGCAGCAAACTGAGACCATCGCGAGATCGGAGAACGTCGTGAAGCGCACCTACCAACCGTCGAAGCTGGTCCGCAAGCGCCGCCACGGCTTTCGCACCCGCATGGCTACCGTGGGCGGCCGCAAGGTGCTGGCCAACCGCCGCGCCAAGGGCCGCGCGAAGCTGTCGGCCTGACCGCCGGCCGCTCGATACCGACCACGCCCAGCCAGCGGAGGCGACGATGGCGCCGGCTCCGCATTGCACACTCAAGCAGGTGGGCACACATAAGCAGGTGGGCACCCACAAGCAGGACCGCCTGACCAAGCGCGCGCAATTCCTAACTGTGGCCGCCAAAGGCAGGCGCGCCGCAGTGCATGGCCTTGTGCTCCAGGCCCTGCCCCGCGACGACGATGCCCCCGCCCGCCTTGGCTTCACCGTCACCAAGAAGGTCGGCAACGCCGTGGTGCGCAACCGCACCCGCCGCCGTCTCAAGGAAGCCGCGCGCCAGCATCTGCGCGCCCACCCCCTCGCGGGCGTGGACCTCGTGCTGATCGGCCGCGACACCACCCGTGGCCGCCACTTCGCCGACTTGGTGGACGATGTCCGCCGCGCGCTGGCCAAGGCCGGTGTGCCCGCGCCCGTCGCAACCGGGCAGGAACCAGCCTTGCAGGTCGGCGCATGACCCCGGCCGCCTCCGTGCTGACCGGCGCCGTTCGCGTCTATCAATGGACGCTGCGCCCGATCATCGGCGCCCATTGCCGCTTCGAGCCCTCGTGCAGCCACTACGCCTGCGCCGTGCTGGCCAACCATGGCGCCCTTCACGGCACCGCGCTGACCGCACGGCGCATCCTGCGCTGCAATCCCTGGAATCCCGGAGGGGTGGACCTGCCGCCCCCGCCCCGCACAGCCCGGACGGAAGCCTGATGGACCAGAAGCGACTTTTCATGGCGATCGCCATCTCGGTGGTGATCCTGCTCGGCTTCCAGATGCTGATGCCAACCCCGCGCCCGGTCCCGCCGCCGGCGCCGACCGCCAGCGTCGTCCCGGGCCCTGCTGGACAAGCCCCCGCCGGCCAGACCGGCATTCCCGCCCCCCCCGCCGGTGCCGCCCCCACGGCCAGCGCCACCGGGGCCGCCGCCGTCCCGCGCGAGGTCCCGCGCCTGACCATCGATGGCGACCGCGTTCAGGGCAGCCTCAGCCTGCTCGGCGCGCGCATCGACGACCTGGTGCTCAAGGGCTACCGCGAGACGGTCAAGCCGCAAGCCCCCCTGGTGCGCCTGCTGGAGCCGCGCTCCGAACGCCAGCCCTACTACATCCAGGTCGGGTGGTCCGCCGACCCCGCCGTCACCGCCAAGCTGCCCGGCAACGACACCACGTGGGCCGGCACCGGCACCGTGGCCCGCGAATCCACCGCCCTACTCACCTGGGACAACGGCGAAGGCCTGGTCTTCGAGATCGAGGTCGGGCTCGACCCCGACTACCTGTTCACCATCCGCCAGCGCGTGCGCAACAGCACCGGCGCCGCCGTCGCGCTCTACCCCTGGGCGCGCATCCGCCGCGACTACACCCCCGTCGTCGCCGGCTACTACATCCTGCACGAAGGCATGATCGGCGTGCTGGAGGGCCGCCTGAAGGAAACCACCTACAGCGGCGCCAAAAGCGACGGCGAGAAGAAGGCCGGCCTCGCCATGGAACAGACCGGCCCCGGCGGCTGGATCGGCTTCACCGACAAATACTGGCTCACCGCCCTCCTGCCCGACCAGAAAACCGCCCTCACCGCCGCCTTCCGCCACATCGGCGAGGCCGGGCAAGACCGCTACCAGGTCGATTTCGTCGCCAAGGAGCCGGTCACCGCGCCGGCTGGCGGCATCGCCGAGACGACCACCCGCGCCTTCGCCGGCGCCAAGGAAGTCCACGTGCTGGACCGCTACGAAAGCGCCTATGGCGTGCCCGGCTTCGACAAGGCGGTGGATTTCGGCTGGTTCTACTTCATCACCAAGCCGTTCTTCTACGCGCTCGACTGGCTGTTCATGCTCACCGGCAACTTCGGCGTGGCCATCCTGATGTTCACGCTGGTCATCAAGCTGCTGTTCTTCCCGCTGGCCAACACCTCCTATCGCTCCATGAGCAAGATGAAGCTCCTGGCGCCGAAAATGACCGTGCTGCGCGAGCAGTACAAGGAGGAACCGCAAAAGCTCCAGCAGGCCATGATGGAGATGTACCGCGCCGAAAAGGTGAACCCCGCCGCCGGATGCCTGCCCATCCTCATCCAGATCCCGGTGTTCTTCGCCCTCTACAAGGTCATCTTCACCACCATCGAAATGCGCCACGCGCCCTTCTTCGGCTGGATCCGCGACCTCTCGGACATCGACCCCACCAACGTCTTCAACCTGTTCGGCCTGCTGCCCTTCGACCCCGGCCAGTGGAGCTCCTTCCTCCACCTCGGCGTTTGGCCGCTCATCATGGGCGTCACCATGTGGGGCCAGATGAAGCTGAACCCGCCGCCGCCAGACCCCATCCAGGCCAAGATCTTCGCCTGGATGCCGGTGCTGTTCACCTTCATGCTCGCCTCCTTCCCCGCCGGCTTGGTCATCTACTGGACCTGGAACAACCTCCTCACCATCGGGCAACAATGGCTGATCATGCGCCAGACCACCCTGGACAAACCCCAGGCGGCCAGGGTGTGAACGACCCCGGCCACGCCGCCGAAGCCCCCCCCGCGCCGCCGCCACTCACCGAGGAGGAGGAAGCAGCACTCGAAGCCGGCCGCCTGCTGTTCGCCGCCGAATGCCGATTCTTCTTCGCCGCACAGCAGCTGGACAAGCTCCCCCCGCCCACCGGCCCGGAGATCGCCTTCGCCGGCCGCTCCAACGTCGGCAAGTCCTCGCTGGTCAACGCGCTGACCGGCCGCCGCGGCCTCGCCCGCGCCTCCAACACCCCCGGCCGCACCAAGCAGCTGAACTTCTTCGACCTCGGCGGCCGCCTCACCCTGGTCGACATGCCCGGCTACGGCTACGCCCAGGCCGAACGCAAGGTGAAGGAAGACTGGCAAGGCCTCATGTTCGAGTTCCTGCGCGGCCGCCCCACCCTGCGCCGAGTCATCCTCCTGCTCGACTCCCGCATCGATCTGAAGGAATCCGACACCGCCGTGATGGACTTGCTCGACCGCGCCGCCGTCACCTACCAGCTCGTCCTCACCAAGGCCGACGCCCCAAAGCCGCCCGCCCTCGCCCGCAAACTCGAACAGGTCCAGGCCCTGGCCCGCCGCCACCCCGCCGCCTATCCGCTGGTCGTCACCACCAGCAGCGATACCGGCCTGGGCATCGCCGAACTACGCGCACAACTCGCGACGCTGGCGGAATAGCAGCAAGAATCTTCTTTTTCTGAAGAAAAAGAAGCAAAAAGACTTTTCAACCATTTGCACCGCGCTTGACGCGGAAACACCCAGGCTAATGGATAAAAGTTTTTTGGTTCTTTTTTTCAGAAAAGAACGCCTTCCCTTGCCCTGCCTTGACCCCAAGCCCCGCCGGCCGCACAAGGCCGGGGATTGCCCGCAAGAGGACGCCAGCATGAACGACCCCGCCCGCAAGATCGCCGCGGAGGAGCAGGCCCGCATCCTGGCCCACGCCCTGCCCTTTCTCCGACGCTACGCCGGCGCCACCGTCGTCGTGAAATACGGCGGGCACGCCATGGGGGAGGAGCATCTGGCCGCCAATTTCGGCAGCGACATCGCCCTGCTCAAACAGGTCGGCGTCAACCCGGTCGTCGTCCACGGCGGCGGCCCGCAGATCAACGCCATGCTCAAGAAGCTGGACGTGAAATCCACCTTCATCGACGGCCTGCGCGTCACCGACCAGCAAACCGTCGATGTGGTCGAGATGGTCCTCGCCGGCACCGTCAACAAGCACGTCGCCGGCCTCATCAACCGCGCCGGCGCGCTGGCCGTCGGCATCTCCGGCAAGGACGGCAACCTGATCCGCGCCCGCAAGGCGACGCGGGTGGTGAAGGACCCCGGCTCCAACATCGAGCAGGTGCTCGACCTCGGTCTGGTGGGCGAGCCGGACGT
>JANPIH010000215.1:0-2985 GCA_031424895.1 Rhodospirillales bacterium
GCCGGCGTTGCCCCCAGCGCCAGCGCCGCCGACAGGACCAGCGCCACCGTGGAGCCAAAGCCGACCAGAGACGCCACCAGGGCCGCCGAAATCAACGAGATGCGCATTCCGGCCTCCGCCTGCGGGTGGCGGACTATTGGCAGGGCGAGAGAGATGTTCAAGGGGGAAGCGGCCGAGCTGCGCGAGCGCGCAAGCGCTACTTTGACCGGACCAATCGGCAGGACATTGAAGCGACGTCTTGGTCCTTGGGGACCTTGCGTAAGAACTTTACGGATGCAGCGGGGCCTTATGCCAACTACACGGGCCGACAGGTCTTGACGTAAAGCTTTTGACGCGCCCGTCTCCAGACCGTCCGAGCCCTTTCTGGCATCGACGGCAAAGAGTTTGTCGGGATCCTTTCGGCCGCGTCAAAGATTTCCTGCATCTGCGGCACCTGCGCGACGACAAGGGCATCAAAATCCTGCCGACTGGCCGGGTCCCGCGATTTAGAATAGTGGACGGCACTCGCGGAAGGCAGGCGATCCAAAAATGCACGATCAGCCAGATGATACGCAAAAAGCATGAGGTGATCTTCGCTCGTCATCATTCTATGTCGCAAGCGAAGCGCTGCAATCGTCGGCGTAAGTGCCACCTGGTCAGCAAACCACGGCCCAGTTGTCTTGGGCGTGACGCGGGCCGCCAGAATGCGATAGAAGTTTTTCGCATAGGTTTCTGCAAAATCTGTATTCGCATTCCAGACCATGAAGCCGGAATTGAAATACGGCTTCATGGATGTTGCCGGCAAGTCGAGTTGCTCATATGGAGTCGCCGCCAGATCTACACTGCAAATGCGCGCTATCTGCCGCCAATATTCGGCATGGACGGTTTCTCCGGCATGTTCGGCCGGCGCAGTGTATTCAAAACGCGCCAGGAAATCACAGTCATAAGGCTTCAGCATCTTTACGAATGAAGGCTCTGACAGGAACACGATATCTGAATCGAGCCACATCCGCCAAGGCGTCGTAAAAGTCTTCTGCGCGTACTCTACGGCAGCTATCTTGTTGGTGTAATTGAACCAAGGTGCTCGGTTGTCTTGGGTTGATACAACGTACTCCACCCCAAGATCTTTCAGGACCTGCTCGGTCGCGGCCGAAATGCGCGGACCTTGCCGGCCTTGGAATGCAATCACCCGTGCCGAACTCAAGGCGCCCCCAAAGCGCTTCAAGGTGTTGAGCATCAAGATGGTTTGCGTCTCGAGACGGCCCGCCTCGATGGCGCAGATGATTGAATAGTCAGACATGGATTTCTCGAACAAAGGTAACGAATACAGTTTGAGGAATGTCTCGTTGTCAAGCCCGGGACCGATGCAGCAGGCGCAACCGGGACCCACAGTTTACTACGTCATGCCCGTTCGGCGAAGTGATCAACTTATCCCGACCCGGAGCGATGCCCGCAGACCAGGGGCCGACATCTGCGCCGCAGCGCACGGGCAGCCCCGCGCCATGAAAAAGGGCGATACCCGGGGGAGGACCGGATATCGCCCGCATTTTCGCGATGTCCCCAGGGAGGAGTACGGGTTCACCGCGGTCTTAAATTGCTGCAGCCCTCGGGGAGGAGGTCGAGAACTGCCGCGCCTTTCGTCCGGGCACCTCGGGAGGGAGGGGGGAGCCGGACCAAATCTTTGGTGCGGCGACCCCTGGGAGGAGGGTGGGGCCGCCGCGGTTTCAGGTGATCCAGGGAGGAGGTTGGATCACCCAAAGGGTTGGAACTTGCGTCCCGTCAGAAAAATGCGGCGATGCCAGGGAGGAGGAAGGGCATCGCCGCTGATCGCAAAGATTTCCCGGGAGGAGGTGGAAAACCTTGCAAAAACTCTAGCGACCGAAGGCAGCGTCGCGGGCAACATCGGCAATCGCCAGGCGGCTGATGCCAAGGTCCGCAAGCTCGCGGTCCGTGAGCTGGTTCAGCTCATGGATGGTCTGGGTGTAGAGGCGCCGCTTGCGCATCGCTTCGGCAATGGCCGGGCTGAACGCCAGCAGGCGCTCGACAAGACCGGTGTTGGCGGCGGTGGTGGTGTTCACGAAGGTAGCCATGTTACTCAAGCCTCTGGTTAGTTACATCACAATGCGTTCTGTCGCGCTGTTAGGGGTAACATGGGCCCATTGCTGCGCTTGCACAACGCGTCCCTGCGCAATGCTGCCATGCAGCAACCGCATGGCTCGTCTTCATAAAATTGTCATAATTCATAAGGGGTAAGCTGGTTTTTTGAGCATTTGGTCAACGGTCACTTGCCCTTCTGCGCAAAGATCACGACCTTAGTGCAAGGATTGTGCAGCGAGGATACGGATGTCAGCGGATCGCGACGAGATACTGGGGGTCCTGGCGCGCATCGCGGTGCCGGGCGGAGGCGATCTGGTCGCGCGCGACATGATTCGCGCACTGACGGTCGAGGGTGGCACGGTCCGCTTTGTGATCGAAGCCGCGACGCCGGACGACGCCCGCGCCCTTGGCCCGGTGCAGGCCGCCGCGGAACGGGCTGTGGGCGGGGTTGCCGGCGTAACATCGGTACAGATCGTGATGACGGCACACGGACCGGCCGCAAAACCTGCGCCCCCGAGCCTCAAGATCGGCCAGCATCCGACTCCGCAGCAGGGCGGCCCCCAGCGCATCTCGGGCATCGACCGCATCATTGCCATCGCCAGCGGCAAGGGCGGAGTCGGCAAATCCACCGTCGCCTCGAACCTGGCCGTGGCGCTTGCGCGGCAAGGGCGCCGGGTGGGTCTGCTCGATGCCGACATCTATGGTCCGAGCCAGCCAAAGATGATGGGCGTCTCCAAACGCCCCGCCTCGCCCGATGGCAAGATCATCGAACCGCTGATCGCGCATGGCGTGACGATGATGTCGATCGGACTGATGCTGAAGGAGAACGAGGCCGTGGTCTGGCGCGGCCCCATGATCATGGGCGCGTTGCAGCAACTTTTGGGGCAGGTGGCCTGGGGCCGGCTCGAC
>JANPIH010000216.1:0-2601 GCA_031424895.1 Rhodospirillales bacterium
CATCGTCGCGGTCGAACACCACCACATCGGCACCCGCCCGTGCCAGGTGATACGCCGCACTCGCCCCGAACACCCCCGCGCCAACAACGATGACTTTCATGGCATCCCCCCAAAGCAAGAATCTTCTTTTTCTGAAGAAAAAGAAGCAAAAAGACTTTTTCCCCTTCGCACCCGGCTTACGGCGATCCGCAAAGGGGAAAAGTTTTTTGGTTCTTTTTTTCAAAAAAGAACTGCTTCCTTCCTTACAACCGCGGCGCCCTCAGCGCATTCACATACCCCCGGTTCCAAGTCGGCGTGATCATCACCTCGTTGATGCAAACATGCGGCGGCAGGCACGCGATATACCGCACCAGGTCCCCGACATCCGAGGACTGCGCCATCTTCGCCCGATCCTCCGCCGAGACCGGCACCGGCCGCTTGTCGAGAATTTCCGTCGCCACTTCCCCCGGCAGCATCGCCGTCGAGCGGATCCCGTTGACGCATTCCTGCATGTTGATCGAATGGCTCATCGCCACCACCCCATGCTTCGCCGCCGTATAGGCCGCGCCCGAAAGCCCGCCGATGAACCGCCCCGCCATCGAGGCGGTCACGATGATCACCCCGTCCTTCTGCGCCCGCATCATCGGCAGCACCGCCAGCACGCCGTAGAACGCGCTGTTCAGGTTCGCCGAGATCACCATGTCCGCCCCCGCCGGCTCCATGTCCGACCAGGTCCGCTTCGGAATGTTCGCTCCGGCATTGGCCACGAAGATGTCCAGCCGCCCCAGCTTCTCCTTGATCCACGCCACGATCCGGTTGACGTCCTCCACCACCGTCATGTCCCCGGCCTGCACATGCGCGTGCTGCCCGATCCGCGCCGAGACGGCTTCGAGCTTTTCCACCCGCCGCCCGCTCAGGATCACCGTCGCACCTTCCTCGGCCAGCGCCACCGCCGCCCCCTCGCCGATCCCGCTCCCGGCACCCGTCACCCAGGCCACCTTGCCCGTCAGCTTGCCCATGCGTCTCTCCCCTTACCTGCCCGCTTGTTGTCGTCCTGGCCGCAACGTGTTGAGGTAACGGCATCGGGCGGCGGGCGCTCACTCGGAGGAAACATGAAAATCAAGTCCATTGAAACCCTGCGGGCCGACGCCGGCTGGCGCATGTTCTCCTTCCTCAAGATCACGACGGACTCGGGCATCATCGGCTGGTCCGAATTCAACGAAAGCTTCGGCAGCGCCGGCCTCAAGAACGTCATCGACGCCCTCTGCGAAATCCTCATCGGGCGGGACCCCCGCCCCACCGAGCAGATCGTCGCCCACCTCCACGTCCTCACCCGCCAGTCCCGCGGCGGCCTCAACCAGCAGGCCATCGCCGCCATCGAAAACGCGCTTCTCGACGTCAAGGCCAAAGACCTCGGCATCCCCGTCTACGCCCTGTTCGGCGGCCCCGTCCGCACCCGCATCGAAACCTACTGGTCCCACATGGGCACCTACCGCATCCGCAACAGCGCCCAGATGGGCGTCCCCGCCCTCAAAACCTACGACGATGTCAGCCGCCACGCCGAGGAAATCCGCAAGCTCGGCTTCAAGGGCATGAAAACCAACATCATGGCCTGGGACGGCGAGAAACTCTCAAGCTGGGGCGGCGGCTTCGGCCGCAACAAGGGCTGGCCCGAACTCAACTGGACCCCCGAATCCCTCCGCTACACCCGCGACACCCTGGCCGCCGTCCGCGCCGGCGCCGGGCCGGACATCGGCATCCACCTCGACACCAACTTCCACTTCAAGACCGAGGGCTTCAAGCGCATCGCCGACACCGTCGCCCCCTACGACCTCACCTGGCTCGAAATCGACCAGCACGACGCCCAATCCCTCGCCTCCCTCAAGGCCATCGCCCCCTGCCCCATCGCCTCCTGCGAAACCCTCCTCGGCCGGCGCGACTTCAAGCCGTTCTTCGAAAACTACAGCATGGACGTCCCGATCATCGACGTCGTCTGGAACGGCCTCGGCGAATCCCTCAAAATCGCCTCCATGGCCGACGTCTACGAAATGAACGTCGCCCCGCACAACTTCTACGGCCACCTCTGCAGCATCATCAGCGCCAACCTCTGCGCCATCGTGCCGAACTTCCGCGTCATGGAAATCGACATCGACAGCGTTGCCTGGCGCGATGAATTCTTCACCATGGTCCCCACCATCGAAAACGGCGAACTGGTCTTGCCGACCGGCCCCGGCTGGGGCATCGACGTCAACGAAGCCGCCGTCCGCGCCCGCCCGCCGAAAGGATAAGCCAAGGCCAGGGGCTTTGCCCGTCGCGCCGCAAGCGCGCCGCGAGGGACCCCACCAAAAGCAATGCCTTTGGAAACCAATACTTGAAGTAATGGGGGTTTGGGGCCTCAGGCCCCAACGGGTCGAGGGCGGAGCCCTCGCCTTTCTATCCCCAGCCAACCCACGAAGGAAACGCCACATGGCCAAGTTCAAAATCGCCACCCCCGCCGGGGCCAGCTTCACCACCGCCAAGGTCACCTACGACCACGAGAAGAAGGCTCTCGACCTCGCCGGCATCGACTACGAAATCGTCGAAGGCCCGATGACCGAGGACGGCTTCATCGAAGTCGCCAAG
>JANPIH010000217.1:0-7935 GCA_031424895.1 Rhodospirillales bacterium
CCGATCACTTGCTGTCAAGAAGGGATCAGACTTGGATACACATTTTCGTGATATTGATCGCAATCGGCGCCAACCTCCCCGATCCCGACGGCCGCCACCCCCTCGCCACCTGCGCCGCTTCGTCCTCGCCCCCCTCGCCGAGATTGCCCCCGCCTGGCGCCACCCCCGCCTCGGCCGCACCACCACCGACCTCCTCGCCGCCCTGCCGAAAACCTGAGCGCGCTTGCGCGAATGGACCAACCTGAGCGTGCTTGCGCGAATGGACCCGCTCGCCTATGTAAAACGTTCACCCGATCCCCATCCCACGGTGGCCGCCCCCCCCGGGGCCGCGTCCGCCCGGATTGCCTGGAGACCAGCGCATGGCCCGCGTCACCGTAGAAGACTGCGTCGAGCGCATTCCGAACCGCTTCGAACTCGTGCTGCTGGCCGCCCAACGCGCCCGCAACCTCGGACGCGGCGAGGAAATGACCGTCGAGCGCGACAACGACAAGAACCCGGTCGTCGCCCTGCGTGAAATCGCAGACGCCACCATCCCGCTCGAGAAGCTCGAAAGCGACCTCATCAAGTCCCTCTCCCGCGCCCCGGAGCCCGAGCCCGCCGACGAGGAAGTGCTCGACCTCATCCCGACCGACCAGAACATCTTCGGCCTCCAGGACATCGCCGCCGAGGAGGAAGCCGCCACCCTCCCCGCCGAAACCGAAGACCTACCCGACGACCTCGAGGCGGCGATCGAGGCCGAGCTCGGCGGCCGTCGGCGCTAGCGAATGCAGGCGGGCCGGACCGCTGTAGCTGCCCTTCGCGCCACCCATCCGGGCGTCGGGTGAGCGGCACGTCGCAGACCGCGCCCGCCACACCCCGCCCGCCCGACCTCGAAGGCGCCGGGGCCACCCCCGCTCGCGCCGCTGATCCCCGCCCCCCTGATCCCCGCGTCTCTGATACCCGCGCCCAACCCGCCCCGCCCCCCAGCCCGGCCGCGCTGATCGCCCGCATCCGCGCCTACGACCCCGGCGCCGACACCGCCGTCGTCCAGGCCGCCTTCGACCTCGCAGCCGAAGCCCACAAGCTCCAGCGCCGCGACAACGGCGAGCCCTACGTCACCCACCCCCTCGCCGTCGCCGAGATTCTCGCCAGCTACCGCCTCGATGTCGGCACCATCGCCACCGCCCTGCTGCACGACGTCATCGAAGACACACCCGTCACCCGCGACCAACTGGCCAAGAAATTCGGCCCCCAGGTCGCCGGCCTCGTCGACGGCGTCACCAAGCTCACCCGCCTCGAACTCCAGTCCGACCGCACGAAGCAGGCAGAGAACTTCCGCAAGCTCATCCTCGCCCTCTCGCGCGACATCCGCGTCCTGCTCGTCAAGCTCGCCGACCGCCTGCACAACATGCGCACCCTCGCCGGCATCCCGAAGCCGGAACGTCGCCAGCGCATCGCCCGCGAAACCATGGACATCTACGCCCCCCTGGCCGAACGCATCGGCATGGACGCGGTCAAGTCCGAACTGCAAACCCTCGCCTTCGCCACGCTGGACCCCGAGGCCCACGAGACCATCCAGGCCCGCCTGAACTTTCTCCGCGGCCAGGGAGCCGACGTCATCGAGGAAGTCCGCGAGGAACTCGTCCGCGTCTGCCGGGAGGCCGGCGTCGCCGTCGCCGAGGTCAACGGCCGCGAGAAATCGCCCTACTCGATCTGGGAGAAAATGCAGCGCCGCAACATCCAGTTCGAACAGCTGTCCGACATCATGGCCTTCCGCGTCGTCGTCCCCACCCGCGAGGCCTGCTACGCCGCCCTCGGCGCCGTCCACGCCGCCTACCCCGTCATCGCCGGCCGCTTCAAGGACTACATCTCCACCCCGAAATCCAACGGCTACCAATCGCTCCACACCGGCGTCACCCTGCGCGAGCCGCGCAACCAGAAAATCGAGGTGCAGATCCGCACCCCGGACATGCACGCCATCGCCGAAAACGGCGTCGCCGCCCACTGGGTCTACAAGGTCCCCGAAACAGGCACCGATGCCCCCCGCATGCGCTGGGTCGATGACCTCCTCGAAATCCTCGACAACGTCGGCACCGACGACCTGCTCGAATACACCAAGCTCGAGCTCTACCAGGACCAGGTCTTCTGCTTCACGCCAAAGGGCCAGCTGATCCAGCTCCCCCGCGGCGCCACCCCGGTCGACTTCGCCTACGCCGTCCACTCCCAGGTCGGCGACACCTGCGTCGGCGCCAAGGTCAACGGCCGCCTCCTCCCCCTGCGCCACGTCCTGCAGAACGGCGACCAGGTCGAAATCATGATCGCCCGCGGCGGCACCCCCTCGCCGCAATGGGAACGTTTCGTCGTCACCGGCAAGGCCCGTGCGCGCATCCGCCGCTTCGTCCAGCAGCAGCAGCGCGACCAATACCGCGACCAGGGCCGCAACGCGCTCGCCAAGGCCTTCCGCGCCGAGGGCCTCGACGGCGCTGAGCGCGTGCTGGAAACCACCGTCAAGCCCCTCAAGCAGCCCAGCCTCGACGACCTCTATGTCGCCGTCGGCAACGGCAACCTCGGCCCGCGCGATGTCGTCGCCGCCGCCTACCCCGAACTGCGCCAGGCCGCCCGCTCCCCGCGCATGATGCCCCCGCTCGCCGGCCGCGCCACCGCCCGCACCGGCTCCGCCGGCAGCCCCCTCATGCCAATCAGCGGCCTCGTCCCCGGCATGGCGGTCCACTACGCCGGCTGCTGCCACCCGCTCCCCGGCGACGGCATCGTCGGCATCGTCACCACCGGCAAGGGCGTCACCATCCACACCCGCGAATGCGCCACCCTGGAAAGCTTCGCCGCCACCCCCGAACGCTTCATCGACGTCGACTGGGAATCCGCCGCCTTCACCTCCGGCCCCCGCGGCCCCGGCGCCAAGCCCGGCGGCCACACCGGCCGCGTCAGCGTCATCGCCGACAACGACAGCGCCGCCATCGCCAGCATCACCAACGCCATCTCCAAGCAGGACGGCGACGTGGTGAATCTGCGCATCGTCAACCGCCAGGCCGACTTCATGGAAATGCTCGTCGACGTCGAGGTCCGCGACCTCCATCAACTCGTCACCGTCATCGCCAGCCTGCGCGCCGCCAAATGCGTCCACTCGGTCGAGCGCGCGCGGGGATGAACGCAAGCAAGAATCTTCTTTTTGTGAACAAAAAGAAGCAAAAAAACTTCATCCATAAACATCTTCCCTCCCCCCGTGCTGTACGGGGGGAGCCGGAGAGGGGAGCCGGAGGGGGGGCCGACATGCCACCCCCCCCATGATCCTCGGCCTCGGCTCCGACCTCTGCGACATCCGCCGCATCGAACGCTCGCTCGAACGCCACGGCGCCCGCTTCACCGAACGCCTCTTCACCGAAACCGAACGCGCCTATGCCGACGCCAAGCCCCCCCGCAGCCGCGCCGGCACCTACGCCAAGCGCTTCGCCGCCAAGGAAGCAGGCGCCAAGGCGCTCGGCACCGGCATGGCCGGCGGCGTCTTCCTCTCCGACATCGGCGTCGTGAACGCCGAAGGCGGCCAACCCACCCTCGTCCTGACCGGCGGCGCCCTCACCCGGCTCGCCGCTCTCACCCCCCCCGGCATGACCGCCCGCCTCCACCTGACCATGACCGACGAATACCCCTACGCCTACGCCCAGGCCATCATCGAAGCCCTGCCGTCATCCTGAGCGAATCGAAGAATCCACGCTTCTTCCAGTAACGAAAATCGCGAACGAACTACACAACGAAAAAAAAATTTCGTTCTTCTTTCAAAAGAAGAATACGCTTGCTTGCCTTCCTCCCAAGGACCACCACCCGATGGACGTTATCGAAGCGATCCGCACCCGCCGCTCGATCCGCGCCTACACCACGGCGTCGGTGGACCGCGACCTGATCGAACAGCTGATCGTCGACGCCGCCCAAACGCCACCGCCCTTCCGCGGCCAGGTGCCTTGGGTCTTCACGGTCGCCACCGGCACCGCGCGCATCGCCGCCTTCGGGGCCGCGGCCATCGCCCACGCCCGCGCCGTCCGCGGCGACGCGCCTGGCTGGGAGTGGGTCGACCGGCCAGGCTTCGATATCTTCTGGGGCGCCCCGGCGCTGATCGTTATCTCCGGCCCGCTGGCCGATTGCAGCCGCGCCGGCCAGACCCTGATGCTCGCCGCCCACGCCCGCGGCTTCGGCACCTGCTGGGTCGGTTCTCCCCTGCCCTGGCTACGCACGGATGCGGGACGGGCGGCGCTGGCGATCCCGCCGGAGCTGACGCCCCAGGTCGCCATGTGCCTCGGCTACCCCCGCGACCTGCCCGGCCCGGACCCCAAGCCCCGCCCGCCGATCATCTGGACCGACTGACCGACAGCCCCTTTCCTGACAAACCCCCGCCCCCAAGGTTCCCCATGCGCATCCTCGTCCTCGGCGGCACCCAGTTCCTCGGCCGCGCCATCGCCGCCCAGGCCATCGCCCAAGGCCACGCCGTCACCTGCGCCGCCCGCGGCATCACCGGCCAGCCGCCGCCGGGCGCCCAGCTCATCCCCATCGACCGCGACGCGCCAGACGGCCTGGCCCCGCTCGCGCACGAAGCCTTCGATGCCGTCGTCGATGTTGGCCGCCACCCCGGCCAGGTCCGGGCAGCCATCGCCGCCCTGCGCCACCGCGTCGCGCACTGGACATTCATCTCCACCATCAGCGTCTACGCCGACAACGCTACGCCCGGCCAAGGCACCGAAGCCGCCCTCCTCCCCCCCACCCCGCCGGAGGTCGAGCACGGCACGCCGGCAACCTACGGCCCCGCCAAGGTCGCCTGCGAACAGGCCACCGGCGACGACGCCCTCATCGTCCGTGCCGGCCTCATCGTCGGCCCGGAAGACCCCACCGGCCGCTTCACCTATTGGCCACTGCGCCTCGCACGCGGGGGTGAGGTCCTGGTCCCCAGCCCGCCAGACGAACCTGTCCAGGTCGTCGATGTCCGCGACCTCGCCGCCTGGATCGTCCGTGCCGTGGAAGGTGGCCTCACCGGCCCCTTCAACGCAACCAGCTTTCCCTTCCCGCGCCGGGACCTGCTGGCCGCCTGCGCCCACGCCGGCTCCGCCTGGGCCGTCGGCACCGACTGCACCTTCGTCTGGACCGACGCCGCATTCCTCGAAAGCCAGGACGTCCGCCGCTGGTCCGGCCCCCGCTCCCTGCCGCTCTGGATGCCCGGGAACGAGTTCGCCGGTTTCAACACCCGCAGCGTCGCCCCCGCGCGCCTAGCCGGCCTGACCTTCCGCCCCCTTGCCGACACCGCCCGAGACACCCTGGCCTGGGCCCGTGCCACCGGCGCCGAGCCCACCGGCCTCACCCCCGCCGAGGAAGCCGCCATCCTCGCCGCCTGGCACGCCCGCCTTCCTTGACAAACCCCCGCCCCTGCGGTTCTTCCCCCTTTCCCGGCGTAACGCCCACACGTCGCGCTTTCGTGACCGGAACACCTCATCTCCATGCCCAAGCGCTCCTCCGGCACGCTCGTCGAGAACATCAAGACCATCGTCTATGCCGGCCTCATCGCCATCGGCATCCGCACGGTCGCGTTCGAGCCGTTCAACATCCCCTCCGGCTCCATGATCCCGACCCTGCTGGTCGGCGACTACCTGTTCGTCTCGAAATACAGCTACGGCTACTCCCGCTACTCCATGCCCTTTGCCCCAAACCTCTTCTCCGGTCGCATCCTGGCCTCCCCCCCCGAACGCGGCGACGTCGCCGTCTTCAAGGTCCCGCGCGACAACGCCACCGACTACATCAAGCGCATCGTCGGCCTCCCCGGCGACCGCGTTCAGATGAAGGCCGGCCAGCTCTACCTCAACGGCGAACCCGCCCCCCGCAAGCTCCTCGGCGACTACCTCGCCCAGGAAACCACCATCCGCGTCCAGGTCCGCCGCTTCGCCGAAACCCTGCCCGGCCCAGATGGCGGCCGCACCCATGAAATCGTCAAGATGACCGACACCGGCGGCCTCAACGACACCCAGGAATTCCGCGTCCCGGCCGACCACGTCTTCGCCATGGGCGACAACCGCGACAACTCCTCCGACAGCCGCGACCCCACCGGCGGCGTCGGCTTCATCCCCATTGAGAACCTCGTCGGCCGCGCCGAGTTCATCTTCTTCTCCGTCGACGCCCAGTCGCCCTGGTGGCAGGTCTGGCAGTGGCCGGCACAGATCCGCTGGTCCCGCCTGTTCTCGGGCATCCGTTGAGCCGCGCCCGCCGCGCAGCACCGCCGCAATCCGGCATCGACGCTGCAACCTTCGCCCAGGCCGAGGCGATGCTCGGCCACCACTTCGCCCGCCCCGACCTCCTCCGCCTGGCCCTCACCCACCGCTCCGCCATCGCCGGACGCCCCGATCTCGGCTCCAACGAACGGCTCGAATTCGTCGGCGACCGCGTCCTCGGCCTCCTCGTCGCCGAATGGATCATCGAGCGCTTCCCCGCCGAGCAGGAAGGCGCCCTCGGCAAGCGCCTCGCCCACCTCGTCTCCCAGCCGGTCCTGGCAACGCTTGCCGAGGAACTCGGCCTTCCCATGCTCCTCGACGTCGCCTCGCCCGAGGCAAAGGCCGGCGTCCGCCGCCGCGCCACCGTCCTGGCCGACGCCATCGAGGCATCGATCGGCGCCCTCTATCTCGATGCCGGGATCGAACCCGCCCGTGCCTTCGTTCGCCGCGTGTGGGAAGGTGTCATGCACGCTCAAACCAAGCCGCCCCAGGATGCCAAAAGCGCGCTGCAGGAATGGGCGCTCGCCCGCGGCAATCCCCTGCCGACCTACAAGCTCGAAGCCGCCACCGGCCCCTCCCACGCCCCGCTCTTCGTCATCGCCGTCACCGTCGCCGCCACCACCGCGCGCGCCACCGCCCGCACCAAAAAGGCCGCCGAACAGGAAGCAGCCGAGGCGCTGCTCGGGACACTCAAATCATGACACGCTGCGGCTTCATCGCCATCGTCGGCGCCCCGAATGCGGGAAAATCCACCCTGCTCAACCGCCTCACCGGCGCCAAGCTCTCCATCGTCTCGCCCAAGGCCCAAACCACCCGCTTCCGAGTCCTCGGCATCCTCATGCGCGGCCAAAGCCAGGTCCTCCTCGTCGACACCCCCGGCATCTTCAAGCCGAAACGCAAGCTCGACCGCGCCATGGTCAACGCCGCCTGGACTGGCGCCGAAGATGCCGACCTCGCCATGCTCCTCGTCGACGCCAAGGCGGGCCTGACCAGCTCCGTGCGCGAAATCGCCACCCGCCTCGCCGCCCGCCCCGCCACGCAAACCCTCTGGCTCGCCCTGAACAAGGTCGACCTCGTCTCCCCCGCCGCCCTCCTCCCCCTCGTCGCCGGCCTCAACGAAATCGCCCCCTTCGCCGAAACCTACATGGTCAGCGCCTCTACCGGCGACGGCATCGAGGAACTGATGGACGCGCTGGCCGCCGCCGTCCGCGAAGGCCCATTCCTCTACCCCGAAGACGACCTCACCGACCTGCCCGACCGCCTGCTCGCCGCCGAAATCGTCCGCGAACAGATCTTCCTCCAAACCCACGAGGAAGTCCCCTACGCCGCCACCGTGGAGACCGAATCCTTCCAGGAACGCCCCGACGGCTCCGTCCGCATCGAAGCCACCGTCTACGTCGCCCGCGCCAACCACAAGGCCATCCTCATCGGCGCCAAAGGCTCCCGCATCCGCGAAATCGGCGCCAAAGCCCGCGCCCACCTCGCCGACCTCCTCGACCGCCCCGTCCACCTCTTCCTCAACGTCAAGGAACGCGCCGGCTGGGACGAAGAAGGTGCGAGGCTCCGCGCCATCGGCCTCGAAGACCCCCCCTCGTGGGTCGTGTGTGGACGGCCCCCCCGTTTCGAGGCGTCCGGGCGGGAGGAATCTGATCCTGGTGCGAGTGCGCGCGTGGGTCGGGCCTGGTTGTGGGGCGCG
>JANPIH010000218.1:0-2261 GCA_031424895.1 Rhodospirillales bacterium
CCATCACCTGGGGCGAGCTAGTCACGGGGGTCTGGGGCCTCAAGCCCCAGCGGGTCGAGGGCAGAGCCCTCGCCTTGCCTAGCCCGGGAGCCGCAGGACGTTCTTGGCGAGGATGTTGCGTTGGATTTCGTTGCTGCCGCCGTAGATGGTGGATGGGCGGGCCTGGAGGAAGAGGCCGGAGGGGTTGAGTTCTCGGTTGCCTTCCATGGGGTCGAGGAGGGCTGCGTTTTCGCCGGCGAGTTCGAGCATGGTGTCGGTGATTTTCTGGAAGAGTTCGGTTTGGATGATTTTGAGCATCGAGACGTCGGGGCCGAGTTCTTCGCCGCGGCGGACGATGTCGACGTAGGTGGCGTGGAGGGATTTCAGGTCGGCGATTTCGAGTTTCAGGCGGGTGTAGCGGTCGATGAAGTCGGGGTTTTCGGCGATGCCCATGCGGTCGGCGAGGGTTTTGAGGCGGTCCAGCGCGTATTGGGAGAGTTTGGCGGAGCCGAGGTAGATGCGTTCGTGGCCGAGGAGGGCCTTGGCCATGGTCCAGCCCTGGTTGACCGCGCCTACGGTCCATTTCTGGGGGACGCGGACGTTGTCGAAGAAGACTTCGCAGAACTCGTCGTGCAGGTCGATGGTCCAGATGGGGCGGACGGTGATGCCGGGGAGGTCCATGGGGACGAGGAGGAAGGAGATGCCTTCCTGTTTCTTGGCGGTTTTGTCGGTGCGGACCAGGAGAAAAATCCAGTTGGCGTCGTTGGCCAGGGTGGTCCAGATTTTCGATCCGTTGATGATCCAGTCGTCGCCGTCGGCGACCGCTTCGGTGCGGAGGCTGGCGAGGTCGGAGCCGGCGTTGGGTTCGCTGTAGCCCTGGCACCAGATGTGTTCGCCGGCGAGGATTTTGGGGAGGAAGAAGTCGCGCTGGGCTTGGGTGCCGTGGGCGATCAGGAGGGGGCCGACCATGAGGATGCCGTGGTCGTTGGTGCGGGCGACGCCGTGGCGTTCGTATTCCTCGACCATGATGATCTGCTTGCCGGCGGACAGGCCCATGCCGCCGTGTTCGCGGGGCCAGGAGGGGCAGAGCCAGCCTTGTTCGGCGAGCTTGAAGTACCAGACCTGGTTTTCGGACCAGTGCAGGCGCTTGGGCGGGTTGCGGAGTTCGGGCGGGTAGTTGGCCTCGATCCAGGCGCGGATGTGTTGGCGGAAGGCGTCGTCCGACAGGGTGTTGAGGTCTTCGGGGGCGTGGGGGGTGACGGCGGTCATGGGTTCAGGCTCCCTTGAAGGCGGGGGGGCGCTTGGCGGCGAAGGCGGCCTTGCCCTCGGCGTGGTCGGCGGTGGCGAAGAGGGCGGCCTGGGCGGTGCGTTCCCATTCCAGCGCGTCCGACAGGCCGCGGGCGAGGATGCTGCGCGTCATGGCGATGGCGAGCGGGGCGCCTTCGGCGAATTTGGCGGCGCGTTCGAGGGCCTTTTCCAGGGCGGTGCCGGTGGGGGCGAGGTGGTCGGCCAGGCCGATGCGGTGGGCTTCGGCGGCGTCGATGGGTTCGGCGGAGAGGAACATGGTGCGGGCGCGGCCCTCGCCGATGCGGCGCGGGAGGGTGTGCATGAGGGCGAAATCGGGGGCGAGGCCGACCTTGACAAAGGGGGTGATGAAGCGGGCGGTCTCGGCGGCGATGACGGTGTCGCAGGCGATAGCCAGGCCGACGCCGGCGCCGGCGGCCCAGCCTTCTACGGCGGCGACGAAGGGTTTTCCGCTGTCGATGATGGCTTTGACCATGGTGTGGGTGATGCGGAAACGCTCGCGGCCGCCGCCGAAGTCGGACGTGTCCATGCCGGTGATGTCGCCGCCGGAGCAGAACTGGCCGCCAGCGCCGGTGATGACGATGGCGCGGATGGCGGGGTCGCGCTCGGCACGCTCCAGCTCCTCGATGAACAGGGCGCGCATGGCCATGGACAATGCGTTGCGGCGGGCTGGCTCGTTCATGGTGAGGACGAGCGTGGCGCCTTCGCGGGTGACATCGAGGATGGGCATGGGGCTAGGGCTCCTGGAAAAGAAAGGCCAGGGCTCTGCCCTGGACCCGCTGGGGCCGGCGGCCCAGCCTTCGACAGCGGCGACGAAGGGTTTTCCGGAGTCGATGATGGCTTTCACCATCGTGTGGGTGATGCGGAAGCGCTCGCGGCCGCCGCCGAAGTCGGACGTGTCCATGCCGGTGATGTCGCCGCCGGAGCAGAACTGGCCGCCAGCGCCGGTGATGACGATGGCGCGGATGGCGGGGTCG
>JANPIH010000219.1:0-6219 GCA_031424895.1 Rhodospirillales bacterium
CACGCGCCGGCGAGGTGCTGGCGGCGCTGCGGGCGCAGGGGATCGGTTGCGCGATGGACGATTTCGGCACCGGCTACGCCACGCTGCCGGCGCTGTTGCAGATGCCGTTCACCGAGTTGAAGATCGACCGCAGCTTCGTCGCGCGCGCCGCGGACCTGCCGGAGGCGGGGCGACTGGTGCGCGCGACAATCCGCCTGGGCCAGGCGCTGGGGCTGCGCGTGGTGGCCGAGGGGATCGAGACGGAGGCGGTGGAGCGCCTGCTGCGCGACGCCGGCTGCGATGCCGGCCAGGGCTTCCGCTATGGCCGGCCGATGCCGATGGAGGCGCTGCTGGAACGCTGGTCGGGCGGCGCTGGCCGCAGTTAGCTTCCCTTCGGCGCCCAGCAGCCACCGCCGGCGGCGCGAACCTCGGCGCAAAACGCCTCGGCCTCGCTTGCCTCGCGGAACGGGCCGGTACGCAGTCGCCAGACGGTGCGGCCGGAGACCTCGGCCACGACCGTGAGTTCACCAAGGTCGCGCAGCAGCCCGCCGTGGCGCTGGCGCAGCCGCCGCCACTCCGACATCGCCCCGAGTTCGGTCTCCGCCGCCGCAAGCTGGGCATAGGCGAGGCGTGCGGCCGGCGTGGCGGGCGCTACGGCGGGCGCGGCAGCTGGCGGCGCGACGGCGGCGGCGACCGGCACGGCGACCGGCACGGCGATCGGTGCCGGCGGAGCAGAGATTTCCGCGCCGACCGCCTGGCGCGCGGCCGTCTCCTGGGCGACGGGGGCGGCCGCGACCGCCTGTGGGGCGCGGTCAGGCTCGGGCGCAACAGGAGGGGCTGCGGCCGGCACTGCAAACGCCGCGACCGGTAGCGCAACCGCGGGGGGCGCGGGGATCGGCGGCGCGGTGATCGCCAGCGACGCGGGGCGGGCCACCGTAGGAACCGCAACGGAGGCCACCGGCGGCACCACAACCGACGAGGCCGCCGGTGTCGTCACGTGCGCGGAATGCAGCACATGGGCAATCGGCACGACCGGACGGGAAATGACGGTGCCAGGCAACGCGCGATACTGGGCCAGCGTCTGCGCCACTTCGTCGGGCGGCAGCACGCGTGACAACATGCGCTGGGCCTCGACCGTCTCGCCGGTGGCGGCCAGGGCGATGCCGAGATTCTCCAGCACGCTCGGCGACGCATCGGCGGCGGCGGCCAGCGGTGCCAGCACCTGCACCGCGCCGTGCATGTCGCGCGCCAGCACCATCGACATGCCGAGGTTCATGCTCGCCCCGGTCATGCGCGGGTCGGCGACCAAGGCCGCGCGATAGGAGGCCTGCGCCTGTTCATGCCGGCCCTGGAGGTCGCGGGTGATGCCAAGATTGTTCAGGGCGATGGCATTGCCGGGTTCGCGCACCAGCACGTCGGCAAACACGCCCTCGGCGGCGGCGGGGTTGGTGCGAACCAGCAGGCGGCCGAGCGAGATGCGCGGCGCGACCGCCGACGGGGTGCGCGCGATCGCCGCCAGGTAGGCCTGCTGCGCCTCCTCGCCGCGGCCCATCGTCGCCAGGGCGTCGGCACGCACGGCCAGCGCCTCGCTGTCGGCCGGGCGGCGCGCCAGCACGTCGTCGGCAGCCCGCAACGCCGCCTCGGGCGCGCCGGCGTTCATAAAGATGCCGGCCAGCTTCAGCGACGGGTCGGGCTCGGTGCGACCAAGCTGCTGCAGGGAGCCGCAGCCTGTCACACCCAGCAATGCCGCGAGCGCGATGCCTTTGGCCAGCCGTCCGGCACGCCGGCGAAGCCTGCCGGAACCACCGCCTTCACGGCCGGAATTTGGTTGAATCATCGAAAGGGTGCGTATTTTGCGCGTCATCTGGTCAACCACCTCGTGCCCGACCTATGGCAGGCGAACGGAGTCGGTACCTAGCGGCAAGCGCGGGCCCGGTCCGATCCGACCCGGAGTATCTTCCGCAATGATGAACGAAACCCTACCGCCGCGCGTCAGGCCGCGGCGGGCGGCGCGTGCCACCACTTCCCCAGGTACGGCGACAGCTCATGGTCCGACAGCCCGGCATAGTCCTTGGTCATCGAGCCGACCACCATGGCCGTTGCCTGTGCGCCGAGCGCATCGCGCAGGTGGTGCAGCGTGCGGCCGGGGGCCACCAGCACCAGCTGGTCGAAATCGTGCCGCAGGGCATGCGCGGTAAGATGCTGCGCGACCGAGACGGCAAAGCCCTGTTCACCCAGGGCCTTCGGGTCGCGCGCCGGCTTCTCGGCGTGGTGCCCGGCCTCGGCGGCCTCGAAACGCCGGTCGACCTCCCCCGCGCCGGCATCGTGCGGCAGGCTTGCGCTGGTGGAGTCGAAGGCGATGCGCGTGGCGAACTGCCCTTCCCGCACCGCCGGCACCACCACGCGGGCGTGTTCCCCGTCGGCCACCAAAACCCATATCACCGGCTGGCTGCGCTGTTGCGACATCTGGTTTCTCCTCGTCGTCGTTGTCCGCACCACCATCCGCACCACCCCTGGCCCGGCGGGTGCTGTGGCGCGTTGTTCCCGGTCAACCCGGCGTGTCTCACAATGGTTGCGAACTGCTTCAATCCTGTAGGACTCATCAACATTTGGCCCAATCCACGCCACGGCATCGTTCTGCCGTTGCAGCGCCGGCGCCGCGCTGCATACAAAGGCGGGCATCAACCAGCCGGCATTGCCGCCCGCGATTTAAGGAACCATTCATGCATCCGCGCATCGTTTTCACCGCCGTCGCCGGCATCGCGTTCGACCTGCTGTGCCTGTTCGGCGCGGCGGCGGTTCTGCTCACCAACAACCTCTGGCTGGTCGAGGTCGGGCCCACGCGGTTCTTCTACGTGGTCGCGCTGATCGGCTTCGGCATGGTGCCGGTGATGTATGCGGTGGAACTGCAGGCCACCGCCCGGCGCATCGGCGCCCAGCCGGAGCGCGTGCGCGCCACCCTACCCGCCTGGGCCGGCGTCGACCGCTCGGTGCGCACCGCCTAGCGTCTATGCGGCCGTGCGCGCCGCCTTGAAGTCCTTGATGTCGCGGAACACCAGCCCCTGGTGCAGGTCGGCGGTGCGGCGCAGCATGAAGGCGGAGCTGGCCAGGAACACTGGGTCGCCATCCACATCGTCGGCCATCGCCGTGCGGTTCTCGCCCACGAATTTCGCCAGCCCCACCTTCTCGCCCGAAACCCACCGCGCCAGCGAATAGGGCGTCTGTTCGAAGCCGATCTTGACTCCGTACTCGCCCATCAGCCGCGACACCAGCACGTCGAGCTGCAGCGTGCCCACCACGCCGACGATCGGCGGCGCCCCATCCTGCGGGCGGAACAGCTGCACCACCCCCTCCTCCGCCAGCTCCTGCAACGCCTGGCGCAGCTTCTTGGCCTTCATCGCATCGTCCAGCCGCACCCGGCGCAGGATCTCGGGCGCGAAATAGGGCACGCCGACGAAGTTGATCTCCTCGTCCTCGCTCAGCGTGTCGCCGATGCGCAGCGTGCCGTGGTTCGGAATGCCCACGACATCGCCGGCGAACGCCTCGTCGGCGATCTGCCGGTCGCGGGCGAAGAAGAACTGCGGCGCATGCAGCGGGATCAGCTTGCCGGTGCGCACCTGCTTCAGCCGCATCCCGCGCACCAGCTTGCCGGAACACACGCGGGCGAAGGCGATGCGGTCGCGGTGGTTCGGGTCCATGTTCGCCTGAATCTTGAACACCAGGGCGGTCAGATTCGCCTCGGTGGCCTCGACGATGCGCGTATCGGCCGGCTGGGCGCGCGGGCGCGGGCCGTATTCGACCAGCCCATCGAGCAGGTCGGCCACCCCGATCTCCTTGATCGCGCTGCCGAAATACACCGGCGTCAGGTGCCCGGCGGCGAACGCTTCCACGTCGAACTCCGGCAATGCCGCCCGCACCAGCTCCAGCTCCTCGCCCAGCGCGATCATGCGCGCGTCCGATTGCGCCAGCTGCTCGGTCAGGTGGAACTCGCGCTTGCGCAGGTCATAGGTGCCGACGAACGTCGCCGCCCGCCCCACCGGCCATGTGACCGGCGCGGTATCGAGCGCCAGCGCCGAGGAAACCTCGTCCAGCAGCGCGAACGGGTCCTGCGCCTCGCGGTCGAACTTGTTGATGAAGGTCAGGATCGGGATGTCGCGCAGCCGGCAGATCTCGAACAGCTTGCGCGTGCGCGCCTCGATGCCCTTGGCCGCGTCGATCACCATCACCGCGGCATCCACGGCGGTCAGCGTGCGATAAGTGTCCTCCGAGAAATCCTCGTGTCCCGGCGTATCCAGCAGGTTGAACACGCAGCCGCGATACTCGAACGTCATTACCGAGGTCACCACGGAAATACCGCGCTCGCGCTCGATGCCCATCCAGTCCGACCGCGTCCGCCGCCGCTCGCCCTTGGCGCGCACGTTGCCGGCCAGCTGGATCGCGCCGCCCGCCCGCAGCAGCCGCTCGGTCAGCGTCGTTTTGCCGGCATCGGGGTGGGAGATGATCGCGAAGGTTCGGCGGCGCGCGATCTCGGCCCGCGTGGCGGAAAGGGGGGCATCGGTGCTCATGGCGCCGGGGGATACACCGCGGCGCGTGGGAAGGGAATGAGAACGGCGGCATGGATGCCCCCCGTCTTCTAGAGCCCGGCCAGCAACCGCTCCAGGTCGCGCAGGTTGGCAGCACCGGTCTTCTCCAGCAGGGCCCGCACATGGCTGCGCACCGTCGTCTCGGAAAGGCCGCGCGCGGCGGCGACAGCACCCTTTGTGGTGCCGCCGGCAAGCCCGATAGCCACCTCGGCCTCCGTGCGGGTCAGGCCGAACAGGTCGCGAAGCAATCCGGGCGACAGCGCGGGCGGGCCAGGCTGAAGCGGGCGCAGCAGCACCAGTGCCCGGCCCGCCACCCGCCCGCCCCCGCTATCGCCCCCGCCCTCGCCGTGGCCGGACAGGCGCCGGGGCAGCGGGGCCACCAGGGCTGCCAGTTGCGGCACGCCATCGCCATCGCGCAGCCGCACCGCACCCCCCGCCCCGCCTCCCGCAGTTGCGCGCACCAGCGCCCGCAATGCTTCCCGGTCGTGCGCATCCCTCGGAACCGCGCGCGTGCGGGCAGAACCGGCGCCCGGCCCATTCGCGCCCAACGCGGTGGCGTGCGTCAACCGCAGGGCCGCGCCCGCCGCCTGCGCCGCAGCCTCCGCCGCGGCGTTGGCGAGCAGCACCGCCATCTCCGCGTCCAGCACCAGCACCCCAAGCGGCAACGCGTCCAGCGCCGCAAGGCCCAGGGTAGGCGCGTCAGTGGCCCGGGCGGAAAGCCGGTGGCGCAGTTGCAGCGCCCGGCGCAGATGCGGCAGCACCGCCTCCAGCACTCGCTTCTCGACGGCACCGAAGCGGTCCCGGCCCTCGGGGCGGTGCAGGCCGATCGGCAACACCCCAGCCTCGCCCAGCGGCACCACCGCGCCCACGACATAGCGCAGGCCGTAATGGCGGCCGAAGTCGCAATAGAATTCGCTGCGCAGGAACTCGGCATCGGGCACCAGCATCTCCCCACTCGCCAGCACCCGCGCAGCACCCGCCTGGCGTCCGGCCAGCATGCGTGCGGCGCGGTTGGTCCACAGGTCGACGTGGCGGTAATGGGTGCGATAGGCCTCCGCCGCCTCCTGCGGAATTTCGGCGTGGCACAGGATCTCGCTGCGCCCACCCGCCGCGTCGCCCAGCATCAGCGAGATGCTGCCGGCCCGCGTCAGCCCCATCAGTGCGCTGCCCACCTCCAGCCAGGGCGTCGCCCCCGCGGCGGCGTCATAGATCGTTTCCGTCGCTGCCAGGATGCGTGACGTCGGCATGACCTGTCCTCACGATATCGTATCGTTGTCGGTGTTCACGTTGTACCATCCTGCGGCATCGGCGCATCACGAACGCGTGTTCCATCTCATGAAGCATCCCATGTCGCCCTGCCTCCTCCGATGGGAGGAGGAGGCGCCCCGCGCGAAGCACCTAGCCTGCCGCAATGCTCGCCATCGGAGGCCCGCGTTGGAACAGCCCGCACCGCCACACCTGCGCAAGGCCGCGGCATTCGGCGGCGCGGTGATGTCCAGGGCGCCGCCGCCGCCGCCCCTCTCGCCCCCCCCGGCCCCCCCCCCCCCCCCCCCCCCCCCCCCCCCCCCCCCCCCCCCCCCCCCCCCCGTACGCCGCGGGGCGGGGGGGGGGGGGGCCGTACAGGGGGAGAAGGGGGGGGGTTGGGCCCCCCACAACA
>JANPIH010000220.1:0-3118 GCA_031424895.1 Rhodospirillales bacterium
GACCGGCCTTTTCCGCCGTGCCGCCTGGCTCTACCCGCGCCCCTGAAACGCCTGGGACCTCGCGTTGACCATGAGCTTGCTGCGGTAGGTCATGGTTAACCGCATGTTCCCGCTCTCGCTTGGGGGGATCGTCGAGATGGCGAAGGAGCTGAACCGCTGAGGTAAGAAAGTAGTTCTTTTTTGAAAAAAAGAACCAAAAAACTTTCATTCCTTTGCGCATCGCCTGACAGGTTGAATACGGAGCAAAGGGACGAAAGTCTTTTTGCTTCTTTTTCTACAGAAAAAGAAAAATCCTGCCTTCCCTTCGCCAGAGAGACCGAGATGTCCGTCGCCGAGATCATGCACTCCCCCGCCTATCGCCGCATCGTCGAAACCCTCGACGCCGAGCATGACCGAACGGTCGCCGACATCGTCACCCTCACTGAAATCCCGGCACCCCCCTTCGGCGAAGCCCCCAAGGCGGCGGACTACCTGGAGATGCTGCGCGCCCACGGCCTGGAGGATGTCGAGCTTGACGGCATCGGCAACGCCATGGGCCTGCGCCGCGGCGCCGGCAACGGCCGCCTGATCGTGGTGGCCGCCCATCTCGATACCGTCTTCCCCGCCGGCACCAATGTCACCGTCCGCCGCGAGGGCACCAGGCTGTTCGCCCCCGGCGTTGGCGACGACACCCGCAGCCTCGCCGTCCTGCTCGCCTATGTCCGTGCGCTGGATGCCGCCGGGGTGCGCACCAATGCCGACATCCTGTTCGTCGGCGATGTCGGCGAGGAGGGGCTGGGCGACCTGCGCGGCATCCGCCATCTGTTCACCGAGGGCAAGTACAAGGGCCGCATCGACGCCTTCTTCACCGTCGACTCGCCCGACATGGACGGCCTGGTCGTCGGCGGTGTCGGCTCCAAGCGCTACCGCGCCACCTTCCGCGGCCCCGGAGGCCACAGCTTCGGCGCGTTCGGCCTGGTCTCGCCCGCCTTCGCCATGAGCCAGGCCATGCTGGAACTCTCCCGCATCGCCGTTCCCGCCACGCCCAAAACCACCTTCAGCGCCAGCGTCTTCGGCGGCGGCACCAGCGTGAACTCCATCCCGAACGAGGTGTGGGTCGAAGTGGACCTGCGCTCCGAAGCCCCCGCCGAACTCGACCGGCTGGAGGGGCGCTTCCTCGCCCTGCTCGACCACGCCGCCCAGGCCGAAAACCACGCCCGCTCCACCGCCCAGGGGAAAATCACCGTCGAGGCCAAGCTGATCGGCGACCGCCCCGCCGGCTCCACGGCGATGGACACCGACATCGTCGCACACAGCACCGCCGCCCTGAAGGCGCACGGCTTCGCGGTGAAACACGTCTATTCCAGCACCGACGCCAACATCCCGATGAGCCTCGGCATCCCCGCCGTGAAGATCGGCTCCGGCGGCACCGGCGGCCGCGGCCATTCGCTCGACGAGTGGATCGACGTGGAGCAAACCAACTCCGTCAAGGGCATGGCCGCCGGCCTGACCGCCATCCTGGCCGTCGCCGGGGTGGCGCCTTAAGGAAGAATCTTCTTTTTCTGAAGAAAAAGAACCAAAAAGACTTCACCCATTTGCGCCGCGTCTGACCATTCAAGCACGACGCAAATGGACAAAAGTTTTTTGGTTCTTTTTTTCAAAAAAGAACGTTCTTTCTTCCTTGCCGTAAAGGACCCCGCCCCATGCCCCTGATCGAGCTCTGCGTCGAAGGCATCGACAACGCCATCGCCGCCGCCGAGGCCGGGGCCGACCGCATCGAGCTTTGCGCCAGCCTGGTCGAAGGCGGCCTCACCCCCAGCCTCGGCACCATCCGCGCCGCGGTCGCCGCCGTGCGCGTTCCGGTCATGGTCATGGTCCGCCCCCGCGGCGGCGACTTCCTTTATTCCGACCGCGAATTCGCCACCATGCTGGCCGATGTCGCCGCCATCCGGGAGGCCGGCGCCGCCGGCGTCGTCTTCGGCTCCCTCACGCCTGACGGCGCCATCGACGAACCCCGCACGCAAGCCCTGGTCCAGGCCGCCTGCGCGCTGGCCACCACCGTCCACCGCGCCTTCGACATGACCGCCGACCCCGAGGCCGCGCTCGATGCCCTGATCCGCTGCGGCGTGGCCCGCGTGCTCACCAGCGGCCAGCGCCCCCGCGGCATCGACGGCGCGGCCCTGCTCGCCCGCCTGGTGCAACAGGCCGCCGGCCGCATCATCATCCTCGGCTGCGGCGACCTCGATGAAGCCACCATCGGCGAAGTCCGCCGCACCGCCAACCTGTCCGAACTTCACTTCTCCGCCCCCGCCACGATCCCCAGCGCCATGCGCCACCGCAACCCCGCCCTGGCCATGGGCGGCGACGACCCGGATCGCGAATACCGCCACACCATCACCGACCCCGCCCGCGTGCGCGCTGTCATCGCGGCGGCACGACGATAGCCGCGGGGTCGACATCTCGGCCCTGACCGTAAGCCGGGTGCCCCGCTTTCGGTGCTGCGCGTGGTGCTGCCCGCCCTCCATCCTGAATCTGAGTGGAATCCATTGCCCTTCCGTAACACAACAAAATATCAGAAGCCGCTTTAATTCTTAGATTCAACGCATGATTCATTCTGATTTCGGCATTAATTGCGCCAATGATCAGTTTTCGTTGGCACCATAAAACGGCAACAGCTAGAAGCAGAACGTATCTCTCGGTGTTGGCTGTTGCCGGTCCCGGGCCAACGTCGTCCCGGAGGCACATGTCCATGGCTGCTGCGATCGACCTGACCAACATCGCCGCCGGTACTGGCGGGTTTGTGATCCATGGCCAGGATGCGGGCGACCTATCCGGCCGCTCGGTTGCCTCGGCGGGTGACATCAACGGCGACGGGTTCGATGACCTGATCATCGGTGCGTCTGGCGGCGATGCGGAAGGTAATACCGAGGCTGATGCCGGGGACAGCTACGTGGTGTTCGGCCGCGCGAGCGGCTTCGCGGCGGCGATCGACCTTGCCGACGTCGCCGCCGGCACAGGCGGATTTGTCATCCATGGCCAGGATGCGTACGACCGGTCGGGTGGATCGGTTGCCGCGGCGGGAGACATCAAGGGCGGCTCGTACGATGCGCTGGTAATGGGGGAGAGTGTATGCGCTGCT
>JANPIH010000221.1:0-8284 GCA_031424895.1 Rhodospirillales bacterium
CCCCCCACCCCCCCCCGGCCCCCCGCCCCCGGCCTGCCGACTGGGGCACCCCCGCCCCCCCCCCCGTGGTGGGGCCCCGCGCACCCCCCGGCCCTTGCCTTCTTCGCGCCTATCCGCCCCCGCGCCGCGCTATCCGCCACAGCATCGGCCCCGCCAGCGCCAGCGCCGCCAGCGCCAACAGCACGGCCGACAGCGGCTGCGTCACCAGCACCGACCAATCGCCATTGGAAATGGTCATCGCTCGGCGGAACTCCTGTTCCGCCAGCGGCCCCAGTATCATCCCGATCACCACCGGCGCTGCCGGGAAGTCGTAGCGCCGCATCAGGAACCCGATCGCTCCGATCACGTAGAGCAGGATCAGATCGATTGGCGAGTTTGAAATCCCGTAGGTCCCGATCGTCGCGAACACCAGGATGCCCGCATACAGCAGCGGCGGCGGAATCCGCAGGATGCGCACCCAAAGCCCCACCAGCGGCAAGTTCAGCACCAGTAGCATGATGTTGGCGATATACAGGCTGGCGATCAGCCCCCACACCAGCGCCGGCTGGGTCTGGAACAGCATCGGCCCGGGATTGATGCCATAGCTTTGGAACGCCGACAGCATGATCGCCGCCGTCGCCCCGGTCGGCAGCCCCAGCGTCAGCATCGGCACCAGCACCCCCGCCGCCGAGGCATTGTTGGCGGCTTCAGGCCCCGCCACCCCCTCGATCGCGCCCGTTGTGCCGAACTCCTCCGGATGCTTCGACAGCTTCTTCTCGGCCCAGTAGCTCAGGAAGGTCGGAACCTCCGATCCACCCGCCGGCATCGCCCCGATCGGAAACCCGATCGCCGCCCCGCGCAGCCACGGCTTCCACGACCGCCGCCATTCCTCCTTCGTCATGTAAAGCGAGCCGCGCAACGGCACGATCTCATCCTGCCCGGCATGCCGCCGCGCCGCCACGTAGAACGTCTCGCCGACGGCAAACAGCCCAACCGCCACCACGATCACATTCACCCCGTCGAGCAACTCGTCGAGCCCGAAGGTGAACCGCGCCTGCCCGGTCTGCAAGTCGATCCCGATCAGCCCCAGCCAGATGCCGAAGAACAGCGCCGCCAGGCCCCGCACCGCCGAAGAGCCCAGCATGGCCGACACCGTCACGAACGACAGCACCATCAGCGAGAAGTATTCCGCCGGCCCGAAACTCAGCGCGAAATCCGCCACCACCGGCGCGAGGAAGGTGATCCCCAGCGTGCCCACCGTCCCGGCCACGAAACTGCCGATCGCCGCCGTCGCCAGCGCCGCCCCCGCCCGGCCGGAGCGGGCCATCCTGTTGCCCTCCAGCGCGGTGACGATGGTGGCACTCTCGCCCGGCGTGTTCAGCAGGATCGAGGTGGTGGAGCCGCCATACATCGCCCCGTAGTAGATGCCGGCGAACAGGATGAAGGCGGCCGTCGGCGGCACCTGGAAGGTGATCGGCAGCAGCAGTGCGATGGTCAGCGCCGGCCCCAGCCCCGGCAGCACGCCGATCGCCGTGCCCAGCGTCGTGCCCAGCAGGCACCACATCAGGTTCGCCGGCGACAGCGCCACGCCGAATCCGGTAGCAAGCTGGGCAAGCGTTTCCATGAAGTCAGCCCCCCAGCAGCCGCTCGAAGATGCGCTCCACGGGGCCCGCGCCAATGTTCACGCCCAGCGCCTTGGCGAACCCGAAATACGCCCCCAGCGCGAACACCAGCGCGATCCCGCCGTCACGCAGCGGCGCCCGGCTGCCGAAGCCATGCGCCACCAGTACGAACATCACCACCGAGGCCAAGGTGAACCCCGCCGGCCCGATCAGCACCACGTTGGCCAGCAACCCGGCGCCCACGAACCCCACGGCCCGCCAGTCGGTGGCCACCTCGCGCTCCTCGTCGGTCTGCCAGCCGCCCCGCAGCCCCGCCACCACCATCGCCACCGCCAACACCGCCAGCCCGATCGCGGTCAAGGTGGGAAAGACGCGCGGCCCGACCTTGGCGTACATCGGCGAGGTGGCGATCGCCCCGGTCTGCCACCACACCATCCCGGCCACGCCCAGCAGCCCCAGCCCGATCAGCGTCTCGGGCCAGGCGGGACCGCGCAAGGAAGGCTGCGTCATGTCGCCAGGCCAAGATCCTTCAGGATCGCCTCGATGCGCGCCGTCTCACCCTCGATGAACGTGCCATAGGCACCGCCGAACAGCGGGATCGAGGTCCAATCTCGCCTGCGGCACTCCTCCTGCCAGGCCGCGGACTTCGCCATCGTCTCCATCATGCCGACCATCGCGTCGCGCTGCGCCGGGGTCACGCCCGGGGGGGCGAACACGCCGCGCCAGTTGAACAGCTCCACGTCCACGCCCTGCTCCTTCAGCGTCGGCACGTCGATGCCCGGCTGGCGCGCATCGGCCGAAATCGCCAGCGCGCGCATCTTGCCGGCCTTGATCTGCTCGCCGAACTCGCCGAAGCCCGAGATGCCCGCCGCCACATGCCCGCCCAGGATCGCCGCCTGGGCCGGCCCGCCGCCGGCGAACGCCACATAGCTCAGCCGGCTCGCCGGAACGCCCGCCGCCTTTCCGATCATGCCCAGCAGGATGTGGTCCGACCCGCCCGCCGAGCCGCCCGCCACCGGCACCTTCGCCGGATCGGCCTTAAGCGCGGCCACCAGCTCGCCCATCGTCTTGAACGGCGAATTCGCCGGCACCACCACGGCGAGGAACTCGCCGGTTAGCCGCGCGACAGGCATGGTGCTCGTCAGCTTCACCGGCGCCTTGTTGGCGATGATCGCGCCGACCATCACCATGCCGCCGACCATCAGCGCATTCTGCCGCCCGCGCCACTGGTTCAGGAACTGCGGCAGCCCCACCACGCCGCCGGCGCCGGGCACATTGGTCACCTGCGCCGTCTTGATCTGGTTGTTGGCCCGCAGCACCGCCTCGATCGTGCGCGCCGTCTGGTCCCAGCCGCCGCCCGGGGCCGCCGGCACGAACAGCTGCAACTGGTCAATCCCCTGCGCCATGGCGCCCCGGCCCAGGCTCGCCGCACCGGCCCCCGCCAACCCGGCCAATGCCAGGGAAGACTGCAGAATTGCGCGCTTGGTCAACATCATCATGGCTCTCCCGAATGGACGGCCGCCCCGTTCCCGGGCGGTCACACCTTTGGCGCAACGCAGGCCAGAGAATCGGCCGGAAGTCAAACGTTTGCTGCAACGTGACATCTCCCCGCCCTGCCCATAGCATGGCGCCAATATCACCCGCGGCGGGAGAACGACCATGGATTCGCCAATGACCGACGCGCTCGGCTTCGCGCCGGACCACGACTCGCCGATCCCGTACATGCAGCGCACCCGCGACTACTACACGGCGATCGGCTACACGACGCCGTACCGCTGGGCGCACAACCTGCACGCGCCGTTCTCGAAGCTGGCCCGCCCGCTCGCCCAGGCCCGCATCGCCATCGTCACCACCGCCGCCCCCTACCAGCCCGATAAGGGCGACCAGGGTCCGGGTGCCGCCTACAACGGTAGCGCCAAGTTCTACCAGGTCTACGAAGGCGACACCGGGCGCGACCACGACCTTCGCATCTCCCACATCGGCTACGACCGCGCCCACACCACCGCGACGGACAACGGCACCTGGTTCCCGCTCCCCGCCCTGCGCCGCGCCGCCGCCGCCGGGCGCATCGGCGCCCTCGCCCCGCGCTTCTTCGGCGCGCCGACCAACCGCAGCCACCGCGTCACCATCGACACCGACGCCCCCGAGATCGTTCGCCGCGCCCTGGCCGACGGTGTCGACGCGGCGATCGTGGTGCCCAACTGCCCCGTCTGCCACCAGACCTCCACGCTCACCGCCCGCGCGCTGGAGGAAGCCGGCATCGCCACCGTCGTCATGGGCTGCGCCAAGGACATCGTCGAGCACGCCGCCGCCCCGCGCTTCCTGTTCAGCGATTTTCCCCTGGGCAACAGCGCCGGCAAGCCGCACGACGTGGCCAGCCAGGACCAGACGCTGGAGTTGGCACTCCGCCTGCTCGAATCCGCCGCCGGCCCGCAAACCACCATGCAGTCGCCGATCCGCTGGAACGCCGACGGCCTGTGGAAGCTCGACTACCTGAACCTGGAGCAGATCGGCGCGGAGGAGCTGAAGCGCCGCCGCGCCGAGTTCGACCGCCAGAAGGAACTCGCCCGCCCCAACCGCGTCGCGGCGGGCGACTGAGCCGATGAGCGCACGCCCCTTCGAAGGGGTCAGGATCCTGGACTTCACCCAGGTCCTCGCCGGCCCCTATGCCAGCTTCCAGCTCGCCCTCATGGGCGCCGATGTCATCAAGGTCGAGCGCCGCGAAGGCGAGGATTCGCGCCGCACCCCGCTGTCGCGCGACTGGGCCGAGCGCGGCATGGCCTCCGGCTGGATGGCCATCAACGGCAACAAGCGCAGCCTCACGCTCGACCTGCAGAAGCCCGAAGCGCGCGAAATCATCCGCCGCCTGGTCGCCGAAGCCGATGTCGTCATGGAAAACTTCCGCCCCCGCGTCATGGACCGGCTGGGCCTCGGCTACGAAGACCTGCGCAAGATCAACCCGAAGCTGATCTACGCGGCGGTGTCCGGCTTCGGCCACACCGGCCCGGACAGCGGCGAGGCCGGCTACGACGGCAAGATCCAGGCGATGTCCGGCATCATGTCGATCACCGGCCATGAGGAAACCGGCCCGGTGCGCGCGGGCTTTGCGGTGTGCGACACGCTGACCGGCATGACCATGGCCTTCGGCGTCGCCTCCGCCCTGTTCCAGCGCACCCATACCGGCCTCGGCCAGTTCGTCGACGTCTCGATGCTCGACGCCACGCTCGCCTTCCTGCCCGGCCCGATCGCCGACTGGACGGTCGCCGGCCACAAGCAGCAGCAATCCGGCAACCAGGCGGTCAGCCGCAAGCCGACCGCCAATCTGTTCCGCGCCAAGGACGGCTGGCTGCTGCTCGCCGTGAACAACGACAAGCAATACGACGCGCTGATGCAAGCGCTTGGGCTTGACTACACCTATACGGACCCGCGCTTCGCCGACTGGTTCCTGCGCGTCGAGAACGAGCCCGCCCTGCGCGCGCTGATCGAGGAGAAGCTCGAAGCCGCCACCCCCACCGAATGGGAGGAGCGTTTGAACGCCGCTGGCGCCCCCTGCGCCGCCATCTGGCGGATCGAGGAGGTGATCGAACACCGCCAGGTCAAGGCGCGCGGCCTGATGCAGGTGGTCGACAGCCCCTGGGGCAAGCTGCGCCTCGCCGGCTCCGGCGTGACGCTGGCGCACGGCACGCCGCGGCTGGACAAGCTGGCGCCGCTGCTGGGCGCGGACACCGATGCCATCCTGGCCGAGGTAGGCTTCGGTGCGAACGAAATCGCGGCCCTGCGCGAAGGAGGCGTGGTTTGAACACTGCACTCAATCTGGGGCGGCTGAAGCACTTCATCCAGGATTTCACCCGCCTGGCGGACGCGCACCACGGCAATGAGGCCGCCATGCTGGCCAACGGCCAGTTGCTGCTCTCCGCCCTGGTCAAGCACGACGACTGGCTGCCCGCGGCGTTCGCGCAACCGAACCCCGAGCGCTACACGCAATACCTGCTGCACTGCGACCCGCTGGAACGCTTCTCGGTGGTCAGCTTCGTCTGGGGCCCCGGGCAGAAAACGCCGGTGCACGACCACATGGTCTGGGGCCTGATCGGCATGCTGCGCGGTGCGGAGACCGAGACGCATTTCACCCGCTCGCCCTCCGGCGTGTTGGTGCCGGGCGACAGCACCACGCTGCGGCCCGGCATGATCGGCATGGTCTCGCCCAGCCTTGGCGACATCCACGTGGTGGCCAATGCAGTGGCGGATGCGCCGTCGATCAGCATCCACGTCTATGGCGCCAATATCGGCATGGTGGCGCGCCACGTGTTCGACGCCGCGACCGGGGCGGGGAAGACCTTCGTGTCCGGCTATTCGGCCGATGTGGTACCGAACCTGTGGTCGATGCCGCCGGCCGCCGCATGAGCCTGGTTTCGACCGCCCTTGACGGCGGCGTGCTGACCATCCTGCTCAACCGTCCCGACCGCGGCAACGCGCTCGATGCCGCACTGGTCGAAGCACTGCGCGGCGCGGTGGCACAGGCCGACCATCCCTCCGTGCGGCTGCTGGTGCTGCGCGGCGCGGGAAAGGCGCTATGCACCGGCTTCGACGTCGGTGGCATGGAGGCGGAGACCGATGCATCCCTGCTGGCGCGGTTCGTGGCGATCGAGCTGCTGCTGCAGGCGCTGCGCCATGCGCCGGTGCCAACGCTCGCCCTCGGCCACGGGCGGATGTTCGGCGCGGGGGCAGACCTGTTCGCCGCCTGCACCTGGCGCGTGGCCGATCCCGCAGCGCGGTTCGCCTTCCCGGGCGCCCGGTTCGGCCTCGTGCTGGGCACCAGGCGCTTGGCGTCGATCGTCGGCGAGGCGCGAGCGCTGGCGCTCACGGCACGCGGCCAGGCGCTCGATGCCAAGGCGGCGCTGGCCTGCGGGCTGGCAACCGGCATCAATGCACAGGATGGCTGGGACGAAGCGGTGGCTTCTATGGTTGGCGAGGTCGCACGGGTGGACCGGACGACAGCACTCGCACTGGCCGGCGCGGCGCGGGCGGATACGCGGGATGCGGACCTCGCCGCACTGGTGCGGTCGGCCGCGGTGCCAGGGTTGGCGGGCCGGATTGCCGCCTATGCCGGCGGGAGGGATTGATGACCGAGCCGGCATTGCCGCTGTTCTTCAGCAAGGTGGTCGGGGTCAACCCGGCGCAGCACGGCGCGCTGCTTCTGGATCGAAGCGTCGGCTACGGCTTCGCGGCCAAGGCGGCATCGATTCCGCTGGGGCTCGGGGAGTTTGGGCTCGTGGCGCGGCATTATCCGATCGTGTTTGCCGCCGGGCCCGTGCCGGCACCGGTGGCGCTGGTGGGCCTCAACGAACTGGGCAACCTGTTCGTGGACGCCGCCGGGGCTTGGCGGCCGGACGCCTATGTGCCGGCCTACCTCCGGGCGTGGCCGTTCATCTTCGTGGAGGACGCGGCCCGCAGAACCACCTTCGTCGGGATGGAGGAAAATGCCGCATGCATGGCCACCGGCCAGGGAACGGCGCTGTTCGAGGACGACAAGCCGAGTGCGGCACTGAGCGAGGCGGTGCAGTTCTGCGCGACCTTCCGCGACAACCTAAAGGCCGCGGCCGCGCTGGCACGGGCGCTTGACGAGGCCGGGCTGTTGCAGGAGGAGGAGGCGACGGTGACCTTCAGCGCCGGGGGCTCAACGAGGGTGCGCGGTTTCAAGGCCATCCGACCGGACCGGCTCGACCAGGTGTCCGACGAGATGTTCCTCGACTGGCGGCGGCGGGGATGGCTCGGGGCAATCTATGCCCACCTGCATTCGGCGGCGAACTGGGCACGGCTGATCGACCTCGCGGCAGCACACCCCCGAAGCGGACACGCCGCTCTATCGTGATATCCTGTCCTAAAATGAAATCATTTGCCACGAATGGAAAAATTGTAAGTCTGATGTAATGGCCTGCGAGGCATTCTCCCGTTGCCGACGCAAGGTCGCACCCGGTTATCCGAGGAGTCCCGGTGCCGGTTTTAACATGCTCATCACGGGGAGTCCCTGACATGCTCGACATTCTAAAGATCGCGAAGTCCGCCATTGCCGACCGCCGTGGCGTCACCGCCATGGAATACGGCCTGATCGCGGGCGTGCTGGCCGTCGGCCTGGCCACTGCCTTCGGCGCGTTGTCGGGCCGTCTGGTCAACGCGTTCAACAAGCTGAACTTCTAAACAGAAACTGCATCCAGAACCGCGACCTGTCTCCACCGCGGATGCGTGTTTCATGCATGGCGGTTCGAAATGCCGGTGGAAACTAATACCAATCGGCCGAATGATCGACCTATACCGAAGTTAAAGCTGGGCTCTGCCCAGACCCGCCAGGGCCCGAGCCCCTAGACCTCAACTCATTGAAAATGAATGGGTTCCAAGGGCCGCCGGCCCTTGGTGGGTCCTCCGCGGCGCGACCTCGCGTCGCGACGGCAAAGCCCTGGCCTTTTCTCTCTTCATCGGTCAGTCATTTGGTCGTTTGGTATAATCCGGCGCCAAGCGGCCGCTTCTCCGCGACGCGCCTGGTCCAGGCTTGCCATGACCCCCCCGACCCAACCACGGAAGGGTAGCGGGGGGCATGGCCGTTGTGTCTCGAGCAAAAACCGGCCGAATTGAACAAACCCGACCCAGCCCCCACACAAACGCAGCCCCCCGGCCCCGGGCACCAGCAC
>JANPIH010000222.1:0-8500 GCA_031424895.1 Rhodospirillales bacterium
CGGGGGACCCGCCAAGGGCGGAGCCCTAGGACCCCCACCACGTCCGGGGCGCGCCTTCGCGCGACGGGGCCGCGCCCCCTGGACCTGCATCATCATCCGCCTTCGGCGGGAAGGGGCCGGCCCGGTCTATGTCGTGCGCCGTAACGGCCCCTTCCCGCCGAAGGCGGAAAAGGTCCGGGGTTCCTAGGGCTCCGCCCTTGGCGGGTCCCCCGCGGCGCGACTTCGCGTCGCGACGGCGGAGCCCTGGCCTTTCTTCCCTCCTCCCCACCATGACCGACATCCGGGCCTTGCGGACGGGGCGGCTTTGGCTGCGGCCGGTAGGGTATGGGGATTTGGAGGAGTTGGTGCGCCTGAAGGGCGATCCGCGCGTGTTCGCCATCATGCTCGGCGGCGTGCGCACGCCAGAGCAGACGGCGCGCGAACTGGCTGAGGACATCGCCTTCTGGGGCCAGCACGGCGCGGGCATGTGGACGGTGCGCGCGGCCGAGGACGAGCAGTTCCTCGGCCTGGTCGGGCTCCATGGCCGACCCGACGGGCGCGGGATCGCGCTGCGCTTCGCACTTCATGCGTTGGCGCAGGGGCGCGGCTATGCCAGCGAGGCGGCCGGTGCCGCGCTGCGTTTCGCGCACGAACGAGCGGGGATGGCACAGGTCGTGGCGGTGGCGCGGGCGAGCAATATCGGCTCGCGCCAGGTGCTGGGCGCCATCGGCATGGTGCTGAGCGAAACCTACCAGCGCAACGGGGAGGAGGTTCTGGTCTACGCGAGCAACGCCGCATCGCGGGAGCCGGACCGCCGTTGAGGCAAGGCGTTTGCCTGCAGCCAGGCAGCCAGCGCCCGCATCACCGCCTCCTTCGGATGGTTCGCGCGCCACGCCGCGTGGAAGGAATATCCGGCCAGCGACAGGTCTCCCAACTGCACCAGCCGCCTGTCGGCAAGCTCCGCCGCCGTGAGGATGTCGCTGCAGATCGCAATCCCCTGGCCGGCGACCGCCGCCTCGATGGCATGAAGCTCCTCGCGGAACGTCACCGCAACGGCATCGGCCAGACATGGCAAGTGCGGAACGACCCCCCGTAACTCACGCTCGAATCGAGCCCAGGTCGGGGCCTCGTCATCGCCCGGGGGCCACTCGCAATCGATCAGCGGATACCGGGCCAGCTCGGCCAGGGCCGGCAGGCCACCGCGCCAGAACGCAGGGTTGAGGACGACGTGGAACCGGTCGCGACACAGCTCCAGGCTGGTCAGTCCCGCTGGCGGATTCCGCGAATAGCGGATCGCCAGGTCCGCATCGCCGGCAGCCAGATCGATCACGGCGTCGGTGCCGATGATCTCCAGCCGCAGTCGCGGATACGCCTCCCGCAGGCCGGTCAGCGCCGGAACCAGCACGCGACTGGCGAAGGCATTTGTGGCGGTTACACGCAGGGTGCCGCTGGCCGCGTCCAGGCGCAAACGCGCAACCGCGCTCGACATAGACTCGAACCCCACCTCCACGACGGGGAACAGCGCCTCTCCGGCCCGTGTCAGGCTCAACGGCCGTGGCCGGCGACGGAACAGCGGCTGGCCGACGAACAGCTCCAGGAGGCGTATCTGGTGGCTGATCGCGGTCGGCGTCACGCCCAGTTCCGCCGCGGCCGACTTGAAGCTGAGATGACGCGCCGAAGCGGCGAAGGCGCGAAGCCCGGCCAGAGGTGGCAGGCGTTCCATGGCATCACCTGGGTGAACTGTATTCATCAATAGCTGAAAACATCGCGTTTGCGCAGCTGGCAAAACGGCAGCCACAGTGGGCCCGCTGAAACCGCCGGGAGGTCCCATGCTGAACCACGATCCCGCCGCGAGCTCTGCGATCCTCGGCCGTATCGCCACACTGGCGCCGGTCGTGGCCGCCCATCGCGACCGCTTCGACCGCGACCGCCGGCTGCCCGAGCCGGTCGTGAATGCCATGGTGGAGGCGGATCTGTTCCGCCTCTTCGTGCCACGCGCCATCGGCGGCGCAGAATTGTCGCCGTTGGACTACCTGGAGGTGATAGAGGCCGCCGCGGCGCTCGACGCGTCGGTGGGATGGGTTTTGACAAACGGCGCCGGGATGAGCCGCACCGCGGGCTATGTCGCGCCGGATGTCGCGCGGGCATGGTTCGGTCATCCCGAGGCCTTCGCCGCCTGCTCCACCGCCCGCATGGGGCGCGCGGTGCCGGTTGCAGGTGGCTACCGCGTCACTGGCACCTGGCCGTTCGCCAGCGGAATCCATCATGCAACGCTGCTGATGGGCGCCTGTATCGTCACCCAGCCGGATGGCACCGTGCCGGAAGGCGCACCCCCAGCCCTTCGGGCCTGCCTGTTTCCGGCGGACGACGCACGGGTGATCGACACCTGGCACGTCTCTGGCCTGCGCGGCACCGGAAGCAACGACTTCGAGGTGGCGGACCTTTTCGTGCCGGAAGCGCACACCCACGATCTCTTTGCCCATGTCCCGACCCAGCCGGGCACCATCTACCGGCTGCCCAACATCATCGCCTTCCCGATGACCATCGCGCCGGTGCCGCTCGGCATCGCGCGTGCGGCCATCGGCCATTTTGCCGAACTTGCCGGCGCCCACGCCCGCCAAGGCATGCCAACGCTGCGCGACCGCGAGATCGTGCAGGACATGGTGGGCCGCGCCGAAGCCCGGCTCGGCGCGGCCCGCGCCCTCCTGCGCGAGACCCTGCAGGAGGTGATCGACAGGATGGAGGACGATGCCGATACGAATATACGCGCCCGCGCCCGATTCCGCACCGCCTGCGCCCTGGGGGCGGAGACCGCCCTGGCCATCATGGACATGCTGGAGGCTCAGGCCGGCTCCATCGCCATCGCCGAGAGCAACCCGCTGGAGCGCTGCGGCCGCGACCTGCGCGCCGCGGTAAAGCACATTGCCGTCTCCCCGGCCCTCTACGGCATCGCCGGCCGCCTGCGCCTGGGCCTCGCGCCCGGCGGGCCGCGGTTCTGACCTCCGGGCCGATTTCGTTATGGGCGGCGTCCCGGCCTCACAAGCGACGCGGAGTTTTCGGATCGACATGCTGCACCCTGTCGCACCGCCAACAAAACGTTGCGCGAATCGACGCATTTGGACAAGGATATGTACCTGATGCCCTGGCGGTCCGGCCGGATCGTTCGGCCGGGCGCTCCGCCGGAGTGATCGGGAGAGCGACAATGAAGACGGAACTCGTCATGCTGGTCGGGGCGGTTGCCCTGACGGTGCTTCAGGTCGTGGTCGCGGGCGCCGGGGCCTACATGCAGGTCGGCCTGCCGATGCTGGCCGGAAATCGCGAGAATCTGCCGGATATTCTCGGCTGGGGCGGGCGGGCGGCCCGCGCGCACCGCAACATGCTTGAAAGCCTGGTGTTGTTCGCTGCCCTGGTGCTCACCGCTCACGCGACAGGCGTCAGCAACACGATGACGGTGCTGGGCGCCCAGCTGTTCCTGTGGTCCCGCGTCGCCTATGCGGTGCTCTACATCGCCGGCGTGCCCTGGGCCCGCACGGCCGCCTGGGCGGCGGCGCTGCTGGGCATGGTGCTGATCTTCCTCCAGCTGATCTGAGCCGCGGCGCGGCGGGGGCCTACTCCGCCGCTTCCGCCGGCTCCGGCTTCTTCTTCTCGTGGCGCAACCGCTCCATCGCCTGCTGCACGTGGCGGGAGAACACGAACTCCGCCGGCCGCTGGCGCTCCAGCGAAATCTCCGGCGCCATCGCACCGGTGGTCCGCACCCCACGCAACTCCACCTTCAGCGCCTGCAGCGGATGCTTGATGGAGTGCGCCACCGCTGTCGCCTCATAGCCGGAATGCACCATGCAGTCGGCGCATTTCTCGTAGTTGCCGGTGCCGTACTTGTCCCAGTCGGTGGTTTCCATCAACTCCCTGAACGTCTTGGCATAGCCCTCGCCAAGCAGATAGCAGGGCCGCTGCCACCCGAAATAGGTTCGCGTCGGGTTGCCCCAGGGCGTGCAGTGGAAGGTCTGGTTGCCGGCCAGGAAATCCAGGAACATCGAGGACTGGTTGAACTGCCACTTCGCCTTCGCCGATAGCGCGCGCGAGAAGATGCCGCGGAACAGCTCCTTGGTCGCCGTTCGGTTCAGGAAATGCTGCTGGTCCGGCGCGCGCTCATAGGCATAGCCGGGCGAGACCGAGATGCCGTCGATCCCCATCTCCGTCACGTCGTCGAAGAAGCGCGCCATGCGCTCGGGGTCGGCGTTGTTGAACAAGGTGGCGTTGATGATCACCCGGAATCCCGCGGCCTTGGCCTTGGCGATCGCGGCGATGCAGCGGTCGTACACTCCCTCCTGGCAGACCGACCTGTCGTGGTCCTCGCGATTGCCGTCGAGGTGGACAGACCAGGTAAAATACTTGTTCGGCTTGAACTGCTCCAACTTCTTCTCAAGCAGCAACGCGTTGGTGCAGACAATCACGTATTTGCGGCGATCGATCACCCCCCGCACCACCTGGTCCAGCTCCTTGTGCAGCAGCGGTTCGCCACCGGCGATCACCACCACCGGCGCGCCACACTCGTCGACGGCCTCGAGGCATTCGGCCACCGACAGGCGCTGGTTCAGGATCTCGGCAGGGTAGTCGATCTTGCCACAGCCGGCGCAGGCCAGGTTGCAACGGAACAGCGGCTCCAGCATCAGCACCAGCGGATACCGCTTGCGGCCCAGCAGATGCTGCTTGACCACATAGCCGCCGACGCGCAGCGCCTGGTGCAAGGGGATTGCCATGAAGCCAAACCTCGGGCAGGAAGGAAAATGCGAACGCGACGTCGCGTTCACGTTTAGGCAACGGCCATGAGCATGTCAACGGCCCCCGCCCCCACCTTGCCCGCCCCCACCTTGCCCGCCAAACGCCGGCGCAACCCGGTGCAGGAGCGCAGCCAGGGGACGGTGGCCCGCATCCACGCCGCCGCAGCCCGCCTGCTCGCTGGCGGGCTGGCCCCGCAAGCCCTGACCACGGCGCAGATCGCGGCCGCGGCCGGCCTGTCCGTCGGCGCGCTGTATCGCTTCTTTCCGGACAAACAGGCGGTGGTGGACGCCGTCGCCCTGCGCCACCTCGCGTCGTTCCAGGAGTCGCTGGCCGCCGCGCTGATGGCGTCGGTGCCCGAAACCCCGGCCGCCTTCCTCGCCGCCGTGGTCGATGCATTCGCCGCCTATCTCCTGGCCCACGCCGATTTCCGCACCCTGGCCTATGGCGCGCCCGCCGCCGCACCCCACGCCGTCGGCAGCCGCGCCATCAGCCGCGCGTTGTTTGAACAACAGGCCGGAGGAGGCGACATGGCCGCCCTGGTGCGCGAGTTCCTCGCGGTCCTGTTCGGCATCGACACCGACGAGGGCTTCGATTTCCGCCTGCGCATCGCAGCCGAGATCGGCGACCGCCTGATCGGCCACGCCTTCAACCAAACCGACCCCGACCAGCGCGCCCGCGTGCTGGCGGAGGCAAAGCAAGTGCTGGTGTCCTACCTGTTCGCCCCGCAGATATCGTCGCTAAAAGACAATGAACACCCCAAATTTCCATGACAATCCGGGTTTTTGTTGACCTGGAGAGGTGATTTTTAAGGATTGGCGCCTAGACGTCTTGTTGCTCGGCGGCATAAACACGAAGCCAATCACAAACGCGGGAAGCAGGCCTTCCCGGTTGGAGCCCGACGTGACCTCCAAAGCCTATGTTCCCCATATCGACGTTGTGTTGCAGTCGCTGCGGATAGCCCGCGAACGGCTCGATGGTCGCGCCAAGGTCGCCGTCGATCCCCGGCTGCTGGTTCACATCGTCCGCCAGATCGCCGCTGCTCAGCCCTTCGACGAGGCGTTCTACCTCACCACCTACGACGACGTGGCCCAGGCCCACGGCAAGGGCGACATCGGCGACTTGCACACCCATTTCATCGAAGCTGGCTTTCTCGAGGGCCGCCTCGGCATCGATCCGGAGGTCGACCAGGCCTACTACCTCGCCACCTATCCCGATGTCGGCCGCGCCATCGCCGCCGGCCAGATTGGCTCGGCCAGCGACCATTACATCCAGTGCGGCGCCGCCGAGGGCCGCGCCCCGAATGCGGACGGCGCCGGGGCGATGAACAAGTGGATGGCGGTGCTGCGGCCGGACGGCTGAGCCCCCCCGCTCACACCAGGTGGTGCAACGCCGCCACCGCCAGGTCCACCGCCAGCTTCGCCCCCCTGCGCTGCGGATCCCCGGCCGGGTCATAGGCCGCGATCCCCAGGCAGCGCATCGGCACCGCCCGCGCCGCCGCCACGACCGAGTCCTCCAGCGCCGCCGCCGACGGCCAGTGCGGCGCATTGGTCAACTGCCCCGGCACCGCCTCCGGCCCCGCGACGTCGAGGTCGATATGCAGGTACCAACCCGGCGCCGCCCCGGCCCGTGGCGCCAGCAGCGCCGTCGTCCGCGCGCCCGCATCCGCCCCCATCCCGGCGGCATCCAGCCGCGCGATCCCATGCGCCGTCAGCGCCGCCTCCTCCTCGGGGTCCAGGTCCGACGCCCCGATCAGCGCCGCCGCCGCGGCCGGCACCGGCGCGCGCAGCCCTGCCGCCTCGCGCCAGTCGTCGAACTCCCACCCCAGCGCCACGGCGAATGGCATCCCGCCCAGCAGCCCGGTCGAGGTGGTGCGCAGCGTGTGCATGTCGCCATGCGCGTCGAACCAGGCAATCCCCGCTCCGCCGCAGGCCCGCGCCACTCCGCCGGCCGGCCCGACCGATTGCGTGCAGTTGCCTTGCAGCACCAGCGGCATCGCCCCCAGCCCGATCCCGGCGGCCACCTGCTCCGACACCCAGCCGGCGATAATGCCCAGGTTCGTCACCGGGTCGCGCGTCCGCTGCTCCCGCGCCAGCGCAGCCTCCACCGGCACCGCGACCGTATGCCCGGCGTCGCGCAGCGCCTCGGCCAGCCCGGCCCGCATCATCGCCGCCGGACCATTGGCAGCGCCCCACCGGGCCACATCGTTGGCGAAGGGAACAAGGATCGGCTGGATCAGCATGGCATCTCTCACTCCGCACGGATAACCAAAATAACAAATATCGGGGCCTAAATCCTGTCAACATCGGCATGCACTTTGATGGTCTAATGCCTACATTGCCGAGAACGCGGCCCTCTTCACTTGCAAATGATTTCCAGAATGGCAGTAGGCGATCAAGGCACACCTAAAGTCGCAGAGACAGTGATTCTATCGCTATCTCGAAGGATCGGCGATTGACCGCCCAATCCTCTGGTCTTTCCTCCTGCACAGGAGACACCAGGACGATGCAAACGGGAACCCTGGCCATGTCGAACGAAGCAGACGATATCTCGAATTTGTCCAAACCCCTCTTTCCATAACACTTGGTTATTTTTATCGAAGAGCTTCCTTTTTTGAAATCTTTGACAATATCTTTCTCTATTATACTATACCCCTGAATCGACAGTTTTAATAATGTTACTTTCTCAATATAATCTGGATTTTGCATCGCCCCGCCCAATACGGCGATCATTGTTCCGCATATTTCATCGTTCTTGATATTGGCAAAGACGTTCGTTACGCCGCCCAATGGCGCATCCAGCCCTACAGTCTGCCGCCAATGCACCGAAATCAGCATTCGAACCTTTGCATCGCCAGGCAACTCCACCCACTGAAATGCCTCAGCAAAACGCCGGCCAGTCGGCGCGATCAACCGGAACCGACTCGCCGCCAACAGAAATACTTCCTGCGCCGCGACATAGTCCGTTCCCTCCCGAGCAGGAATGCGCCCATCAATCAGGAACAAAATATTTCCGTCCTTCACCGTGGAAAGGCGATGCAGGCGCCATGTTCCATTGAGAAACCTTGATGCTAATGCGTCACCCATCAAGCCAAAGGGGCTTACAGCTTCACGGAACTCCAAAAGCCGAAACCCTTGTGACTTCATCCACAAGCGCAGCCAATCCGATCCGTGAATTTCACGCGGAACAAAAACGGCCCATACAACGAGCTCCAACTCTTCGCGCGCCCCAGTACCAGGTCGCGCACGGGCGATCGGCAGCATGGGCATGTCTGCATTTGGCACTTTGGCATCGGGAAGTGGATAAGCCACCCAATCCCCTGGCAATGCGGTCAAAAATCCCAAATTTCCTGGAATTTTGTCGAACACTACAATATTGTAAAGTTTCTCGATCACATCCCGTGAAGAAATTGGAGCCTTCAGTAGTTCAACCATCGAAATATCGACCTGCCAAGGAACTGTAAGCTACGGAGTATTACCGCGATCTCTGCTATTGTAAGGTGGCCCGACGCTCAAGTCGATATCCATCTTGAGGCCGATGGCAGCCGCGATCTCTCCCCCTATGCCAATGTGCCCGCGGCCGGATTTGAGGTCCTGGTAAGCATAGGCCTCCCCTCCCGCGCCCCCAGAGCCGAGACTCCCGCCAGCACGACCTCGCAGCGACATCGTATAGTCAGAGAACGGGATCGGCACGTTCAACTCCGCCTTCAGATCGCCCGATACCGCCTCTGCCTTGGCTTCGC
>JANPIH010000223.1:0-2519 GCA_031424895.1 Rhodospirillales bacterium
CCAGGGCCTGGCCGATGTTGAATTCGCCCAGGGTGCCGCGCTCGCTGACCAGCAGGAGCACGGGGATCTGGAACGGGACGGGCAGGGAGGCGAGCACGTTGGCCAGGGTGGCGAAGCCGCTGGTTTGCATGAGCACGATCGCGCGCATGCCGCCCATCCAGGCGCCGCTGGCGATGCCGACGGCTTCCTCCTCCCGGGTGCAGGCGAAGGCGGTGAAGAAGGGGTCGGCGTGGATGCGTTCGATCAGCGGGCGCAGGACGTTGTCGGGGACGTAGGGGACGAGCTTGACATCGTGGGCCTTGAGGGTTTCGGCGACGATCCGGTCCCAGCTCACGCGATGAGGTCTTTCAGTTCGGGGATGACCCAGAACGGGGACTGGCCGCGGGCGACGCGTTGGACGTTGTCGAAGGCATTTCGGAAGCGCTTGGCGCGGTTCTCGAAGGTGGGGCCGGCGAGGTGGGGGGTGAGGACGACGTTGTCGAGCTTGAAGAGCGGGTTGTCGGCGGGCGGGGGTTCCTGGTCGAAGACGTCGAGGCCCGCGCCGGCGATGGTGTTGCTGATGAGGGCAGTGGTGAGAGCGGCTTCGTCGATGACGGGGCCGCGGCAGGTGTTGATGAGGTAGGCGGTGGGCTTCATCAGGCCGAGTTCGCGGGCGCCGATCATGTGGCGGGTGGTGGGCAGCAGGGGGACGTGGAGGCTGACGAGGTCCGACGATTTCAGGATCTCGTCGAACAGGCGGAAGCGGACGCCGAGATTGTCTTCCTGGTCCTCGGTGAGGCGGTTGATGTCGAAATACTGGATGTTCATGCCGAAGGCCTTGGCGATGCGGGCGACCTTCTTGCCGATGGTGCCAAGGCCGATGATGCCGAGGGTTTTTTCCGAGAGTTCAAAGACGTGCTTGTTCTGCCAGTCGTTGCCGCGCCAGATGCCGGAGGCCACCGAGGTGTGTTGCCAGACGAGGCGGCGGGCGGTGGCGAGCATGAGCATGACGGCGTGTTCGGCGACAGCGACCGAGTTGGCGCCGCCATTGTTGGCGATGGGCACGCGGGCACGGCGGGCGGATTCGATGTCGCAGCGGTCGTAGCCGGCGGAGAGGAGCTGGACGAGCTTGAGATTGGAGGCGGCGGCGTAGAAAGCGTCGGTCATGCGGGGGTCGCCGAGGCCGATCAGGTAGTTGCAGCTGGGCATGGCGGCGTTGAACTCGGGCGAGAAGGCGGCGGCTTCGACGAGTTCGAAGCCCGGGGGGGCGAGTTCATGGGCGATGCGAGCGTCCACGTCGCCCATGGGCACGAATACGATGCGTTGCATGACGTTCCTCCGTCGGAGGGGGAAGTCTAGCCTCGTGGCGGGCGTTGGCTAGGGGGGTGGTGGCTATTTATTCTGATATCGTAACATTAGGGGCATGCGGGGGCGGGAGAGGCGGTCAGTCGTTTTTTCGTTTCCAGGCGCGGACGGCGGCGCGGACGTAGGGTTCGAGGGGGCGGTTGGGGGATGTTGAGGGTATTGGGCTGGGCCTTGCAGGGTTGGGCCTTGCGGAGCGGGGGCGGGGGGGAAGGCGGGCGCCGTGCGGCGGGGCGATGCCCAGCATGTGGCAGAGGGGGCGCAGGATGCGGCCGGCCTGGGGGGCGGCGGCCAGGAACTCAGTGAAATCGGGCTCGTCGAAGAGATGGGTGAGCTGGCTGGCATGGCCGGCGGCCTGGTAGCCGATGCGGGCGATGACCCAGAAGCGGGCGCGGGGCAGGCGCAGGGCGGGGGCGGCGCGCGGCACGGGTGCGGCGTCAGCAAGCACGGCGTCGCAGGGGGTGGCGGCACGGCTGGGGCGGTTTCGGGGCTTCGGCAGGGTGCCGGCGCGCCAGCGGTCGTAGAGCGCCTGCAGGCGTTCGGCCGAGCGGCTGAGACGGTTGAGGAGCAGGCGCCAGATTTCGACGGGCAGCTTCGCGTGGCGGGGGATCTCGGGGCGGCTGATGAAGACGCGGGTGCCGAGCCAGACGGCGGACACGGGTTCGCGACGGGCCAGGACCATGCCAATGGCGTGGTTCAGGCCGGCGAGGATGAGGGTAAAGCGGGCGGCTATTGATGACATTGGTAGTTAGTATAGTTAGTTCGGCGGGGCGTTGCAAGGGGTTTTTTGGTGGGGGTGTGTGAGGGGAGGCAAGCAAGAAGCAGGGGGGAGAGGAGGCACAGAGGCACGGAGAAGCAAGGCAAGGGAGGAGGAAGCAGGGAACAGTTTTCACATGTAGACGGAGAGGCGAAGAGAAGGGCGGGTTGCCGATGCCGCCGGGCGCGCGGGCGAAGGCGCACTATCACGAGGGGGTAGAGACCATCGCCTATCTGCTGGAGGGCACATGCGTGGTGCATTACGGCGGGCGCCTGGAGTGCCAGGTGACAGTGCGGCTGGGCGAGCAGATTTATGTTCCGGGCGATGTGGCGCATGCGCCTTCCAACGAGAGCGGGAGCGGGTGCACGTGGATCGTGGTGCATGGGGCCGGGAGCGACCTGGAGGGCATGGTGATGTTGCC
>JANPIH010000224.1:0-1846 GCA_031424895.1 Rhodospirillales bacterium
GAATGCGGCGGGCTGCTGACCTGCTCCACCTGCCATGTGTACGTCCGGGAGCCCTTCCTGGGCTGGCTGCCCCCCGTCGGCAGCGATGAACGCGGCATGCTGGAGTTCACCGCGTCGCCGGCACGGCCGAACAGCCGGTTGTCCTGCCAGCTCGTGCTCGGCCCGGAGCTCGACGGCTTGACCGTCGACTTGCCACCTACCCAGATTTGAGTCGCGCTAGCGCGCGTCCGCGGCAATGCCCGAATTCCTCACCGAACCCAGCCGCCGCACCGAAGTGCTGGGCGAATACGAGGTGGTCGTGCTGGGCGGCGGCCCTGCCGGCATCGCTGCGGCAGTCGCGGCGGCGAAGGCGGGCCGCTCGACGCTGCTGGTGGAGCGCTACGGGTTTCTCGGGGGCATGGGCACCGCGGCCGGCGTCACCAACTTCTGCGGCCTGCATGCCAACGTGCACGGCCGCATCCGGCGGGTGGTGCAGGGCATAGCCAGCGAGTTGCTCGAGCGCATCGACGCGCTTGGCGGCTTGAACGAGCCGCATGCGTTGTTCGGCAAGACCGTCGCGCAGGCCTATGACACCGCCGCCTACAAGATCGCAGCCGACCAGTTGATCGAGGACGCCGGGGTGGCGTTGCTGTTCCATGCGCTGGGTTGTGGCGTGCTGATGCAGGACGAGCGCCGGATCGCCGCGCTCCTGCTGGAAACGAAGTCGGGCCGGCGCGCGGTGGTCGGGCGGTTGTTCATCGACGCCTCTGGCGACGGCGACCTGGCCGCATGGGCGGGCGCGCCATACGACAAGGGCGACGGGGCCGGCAATTTCCTCTATCCGTCGACGATGTTCCGCCTGAACGGCGTCGATTCACAAAGGGCCGGCAAGGCCTGGGAAACCATCCCGGGCCTGATGGTGCAGGCCGAGGCCGAGGGCCGCTACCGGTTCCCTCGCAAGACGCCGATCGTGCGGCCGCAGAAAAGCGGCATCGAATGGCGGGTGAACCTGACCCAGCTCGCCAATGGACAGGGCAACGCGATGGACGGCACCGACGCCGTCGAACTTACCCAGGCCGAAGTGCTGGGCCGGCGCCAGATCGCGGAGGTGGCGCAGTTCCTGCGCGAAGTGCCCGGCTTCGAAAAGTCCTACATCGTGGACATTGCGCCGCAGGTCGGCATTCGCGAGACGCGCCGTATCCGCGGCCACTACCAGCTGACCGAGGCGGATGTGCTGGGCTGCGCCAGCTTTCCCGACACGGTAGGCGTGAACGGCTGGCCGCTGGAGCTGCACCTGAAGGGCGACGTGGAGTTCCGCTGGCCGCCGATTCCCGAAAGCCGCGGCTTCAACCACCTGCCCTACCGAATGACGGTTCCGCAGGGAGTCGACAATCTCTGGGTGGCAGGGCGTTGCGCGTCCATGAGCCACGAGGCCCAATCGGCGGCCCGGGTGACCGGCGCCTGCTTCGTCATGGGAGAGGCGGCGGGCACGGCCGCGCACCTGGCCCTGGGCGGCGACGGCATCGCGGCGCACGTCGACATTGCCGTGCTGCAGGATCGCCTGCACGCAGGAGGCGTGTTCCTGGGCCATGGAGACTGAATGCCTGCAAAGGAGACTGCAATGAACGCACCCGACACCCCCCTGCTCGCGCGGCAGCAGCTGTACCGCGACATGGCCCCGCACCACCTCACGCCGCTGTGGGAGGTGCTGCACGCGCTGGTGCCGCAACAACCGGCCACGCCCTGCGTGGCCGCCCATTGGCGGTACCAGGACGTCCGGCCCTTCCTGATGCGGGCGGGGGACGCGATCACCGCCGAGGAGGCCGTGCGCCGCGTGCTGATCCTCGAGAACCCCGGGCTTCGCGGC
>JANPIH010000225.1:0-24239 GCA_031424895.1 Rhodospirillales bacterium
TGCGCGCCATCATGCCCACCCCCCGCCGCCATAGCCGGCGACGAAAACGAGGAGCCGCCCGCAAACTTGCCGAGGCACCGCGGCGACGACAACTGCAATGGGCAAACCTCTTTGCAACTTAACTTCGCGCCTATGGGGCAAGGCCCCTGGCCTTCCTTCCTGGTGCCCTGGCCGCATTACCCTTCGTCGGTGTCGGTCGCGAGGGTGGCGAAGCGGGTGCGGTGGAGGGTGGCGGAGCCGTAGAGGTTGGAGAGCACCATGGCTTTGCGGAGGAACAGGCCGGGGTCGGCTTCGTCGGTGTAGCCGATGCCGCCGTGGAGTTGGATGGCCTGGCGGCAGACGAGCATGCCGGACTCCGAGGCGCGGGCTTTGGCGCGGGAGATGGCGGCGAGGCGGGCGGGGCCGGAGAGGCCGTTGTCGAGGCTGGCCGCGACGGATTCCACGCTGGCGCGGGCGAGCGAGACCTGGATCTTGAGGTCGGCGGCGCGGTGCTGGAGGGCCTGGAAGCTGCCGATGGGCTTGCCGAACTGGACGCGGGTTTTGAGGTAGTCGACGGTCATGGCGAAGACGCGGTCCATGGTGCCGAGGAGATAGGCGGCGGTGGCCAGGGAGGCTTCCTCCAGGGCGGATTGGAGGTCGGCTTCCACCGGGATGCAAGCGGCGTTGGTGAGGGAGAGGGTGCCGAAATTGCCGCCATCCTGGGTGCGTTCGAGGGTGAGGTCGACGCCGGGGGCGTCGCGTTCCACCAGGGCGAGGCCGTCCTTGCCGGAGACGAGGAAGGCGTCGGTACCGGCGGCCTGGGGGATGAAGAGCTTGCGGCCGTTGGCTTTTCCGCCGGCGACGGTGGTGTCGCCCTGGGTGTCGAGCGTGTTGGCGCGTTCCTGCCAGGCGGGGATGACGATGCGATCGCCGGCGAGGATGGCGCTGATGTGGGGGGTGCCGGCCAGGACGCGGGCGGCCATGGCGACCTGGATGAGGGGTTCGGGGGCGAGGGCGGCGCCCATTTCCTCGGCGATGGCGCAGTATTCCGCCATGCCGAGGGCGGAGCCGCCGGCGTCTTCCGGAAGGCGTAGGCCGGGCCAGCCCATTTCGCACATCTGCTTCCAGACGGCGCGGTCGAAGCCGGGATCGTTGAAGCGCAGCGCGCGGATGCGGCGCAGGTCACCGGTGCGGGGGGCGAGGCCCGCGGCACTTTCGCGGATCAGGCGGACGGATTCGGCGCGATCGTCGGTGGCGGCGCTCATCGGGGGTGCTTTCAGACAGGGCAGGAAGAAGCTTCTTTTTCTGAAGAAAAAGAAGCAAAAAGACTTTTATCCATTTGCACCGAGTTGGGGCGTGCGGGCACGGTGCAAATGGGTGGAAAGTTTTTTGGTTCTTTTTTTCAAAAAAGAACGTCTTTCTTTAGCTTGGCGTATGGATCTCGGCTTCGGACTGGGCGCGGACCTGTTCCAGGGTGACGCCTGGGGCCAGTTCCACGACCATGAAGCCGCGTTCGGTGACGTCGAACACGCCGAGGTTGGTGATGACGCGCTTGACGGCGCCGAGTGCTGTGAGCGGGTAGGTGCACTTCTTGACCAGTTTCTTGCCGCCGGACTTGGTGGTGTGGTCCATGATGACCCAGAGGCGCTTGGCGCCGGCCGCGAGGTCCATGGCGCCGCCGACGGCGGGGGCGGCGTCGTTCTCGCTGGTGGCCCAGTTGGCGATGTCGCCGTTGTCGGCCACTTCGAAGGCGCCGAGGACGCAGAGGTCGAGATGGCCGCCGCGGATCATGGCGAAGCTGTCGGCGTGGTGGACGAAGCTGCCGCCCTTGCGCAGGGTGACGTGCTGCTTGCCGGCGTTGATCAGCCAGGGGTCGCGCTGGTCCTCGGGGGGCTTGGGGCCCATGCCGAGCACGCCGTTTTCGGAGTGGAAGACCACTTCGCGGTCGAGCGGCACGTAGTCGGCGATGCCGGTGGGCATGCCGATGCCGAGGTTCACATACCAGCCCTCGGGAATGTCCTGGGCGGCACGCTCGGCCATCTGCAGGCGGTCCCAGCCTTTGGCTTGAGTCTTCGCATCCATGTGCGGTGGCTCCTGTGGGAAGGGGTTAGAAAGAAGATTCTTCTTTTTCTGAAGAAAAAGAACCAAAAAGACTTTCACTCATTTGCGCCTCGCTTAACGCGGCCAGCCAAGGGATGACAGTTTTTTGGTTCTTTTTTCAAAAAAGAACATGCTTCCTTTCTTAGAACGGCGGATCGCCGTACGGAATGTGGATGACGCGGTCGACATAGATCCCGGGGCACATGACGTTCTGTGGTTCGAGGTCGCCGAGTTCGACGATGTGCTGGGTTTGCACGATGGTGGTTCTGGCGGCCGTCGCCATCACCGGGTTGAAGTTGCGGCCCGACAGCTTGAAAGTGAGGTTGCCCCAGCGGTCGGCTTCCCAGGCTTCGACGAGGGCGATGTCGCCGGGGAGTGCGTATTCCATCACCATCATGCGGCCGTTGATGTCGCGCACTTCCTTGCCCTCGGCCATTTTGGTGCCGACGCCGGTGGGGGTGAAGAAGGCGCCGACGCCGGCGCCGGCGGCGCGGATGCGCTCGGCCATGGTGCCCTGCGGGACGATTTCCAGCTCGATCTTTCCGGCGCGGTAGAGCTCCTCGAAGATGGTGGAGTTGCTGCGCGGGAAGGAGCAGACGAGGCGGCGGACGCGGCCGTGTTCCATCAGGGCGGTGAGGCCGGTGGTGCCGCCGCCGGCGTTGTTGGCGACGACGGTGAGGTCCTTCACGCCGGTTTCGATCAGCGCGTCGACCAGGTTGTTGGGTTGGCCGACGAGGCCGAAGCCGCCCAGCAGCACCGTCATTCCGTCTGTCACGCCTGCCATGGCCTCGGCCATGGTCTGGACGATCTTGTTGATCATGCCGTCGTCATCCTGTCGTTGAATGCCATGATACTCATTTGCCGATCTCGATCACCGCGTCCACCGCGAAGGCGCCCTGCCCTTCCGGCATGGCCAGGACGGGGTTCAGGTCGATGCCCTGGAGGGCCGGGCCGGCCTGGTGGGCGAAGACGGAGAGCTTCGCCAGCATGGCGGCCAGGGCCTTGATATCGGCGGGCTGACGGCCACGGGCGCCGAGGAGGAGGGGGGCGCCCTTGATGGAGCGGATCATTTCCTCGGCGGTGTCCTCGCCGAAGGGGCAGCGGCGGAAGACGACGTCCTTGAGGATTTCGACGAAGATGCCGCCGAGGCCGAACATGGCGACGGGGCCGAAGACCGGGTCGCGGTGGATGCCCATGATGCATTCCACACCACCGGACAGCTGCTTGGCGACCAGGACGCCATCGAGCTTCGCGCCCGGCACGGTGGCGCCGCGCTGCATCAGGGTGGAGAAGCCATCGCGGATGGCGGCTTCGCTGTCGATGCCGAGCAGCACGCCGCCGATCTCGGATTTGTGGACGATGTCGGGCGAGAGGATTTTCATCACAACCGGGAAGCCGAAGCGGGCGGCGGCGGCGATGGCTTCCTCGACGGTGACGCAGGCCTGTTCGGGGGCGGATGGGATGCCAGCCTGGGCAAGGAGTTGCTTGGCCTCGGCCTCGCTGGGCGTGGTGGCGGGTAGGGCCAGGGCGGGGACGGAGGGCGGGGCCAGGCCGGGTTTGGCGGCGAAGGCGTCGCCGTAGCGGCCCATGGCATGGATGGCGACGACGGCGCGGGTGGGGTCGGGGATGACGACCAGGCCGTCGGCTTCGTATTGCGCCTCGATCTCGCGCGGGGCGAGGACGGAAAGGACCCAGAGGCGGCCGGGGTGGCGATTGCGGACCTCGCCGAAGGTGCGGCGCAGGCGCTCGACGTTGGACTTGGTGGCGCCGGCCTGGGACCAGAAGGCGAGGATGGAGGGGTAGCCGCCGTCAGCGACGATGGATTCGGCGAAGTCGTTCATCGCGGAGGGGATGTTGGAGACCTGGGCGGTGCAGTCGACCGGGTTGCGCGGGCTAGAGAAGGGGATGATGCCGCGCAGCTTGTCCTGGGCGTGCTGCGGCATTTCGGGCATCGGCAGGCCGATCTGCTCGGCGACGTCGCTGACCAGCACGCCGGCGCCGCCGCTGACGGTGAAGACGCCGAGGGTGTTTCCGACGGGGTAGATCTTGCGGGTGGCCGTGAGGGCGATGTCGATCAGTTCCTCGGTGGTGCGGGCGCGGACGACGCCGAACTCGGCCAGCACGGCGTCGGTCACGGCGTCGTCGCCGGCGATGGAGGCGGTGTGGGACTTCGCGGCGGCCCCGCCGAGGGCGCTGCGGCCGACCTTCATCATGACGATGGGCTTCTTCGCGGCGCGGGCGGCGGTCAGGGCGGCGATGAAGCTTTCGCTTTCGCGGATGCCCTCGGCGTAGGCGGCGATGACGTCGGTCTCGGGGTCTTCGACCAGCCAGCCGATGACGTCGCCGATGGTGACGTCGGCCTCGTTGCCGGTGGTGACACAGACGCCGGTGCCGACGCCACGGTCGCGCATGGCGGCGAAGATGTGGGTGCCGTAGGCGCCGGACTGGCTGGCGATGCCGATGCGGCCGGGGATGGGCCAGCCGCCTTCGAAGGCGGCGGTGAAGGTGGGGTAGAAGTTGCTGCGGCGGTTGAACAGTCCGAGGCAGTTGGGGCCGAGCAGGCGCATGCCGGCGGCCTTGGCGATGGCGACCATGCGGGCCTGTTCGGCGGCCCCGGCCTCGTCCACCTCGGCGAAGCCCGCGGACAGGACGATGGTGTTCTTGACGCCGGCGGTGGCGAGGTCCTGCACCGCCTGGACGGCGATTTCCGCGGCGACGGCGACGATGCCGACATCGGGGACTTCGGGGAGGGATTTCACGTCGGGGTAGGCCTGCAGGCCCTGGACCTCGGTTCGACGAGGGTTCACCGGGTAGAGGCGGCCGGCGAAGTTCTGCGCCAGCATGTAGGCGATCGGGCGGCCGCCGATGCGGGTGGCAACGGCGGTGGCGCCGAGCAAGGCGACCGATCGGGGGGCGAGCATGCCGGTGAGGCTGGCGAAGCGTGCCTGCGTTGCCGCGGCGTTGGATGGCGCTTGGCTCATGCGCGTTCCGGCCTCCTGTGCCCGCTCGTTGTCATGGTTGTCCACTCCCGCCGTTGCGCGGGATCATGGCGCAGGGCGGGCGGAGCGTCGAGGGGTCAGGAAGCTCTGGACGTCAGGATTGGGCGCCGGGCGTCAGGACTCGCGTCAAGATTGGGCGTCAAGATTGGGCGTCAGGCGACAGGACGATGCAGGCACCGCCGGTGCGGGTCAGCTTTTCGCAGGCCTGCATCGCCGCCTCGCGCGACAGGCCGCCGAGGCGGGCACGGTAGAGCGTGCCGTTGCCCTGGCGCACGGTTCCGACGGCCGGGCTGGCACGGGCAAGCTCGGGGGCCTTGGCGCGAGCGGACTCGGCGGCGGCGCGGGCCAGGCGGTCGCTGGCGAAGGCACCGACCTGGACGGCCCAGGGGCCGGCGCTGGCCGCGGTGGCAGGGGGGCGGGCGGGGAGGCTGCCGGCCATGGCGGGCGCGATCAGGGAGAAGCCGCGCGCCGCGACCGGCGGCGGCGAGGGGGGTGGGGCCATGGCGAGCACGGCCTGGCGGACCGCTGCCCCGGGGGGTACGAGAGTGACGGCGGTGACCGAGGTGTCGGCGCGTGCAGCCGTGCCGCGGCCGAAGCTGGCTTGGGCGAGGGCCACCGGCGCCTGCTGGCGTCCGCGCGGATAGCGCGGGCCTTCCGGGATGTCGGATGGGATTTGGTACATGGCGAGCATGGCGGCGTCGGATTCGCGCTGCGGCCGGTGTTCGGCGATGCTGGGGGCGATCTTGGCAACGTAGCGTCGTGTCTCATTCGGCAGGCCACGGTTGCGGATGGCATAGTCCTCGAAGCGACGCGGGCCGGCGTTGTAGGCGGCGAGGAAGCCGGGCGAGCCATAGAGGTCGTACATCTCGCGGATGTAGGCGGTGCCGGCCATGATGTTGTCGTACGGGTGGTATGGGTCGTCGTCGAGGGCGTGGCGCAGTCGCAGTTCCTCGTAGGTGCCGGGCATCACCTGCATCAGGCCCATTGCGCCGGCGTGGGAGGTGGTGAGCTTGCCGCCCTGGTACATGCGGCCGCCGGATTCGACGCGCATGACCTCGCGGATCCAGCGCTCCGGCACGTCGAAGCGGGAAGAGGCCTTGGTGATGTAGGGGCCCCAGGGGTCGTCGGGCGGGCCGGGCGGTGCGTAGTCGCCCTTGGCTCGGGCGGCATATTCGGCGGTGGTGCGCGAGACATGGGTGCGCGAGCCGGACGAACAGGCCGCGAGCAGCCCGACGGCGGCAAGGCATACCACGAGACGCATGGTCGCCGGAGACAGGCTCGGAAACGACATGCGGCACAATCTCCGACGCGGGTGCCCCGAAGGAAAGGCCTTCGGAGCCGGATGCCTGAGGGCATCCGTTAAGGGAAAAGCACAGGAAGGCAGGCTAAGTCGTTATCCCAATTCGCCGGCCGAGGCAACCTTGTCACGGCCCTGATCCGGCCGCAAATGCGGTGCAGAAGATGCAACGGGCGTGGGCGTTGTGCTAAAGCCACAGGGCCGCCGCAGGGTGGGCGCGTGGGTGTCGCGCGTGGCGCGCCGTCTCAGAGGAGACCGATCGATGCGAATGCTGTCCCGTTCATTGGCTGCCCCCCGCATGGCGGCGATCTGCCTGGTGGCCGCACTGGGGCTGGGGGCGTGCGCGCCGCGCAACACCAACACCACCTATACCGGCGCCGATGTCGGCCGCACCGCGCAGGTCAGCTACGGGGTAATCGTGTCGATGCGCCCGGTGACGGTGCAGGGCGGGCAATCGGGCGTGGGCACGTTGGGCGGGGCGGCGGCGGGCGGGGTGGCCGGCAGCTTCATCGGCGGCGACCCGCGCATGAACATCCTGGGCGCGATCGGCGGGGCGATCATCGGTGGGTTGGCCGGCACCGCGGCGGAGGGGTCGGCGCGCACCGGCAATGCCGTGGAATTCATCATTCGCGAGGATAGCGGGCAGACGATCTCGGTGGTGCAGACCAACGAGGAGGGATTTCAATCCGGTGAGCGCATTGTGCTGACGCGCGGGGCGCGCACGCGCATCGCCCGGGTGGTCGGCTGACCCGCGTGGCCGGTTAATCGGGGCGGCTCGGTTGCCGGGGGCCGTTGGATCGGGTATCGCGCCGAGGATGGATGCCAGTTCCACCCACCTGCAGCCCAGCGACGACGTTGTCCTGGACCTGTCCGCCAACCAATCATGGGCGGAGCGGCACCGCGAGGCGTGGCGCGACGTGCGCGAGGGGATGGCGCAGTGGCGGCTGATCTGGACCCTGGCGTGGCTGGACATCAGGCTGCGTTATCGCGGATCGATGCTGGGGCCGTTCTGGCTGACCATTTCCACCGGCGCCATGGTGTTCGCCATGGGGCTGCTGTACTCGCTGCTGTTCAAGCTGGAACTGCGCGAGTACATCCCGTTCCTGGCGTTGTCGCTTGTGCTGTGGAGTTTCGTCGGCAGCCTGGTGAGTGATGCGTGCATCGCCTTCACCTCCAACGAGAGCCTGATCCGCTCCGTGCGGATGCCGTTCACGCTGTATGCGGCGCGGATCGTGGTGCGCAACCTTGTGGTGCTGGCGCACAACGCGGTGGTGGTGGTGGTGGTGTATCTGCTGCTGTGGAGTTGGCCGGGCGGGGTGGCGGCGCTGGCGTTGCCGGGCATGGTGCTGTGGCTGGTGAACGCAGTGGCGCTGTCGCTGCTGCTGGGCACGATCTGCACCCGGCTGCATGATATTCCGCCGATCGTGGCCAGTGTGATGCAGATGGCCTTCTTCATGAGTGCCGTGATCTGGAAGCCGAGCCAGCTGGGCGAGCTGGAATGGACGCTGGCGTTCAACCCGTTTTTCAGCCTTCTGGAAGTGGTGCGCGGCCCGCTGATGGGGGTGGTGCCGAGCGACCTTATCCTGGGCAGCGCCCTGGCCTATAGCGCCCTGCTTTGGCTGGTGACCTGGCTGGTGTTCGCGCGCGTGCGCGGCCGCATTGCGTTCTGGCTGTAGACCGATGGCCGCACCCACCCCCGCCGCGATCGATGTGCATGGGCTGTCCATCAGCTTTCCGCTGTATCACGGCACGGCGCGCAGCCTGAAGAAGACGGTATTCTCCACCGTAACCGGGCGCATGGGCGCCGATACGCGCAAGCGGGTGGTGGTGGAGGCGTTGCGCGGCATCGACCTGCGGCTGCGCCCGGGCGACCGGCTGGCGCTGGTGGGCGGGAACGGGGCAGGCAAGACGACGCTGCTGCGCGCGATGGCCGGCATCTACGAGCCTGTCGAGGGGCGGGTGCGGGTGCAGGGTTCGCTGAACGCGCTGGTGGACCCGAACCTGGGCATGAACCCGGAGCTGACCGGGCGCGAGAACATCATGCTGCGCGGGCTGTATCTCGGCCTGAGCCCGCAGGCGATCGAAGGGTTGGCGGAGGATGTGGCCAACTTCGCGGAGCTGACGGATTTCCTCGACCTGCCGGTGCGGATCTATTCCTCCGGGATGATCGTGCGGCTGGGCTTCGCGCTGGCGACCGCGGTGCAGCCGCAGGTGCTGCTGATGGACGAGTGGTTCCTGGCCGGCGATGCGAGCTTCATGGAGAAGGCGCGGGTGCGGCTGGAGAACCTGGTGCGCGGCGTGGAGATCCTGGTGCTGTCCTCCCACCTGGCGGACATCGTGTTGCAGTGGTGCACGCGGGCCTTGTGGATGGACCAGGGGCGGGTGAAGGCCGACGGGCCGCCGGCGGAGGTATTGGCGCAGTATCTCGGCTATCCCGTCGTGCTGTCCGAGACGGCGCGGCAGCAGGCCGACGCGGCAAGGAGCCCGTGATGCGGGTGTTCGGGGACTGGCGCAGCCTGCCGGACGCGGCGCGCGGGGCGAGCGTGGCGCTGGGCAATTTCGACGGGGTGCATCGCGGCCACGCGCAGGTGCTTCGCGCGGCGGCAGCAGCGCGGCCGGATGCGAAGCTCGCGGTGCTGACTTTCGAGCCGCATCCGCGCGAGGTGTTCCGCCCCGACGACCCGCCTTTCCGCCTGACGCTTTCTACCGAGCGGGCGGCGGCGCTTGCACCACTTGGGGTGGATTTCGTCTATGAGCTGGCGTTCGACCACACGTTCAGCCTGATGGCCGCCGAGGCATTCGTGGGCGAGGTGCTGCACGCCGGGCTGGGGGCGCTGCACCTGGCCTGCGGGCCGGATTTCGCCTTCGGGCACCGGCGCGGCGGCGACATGGCGTTCCTCGCGGAGCGGGCGGCCGCGCTGGGGATCGGGCTGACGGTGGTGCCGCCGCTGGCCGATGCGGAGGGGGCGCTGTCTTCAACCCGCATCCGGCGCGCGCTGCAGGATGGCTATCCGGAGCGGGCGACGGCAGCACTCGGGCGGCCCTGGGCCATCCGCGGCGTGGTGGCGCATGGCGACAAGCGCGGCCGGACGATCGGGTTTCCGACCGCCAACGTGGCGCTGGGCCGGCACCTGGAGCCGGCACGCGGCGTCTATGCCGTGACGGTCGCGCTGCCGGACGGGCAGATGTGTAAGGGCGTTGCCAATATCGGCCGGCGGCCGACAGTGAACGACGGGCCGGAGAGCCGGCTGGAAGTGAACCTGTTCGACTTCGCCGGTGACCTCTATGGGCAGGAAATCGGCGTTGCGCTGCACGCCTATCTGCGCGGGGAGCAGAAATTCGCCGGGATCGATGCGCTGAAGGCGCAGATCGCGGCGGATGCGGCGCAGGCGCGGGAATTGTTGGGAAGAGATTAGAGGAAAGGCGTTCTTTTTTGAAAAAAAAGAACCAAAAAACTTTTCATCATTTGCGCCGGTCTTTCCCAGGAGATTTGGGCGCCAATGGATGAAAGTCTTTTTGCTTCTTTTTCTTCAGAAGAAGAAGAATCTTTCTGCCTTCCTTCCGTTCTGCCTCCGCGTGAGGCTGCCTTGCCGCGAGGCGGGCGTGGCGGCATAATCAGCACCATGCATGGGATCGCAATTGCGCGAATTACTCGCCCGGCCTCTCGCTAGAGAGCCGGGTTCGACGCGCATCCCATTTCCCTGAAGCGGCATGCTGGCCGCGCGAGACATCATCCCATGACCGACACCCCGCCCGACACGGCCACCGGCCGCGATTACCGCAATACCGTGTTCCTGCCGGCCACCGCCTTCCCGATGCGCGGCGATCTGCCGAAGAAGGAGCCGGGCCTGCTTGCCCGCTGGGAGGCGATGGGGCTGTGGGAGAAGCTGCGCGCGAAGTCGAAGGGGCGCGTGCCGTTCATCCTGCATGACGGCCCGCCCTATGCGAACGGCAACCTGCATATCGGCACGGCACTGAACAAGATCCTGAAGGACGTGGTCAACCGCGCCCGCCAGATGGGCGGCTACGACGCCAACTACATCCCGGGCTGGGACTGCCACGGCCTGCCGATCGAATGGAAGATCGAGGAGCAGTACCGCGCCGCGAAGAAGGACAAGGACGCCGTTCCGGTGCTGGATTTCCGTGCCGAATGCCGCGCCTATGCCGCGCACTGGATGAGCGTGCAGGAGCAGGAGTTCCGTCGCCTGGGCGTGCTGGGTGACTGGCCGAACCGCTATGCCACCATGGACCTGCCCAGCGAGGGCGCGATCTTCGGTGAGATCGGGCGGTTCCTGATGAACGGCGCGCTGTATCGGGGGCTGCGGCCGGTGATGTGGTCGCCGGTGGAGAAAACGGCGCTGGCCGAGGCCGAGATCGAATACCACGACCACACCAGCACGACGGTGACGGTGCGGTTTCCCATCCTGTCGAGCCCCGTCGCCGGACTGCAGGGTGCGGCGATCACGATCTGGACCACCACGCCCTGGACCATGCCGGGCAACCGGGCGATCGCGTTGGGCGAGGAGATCGACTACGCCCTCGTGCGCATCGACAGCGCGAAGGACGGGTCGCTTGCGGTGGCCGGGGAGCGGGTGCTGGTGGCGCTCGCGCTGCTGCCGCAGGTTTGCGCGGCGGCGGGGGTGGCGACGCATCATGTGCTGCATGTTCACAAAGGGCGCGAGCTGCTTGGCACGGTCTGCGCCCATCCGATGCGCGGGCGCGGCTACGACCACGACGTGACGGTGTATTCGGCGGACTACGTCACCACCGAGGCCGGCACCGGGTTCGTGCATATCGCGCCGGGGCACGGCGAGGAGGATTTCGAGCTGGGCCGCCAGCACGGCATCGAGGTGCCGGACACGGTGGGCGAGGACGGCACCTTCAACGCGTGGGTGCCCCATTTCGCCGGCCAGCACGTCTACAAGGTGGCCGATGCCGTCTGTGGCGCGCTGACCGAGGCCGGCGGGCTGCTGGCGCGCGGCAAGCTGGTGCATTCCTATCCGCATTCCTGGCGCAGCAAGGCGCCGCTGATCTTCCGCGCCACGCCGCAATGGTTCATCCGCATGGACGGACCTGATGCGATCCGCGCCAAGGCATTGAAGGCGATCGCGGACACGGTGTTCGTGCCCGACCAGGGCCGCAACCGCATCGGCAGCATGGTCGCCAGCCGGCCGGACTGGTGCATCAGCCGCCAGCGCGCCTGGGGCGTGCCGATCGCGGTGTTCGTGGAGCGCGCGACCGGGCAGGTGCTGCGCGACCAGGCGGTGGTGGACCGCATCGTGGCGGCCTTCACCGCCGAGGGCGCGGATGCGTGGTATTCCTCCTCGCCTGAACGCTTCCTGGGCGAGGGCCGCGACCCGGCCGACTACGAGCAGGTGTTCGACATCGTCGACGTGTGGTTCGAATCCGGCTCCACCCACGCCTTCGTGCTGGAGAAGCGCGGCCTGCCGTGGCCGGCGGACCTGTATCTGGAGGGGTCGGACCAGCATCGCGGTTGGTTCCATTCCTCGCTGCTGGAATCGGTCGGCACCCGGGGGGTGGCGCCGTTCAAGGCAGTGCTGACGCACGGCTTCGTCATGGACGAGCAGGGCCGCAAGATGAGCAAGTCGCTCGGCAACGTGGTCGCCCCACAGGAGGTGAACGACCAGTACGGCGCGGACATCCTGCGGCTGTGGGTGATGTCGTCGGACACCAGCGAGGACATGCGGATCGGGAAGGAGATCCTGAAGCAGCAGACCGAGTTGTATCGCCGCCTTCGCAACACGCTGCGCTGGCTGCTGGGCTCGCTGGAGGGCTTCACCGAGGGCGAGCGCGTGGCTGAGGCGGACATGCCGGAGCTGGAGCGGTGGGTGCTGCATCGCGTGGCTGAGCTGGACGCGCTGATCCGCGGGGCGGTCGAGAGCTACGACTGGACCGGCGTGTATGCCGCCGTGCACAATTTCTGCTCGTCGGACCTCAGCGCCTTCTACTTCGACATCCGCAAGGACGCGCTGTATTGCGACCGGCCGGACAGCCTGCGCCGGCGGGCGGCGCGCACGGTGCTGGACCACCTGCATCGCTGCCTGTGCACCTGGCTTGCCCCGGTGCTGGTGTTCACCGCCGAGGAGGCGTGGACGGCGCGGTTCGGCGAGGAGGACAGCGTGCACTTGCACGATTTCCCGACGATCCCCACCGGCTGGCGCGACGATGCGCTGGGCGCGAAGTGGGACAGCATCCGCGAGCTGCGGCGCCTCGGCACCACGGAGCTGGAGGCGATGCGTGCCGAAAAGCGCATCGGCTCCTCCAACCAGGCCGTCGTGACCATGGCGCTGGCCGACGGGCAGGCCGGGCTGCTGAGTGCCGAGGCGTGGGCCGATATCCTGATTGTGGCGGGTGCCACGGTGGAGAGCGCGGCGGTGGCGGCGGCGCGGGCCACGGTCGCGGCCGGGACGAAGTGCGAGCGCTGCTGGAAGGTGTTGCCGGAAGTGGGGTCGGTGGCAGAACACCCGTCGCTGTGCCGGCGCTGCGCCGATGCGGTGGAGTCCGGCCTGGTGTGCCGGGGCGGCTGAACATGACCCTCCCCGCCCGGCGCCTGCGGCTGTTCGGCGCGGTGGCCGCACTCGGCGTGCTGATCCTCGACCAGATCAGCAAGTGGTGGATCCTGTATGTCTATGACCTGCCGGAGAAGGACTCGGTGGCGCTGCTGCCGTTCCTGAACCTGACGATGGTGTGGAATCGCGGCATCACCTTCGGGCTGCTGAGCAGCGACTCGGCGTGGGGTGCGGCGGTGCTGGCGGGGGTGGCGCTGGCGGTGGTGGTCGGGCTGGCGGTATGGCTGTGGCGGGCGGAGAACCTGGCGGTGGCGCTCGCCCTGGGTGCGGTGGCCGGCGGCGCGGTCGGCAATGTGATCGATCGCATCACCTATGGCGCGGTGGTGGATTTCGTCCATGCCCATGCCTGGGGCTGGTCATGGTATGTGTTCAATGTCGCCGATGCGGCGATCGTGTGCGGGGTGGGCGTTCTGCTGCTCGACTCGCTGCTGGCCGGGCGGCGAACCCCGCGCCTTGATGCCGACGCGTCTCCCCGCTAAGCAGGTAGTCATGCGCCAGACCTCCTTTCTCGCCACCGCCCTTGCCCTTTTGCTGCTTAGCGGCTGCGGGGAAGACGTGTCTCGCACCTTCGGTTTGCAGCGCGACGCGCCGGACGAGTTCCAGGTGACGACGCGCGCACCGTTGTCGATGCCGCCCGATTTCGCGCTGCGCCCGCCCCGCCCGGGCACGCCGCGGCCGCAGGACCAGACCGGGCCGGACGCCGCGCGTGCGGTGCTGGCGCCCCAGGCCGCACTGGGCGCACGCGAGGCCGGGGTGACGCCGGGGACCGCGGCCCTGCTGGACGCCGCCGGGCCGCGGGCGCCGTCTGATATCCGCACCCGCGTGGACCAGGATTCGGCGCTGGAGCGCCCGTCGCGCGGCGTGGTGGACCGGCTGATGTTCTGGCGCCGCGGCAGCGAGCCGGCGGGCCTGGCGATCGACCCGCAGCGCGAATCCCAGCGCCTGCGCGAGAACGCGGCGATGGGGCAGAACGTGACCGAAGGCGATAGCCGGATTATCCAACCGCGCACCCGAGGCCTGCTCGAACGGCTGTTCTGACGGCGAAAACCCCGCAGGCTGCGCGCGCCCGCTTAAGCGCAACCGCCAATTGCGCTATGGTGGGTTATGTCGAACGACTCGTCCCACGATGTCCGCCATGACCCGCAGGTGACCCAGGCCTGGTCCCGCCTCGCCGCGCGCGCGGCACGGCAGGGGGCCGGCGACATCCGCGCGCTGTTCGCCGCCGATCCAGGCCGGGCGGCGGACTACACCGTGGCACTGGACGACCTCACGCTCGACTGGTCCAAGACCGCCATCGACGACGCGGCGCGCGATGCGCTGTTCGCCCTTGCCCGCGCCACGGGGTTGGAGCGGTTCCGCGCGCGCCTGTTCGCCGGAGCCACGGTGAATGCCACCGAAGGGCGGGCGGCGATGCATATGGCGCTGCGCTCGCCCGAAGTGGCCGGGCTGCGCGCCGGGTCGGAGGAAGCCAGCCTTCTGGCCGCCGCCGAGCGCGGGCGCATGCGCGATTTCACAGCCCAGGTGCACGACGGCACGCTGCGCGGGGCGACCGGCGAGCGGTTCACTTCCGTGCTCAACATCGGCATTGGCGGCTCCGACCTCGGCCCGCGCATGGCCACCGAGGCGCTGACCCTGGCCGATGGCGGGGTGATGGCGGCACATTTCCTCTCCAACGTCGACGGCCACGCCTTCGCCGGGCTGGCGCGGCGGCTCGATCCGGCGCGGACGCTGGTGCTCGTGGCGTCCAAAACCTTCACGACGCAGGAGACGATGACGAACGCCGCGGCGGCGCGGGACTGGCTGGCGGGCGCGCTGGGCGACGCTTCGGTGCCGGTGCATTTCGCGGCGCTGTCGACCAACCATGCGGCGGCGGCGGCCTTCGGCATCCCGGCGGCGCGGGTGTTTGGTTTCCGCGACTGGGTGGGCGGGCGGTATTCGCTGTGGTCGGCGGTCGGGCTGTCGATCGCGCTGGCGGCGGGGTGGGATGCATTCCAGGCGCTGCTGGACGGCGCCTGGGCGATGGACACGCATTTCCGAGACGCGAAGCTGGAGGCCAACCTGCCGGTCATCCTGGCGCTGGTCGGCATCTGGCACGCGAACGCCATGGGCTACCGTGCGCAGGCGATCCTGCCGTACGACGCGCGGCTGCACCGTTTCGCGGCGCATCTGCAGCAGCTAGAGATGGAGAGCAACGGCAAGTCGGTGCGGCTGGACGGCACGGCGGTATCGCAGGCGACCTGCCCGGTGCTGTTCGGCGAGCCGGGGACGGACGCGCAGCACAGCTTCATGCAGCTGATCCACCAGGGCACCGAGGTGGTGCCGGTTGATTTCCTGCTTGCCGCCCGGCCGGACCACGGCAGCGATGTCGCGCACCGCATCCTGGCCGCCAATGCCTTTGCCCAGGCGGAGGCGCTGCTGGCGGGCAAGACGCGGGCGCAGGTGGAGGCGGAGATGCGCGCGGCCGGGGCGGACGCGGCCAGCATCGCCGCCATCGCGCCGCACCGCGCCTTCGCCGGCAACCGTCCGAGCAACATGATCCTGTTCCGCCGGCTGGACGCCTTTACGCTGGGGCGGCTGGTGGCGCTCTATGAGCACAAGGTGGCGGTGCAGGGCTGCCTGTGGGGCATCAACAGCTTCGACCAATGGGGCGTGGAACTCGGCAAGGTGTTGGCATCGGGCGTGTTGCGCGAATTGGACGGGGGGTCCACCGGCGTGCATGACGGTTCCACTGCCGCCCTGCTGGCCCGCTTCGCGGCACTGCGCGCCGGGTGACCTGGGCCGGGCGCATCCGCCTCCTGCCGGAGGCCACTGTCAACCGCATCGCCGCTGGCGAGGTGATCGAGCGGCCGGCGGCGGCGGTGCGCGAGCTGGTGGAGAACGCGCTGGATGCCGGCGCGACGCGCATTGCGGTTGCCATCGACGGCGGCGGCATCACCCGCATCGAGGTCGAGGATGACGGCGTCGGCATGACGGCGGCGGAACTGGCGCTGTGCGTGCGACGCCACGCCACCTCCAAGCTCGCCGACGACACGCTGGTGCGGATCGACACGCTGGGCTTCCGCGGCGAGGCGCTGCCGAGCATCGGGGCGGCGGCGCGGCTGGCGATCACCTCCCGCCCCCGCGGAACCGTCACGCGCGAGGACGACAGCGCCCACACCATCGCCGTCGAGGGCGGCCATGTCGGCGAGGTGGCACCCTCGGCCGGCACCGCGGGCACGCGCGTGGTGGTCGCCGACCTGTTCTTCGCCACCCCCGCCCGGCGCAAGTTCCTGAAATCGCCGCGGGCGGAGGCCGACGCCGCCGAGGCCGCGGTGCGGCGCCTGGCGATGGCCGCACCCCATGTCGCTTTTCGCCTGGAAAGCGACGGCCGCGCATTGTTCGACTTGCCGGCGCAGGACCGCGCGGCGCGGGTGGCCGCGCTGTTCGGGCCCGAGGCGGCCGGCGCGCTGATCGCCATCGAGGGCCGGCGCACCGATGTCGATGGCGGCGAGATGGTGCTGACCGGCTTCATCGCCGCGCCCACCGTCACCCGCGCCACCATGGCCGCCCAGGCGCTGATCGTGAACGGCCGCCCGGTGGCGGACCCGGTGCTGCGCACGGCGGTGCGCGTGGCCTATCGCGACGTGATCGCCTTCGGGCGGCATCCGGTGGTGGCGCTGTACCTGGCGCTGGAGCCCGAGGCGCTGGACGTGAACGTGCATCCGGCCAAGGCGGAGGTGCGGTTTCGTGCGCCCGAGGCGGTGCGCGGCCTGGTGATCTCCACGCTGAGCCGCGCGCTCGCGGCCGGGGCGGCGGGGATGATGGCGCCGCCGGTGTCGCTGTCGGGCCCGATGCGGCCAACGATTATGGGCCGGTCGGGCCTGAACCTGACACGCATGCCGCCTGCCCCCCCTGCCCCGCCCCGCAGCGGGTTCGCCGAGGCGCGGCTGCCGATCGAGATCGGGCCGGCGGCCCGCGTGCTGCCGGCCGCCCCCGATGCGGTGCACGGGCCGTTCAACGGCACCGCGCCGGAGTTCCCATTGGGCGCGCCGGTCGCCCAGGTGCTGGACACCTACATCATCGCCGTCGCTGCCGACGGCGCCCTGGTGCTGGTTGACCAGCACGCCGCCCATGAGCGCCTGACCCACGAGGCGCTGCGCGCGCAGCTTCTGGAGGGCGAGGTGCGGCGCCAGCCCTTGCTGCTGCCCGCCGTGGTGGACATGCAAGCCGCCGATGCCGCGCGGCTGCTGGAGCAGGCCCCGGCGCTGGAGCGGCTGGGGCTGGAGATCGAGGCATTCGGCGCCGGCGCGGTGCTGGTCCGCGCGATGCCGGCGGCGTTGGGCGCGCCCGACCCTGGCCCACTGCTGCGCGACCTTGCCGACGAATTTGCCGAAATGGGCGAGGGGCTGGCGCTGGCGGTGAAGCTGGATGCGGTGGTCGCCCGCCTCGCCTGCCACGGCTCCATCCGCGCCGGGCGCCGCCTGGGCGGGCCGGAGATGGACGCGCTGCTGCGCCAAATGGAGGCCACCCCGCGCGCGGCGACCTGCAGCCACGGGCGGCCGACCTACCTCAAGCTGTCCAGGGCCGAGATCGAGCGGCTGTTCGGCCGGCGCTGACGGCACCCCATCGCTCATGCCCAGCATCGGGCGACGGAAACGAAGGCAAAGGGAAGGGGTCACACAGACCACTGAGGGCCACAGGGAACACAGTGAAGACCGTGCTGCATTGGAAAGACCCTGTGCCTCGGCGTCAGCACAGCCTTCTCTGTGATCTCTGTGACCTCTTGTCCTTGTTTCCCCTCGCCGCTACGCCGCCCGCATCACCGTGATCCGCGCCGCCCCATGCCCACGCTCCGCCAGCACCTCGCCCCAAGGTCCAAGCGCCTCCTCGCGCCCCGTCTCGGCCACCACCAGCGCGCCCGGCGCCAGCCATCCCGCATGCGCCAGTGCGGCCAGGCCCCGCTCCACCAGCCCCTGCCCATAGGGCGGATCGAGAAACACCAGCAAGCACGGAACGCCCGGCGGCGGGCGGGTGGCATCGCCGGGATGCACCGTGGCCACGGCCCCCAGTGCGGCGATATTGGCCCGCAGCACGGCCAGGGCGGCGCGGTCGCGCTCGATGAAATGGGCATGGGCGGCCCCGCGCGACAGCGCCTCCAGCCCCAGCGCCCCGGTGCCGGCGAAGGCATCGAGCACGGTGGCGCCAACAACGCGGTCGTAGCCGCCCCAAGGCGCGTGCAGCAGCATGTCGAACAGCGCCTGGCGCACCCGGTCGGCGGTGGGGCGGGTCGCCTCGCCTTTCGGGGCGGCCAGCGCACGGCCACGCCAGCGGCCGGCGACGATTCTCACCGGGCGAACCTCAAGCCGGGATTTGCTCGCGCAGCACCTTGGCCGGCACTTCCGCCACCTCGCCGCGCGCGAGGTTGCCGAGCTGGAACGGCCCATAGGCCACCCGGATCAGCCGGCTGACCTCCAGCCCCAGATGCGCCATCACCCGGCGCACCTCGCGGTTGCGGCCCTCCTTCAGCGCGATGGTCAGCCAGCAATTGTCGCCCTTGCGGCTGTCCAGCCCCGCCTCGATCGGGCCGTAACGCTCGCCGGCGACGGTGACGCCCTTGGCCAGGGAGGCGAGCATCTCCGTCGTCGGGTGGCCGTAGACGCGCACGCGGTAGCGCCGCAGCCAGGCGTTGGATGGCAATTCCAACTGGCGGGCCAGCGTGCCGTCGTTGGTCAGCAGCAGCAGGCCCTCGGAATTGAGGTCGAGCCGCCCGATGCTGACCACGCGCGGCAGGGTGGGCGGAAGCTGCTGGAACACGGTGGGGCGGTCCTGCGGGTCGCGATGGGTGGTCATCAGCCCGACCGGCTTGTGGTAGCGCCACAGCCGCGTGCGCGCGGGCGGGTCCACCAGCTTGCCGTTGACCACCACAAGGTCGTTCGGCTCCACGAAGGTGGCGGGATGGGTGACAACCACGTTGTTCAGCTTCACCCGGCCCTCGGCCAGCAGCTTCTCGCCGTCGCGGCGGCTGGCGACCCCGGCGCGGGCCAGCCACTTGGCGATGCGCTCGCCGCGCGGGGTCTCGGCCGCCCGCGGTTCGCCAGCCGGCGGTTCTGCTGGGGGCATTTCGGGGGGGACGTCGGACGTGTCGCTCACGCGCGTGAAGCCGCGACCAGGGCGTCGAAGATACGCCGGTCGCCGGGGTCGATGAAGAATTCCGGGTGCCACTGCACGCCCAGGCAGAAGCGATAGCTTCCCTCCTCGATCCCCTCGATCACCCCGTCCGTGGTGGTGGCGTTGACGATCGCCCGTGGCCCGGGGGCGCGCACCGCCTGGTGGTGGGAGGTGTTCACGTTCATCGTCGCTTCCCCCACGATGCGGTGCAGCAGGGTGCCGGGCACGACCGCGACCGCATGGCCGGGCTCGTTGCGCGGGTTTTTCTGCTCGTGGTCCAACGCGCCGGGGATGGCATCGGGGATGTGCTGGATCAGCGTGCCGCCCAGGGCGACGGCCAGAAGCTGCTCGCCGCCGCAGATGCCCAGCACCGGCATGTTGCGCGCCAGCGCCCCGCGCACCAGGGCCAGCTCGGCGGCGGTCCGCCCTTCCTTCAGCACCACGGTGCCGTGCCGCGCGCCGTCGCCATACAGCGACGGGTCGACATCGAAGGCCCCGCCGGTGACGATCAGCCCGTCGATGCGGTCGAGCATCGCCTCGGCGAGTTCGGCGCGATGCGGCAGCGCCATGGGCAGCCCGCCGGTGGCGGCGACGGCATCCATGTAGTTGGTGCGCAGGGCATACCAGGGGTATTTCGAGTAGCCGCCGGGCTTCTCGCTGTCGAGGGTGACGCCGATGGTCGGTGGCCTGGGGGTGTTCATGGCGCGTTGCTACCCCCCGAGGCGAGGCTGAGGCAAGGATGCCGGTGATGGACGCGCGAACGGACGGGATGCAGGCAGCACTCGACGAGGCCCGGGCAGCGGCCGCGCGCGGCGAGGTGCCGGTTGGCGCCGTCGTGCTGGGGCCGGACGGGCGCATCCTGGCGCGGGCCGGCAACCGGGTGGAAGCGGACCACGATGCCGCCGCCCATGCCGAAATGATCGCGCTGCGGGCGGCGGCGCGCGCATTCGGCTCGCCCCGGCTGGTCGGCTGCGACCTGGTGGTGACCCTGGAGCCCTGCGCGATGTGCGCGGCGGCGGCGGGGCTGTTCCGGGTGCGCCGAGTGGTGTTCGGCGCCTACGACCCCAAGGGTGGCGGCATCGAACATGGCGCCCGCATCTACGCCGCACCGGCCGCACAGCACCGGCCAGAGGTGGTGGGCGGCGTGCGCGAGAGCGAGGCGGCGGCCGTGCTGCGCGCCTTCTTCGCCGCGCTGCGATGAGCGCCTGCGGGCAGGATCAGGCCCGGCGCGGGGCCAGCAGCATCGCGATGGCGCGCATCAGGGTGTAGGTACCGGAAAGCGACAGTGCGGCGAACCGTGTCATGCCGCTGGCCCATAGCCACAGCAACGCGAGCGCGGTGGCCAGGCAGCCGGAAAAGATCACGGCGGTGTCGATCACGCGCAGCCATGCTGCTGGATTCATCCCGATATGCGCGCCCGCGAATATCTCGATGCCATGGACGCCAAGGTCGCGGCCCCAGAGGAGCCAGCTGGCCAGGCAGAGGGAGATGTCCGCGCGGCTGAGCCCGGCCAACGGCTCGGCCACCGTGCACGCACCCGTCGCGGCGGAAGGAATCAGGCGCGCCACCCAATCGTCGATCGCCGGAAGACCGGCTCCAAGGCCCAGCGCGCCGCTGACGAAGTAGTACAACCAGATGGTGCGATGCATGTGTGGGCCATTTTTTGGCGGTGGGGCTGATCCTGGCGGCCTGCCCTGGCGGAAAGGCGCCGGAGGGGACTAGGCCAGATGCAAATGAAGGAAGGGTGAAGAACAGCGTGTCGTTGCGCGGCCGGCCGGGTGCTCAGGCGACAGGATGCTTAGGCGAAGGGGCGCTCAGGCGACGGAACACTCAGGCGATGGGGCGGCCCAGCATGTGCGACAGGCCGTGCAGCAGCGAATAGGAACCCGCGATGCCCGCCAGCGTCACCTGCGTCATCGCCGTGGCCCACAGCCAGGCCAGCGCCACGCCCAACGCGGCCGCGCCGACAACACACAGCCCGACATCGGCGGTACGCAGCAACTCGTGCAAGTAAAGGCCTTGGCCGCCCTGCCCCACGATGTCGCGGGCATAGAACACCCAGGTCTTGGCCTCGTTGAACCACAACGCGAAACACATGGGCGCGCGCGACACCGGGACATTGCCGACCAGCGCGCCGCGGCAATAGCCCTCGGTGACCGGGGACGCAACGACGGTGGACCAAGTGTCGAAGGCATCAAGTACCACGACGAGGGCGATAGCCCCGACGACAAAGAATATCAGCCAGATAATACGGTGGAAGATCAAGATACCACTCCGGAAATCGGCGTGTTCACGTCATCGACGACACGGGGAGCGACTGAATGTTTTTGCCGCCGTCCTGCCCCCTGCAGCTCTCCGCCGTGCCCAACGGCATGGAAAGAAATCTGAAAGGAACGTCTAATTAAACGGACCTTATGCCGCACGCCGGACAGAAAGCAACACTTCGGTAGGAATTACAGTCATATTTGTGAAAGAATTTACAAAAATGCACAAAACAACGCCGCCCGGCAGTGGCGGCCGGGCGGCGCGGGTGGCATGGGTTGTAGAGGGCAGCCCAAGATCGCCTGGACAAACCAGCCCTGGCCAGTGGATAGAATGCGACGGTTAGAACCGTCGCATTCTATCCAGTAGCTTGATATTGTGGTGCGATTCACCAAACGCTCGGAAGGTAAGCGTCTGATTCTAACATTAATTCCGATCCCCGGAACTCTTAGGCCATGAAAGCAGGCAAGGCGAGGGCTCTGCCGTCGCGACGCGAAGTCGCGCCGCGGGGGACCTGCAAAGGGCCGGCGGCCCTTTGATCCCCTACATTTTTCAATAAGATAAGGTCCAGGGGCTTGGCCCCTGGCGGGATTGGGCAGAGCCCAACCTTGCTTTCGTTGTGTGGCTCGAAGTCAACGAGGGTTGGTATAAATCGCTTTAGTCGGGGATGGTGAGCATCCCGCCCTCGGGTGCGGCCCGGGCGCGCTGGTTGTAGAGCATGGCCGCCCGGCGGTCCTTCTCCTCCTGGGAGAGCGAATTCGGATCGTCCGGCAGGTCCGCGCCGACGGCCATGCCCCGCTGCACCGCCGCACGCGCCGCCAACTCGTTGTGCCAACGCGCGAAATATGGGAACTCGGCGATGTCCTGCCCCTGCCCCTTCCAGTTCACCGTCCAGGGGAAGCAGATCATGTCGGCGATGGTATAGGCGTCCCCGGCCAGATAGCGGCGGCTGTGCAGCGCGTTGTTGAGCACGCCATACAGCCGGTTGGCCTCGTCGGTGAAGCGGCGCACGGCATAGGACTGGTCGCCCTTGCCGTCGCCCAACCGGCGGAAATGGCCGCATTCGCCCAGCTTGGGGCCCTGGTTGGCCATCTGCCAGAACACCCACTGCATCACCTCGGTCCGCCCGCGCGTGTCGGCGGGCAGGAACCTTCCGTGCTTCTCGGCCAGGTACTGCATGATGGCGCCGGACTCGAAGATGGCGATCGGTGCGCCCCCACCGCCGCTGCGATCGGCCGGCGCGGCATCCACCAGGACCGGCATGCGGTGGTTGGGGTTCATGCGCAGGAAATCGGCGGTGAACTGGTCGCCGCGGCCGATATTGACCGGCACGACGCGATACGCAACGCCCAGCTCCTCCAGCAGGATCGTCACCTTCTTGCCGTTCGGCGTGGGCCAGTAGTGGACGTCGTACATCGGGGGATCCTCCCTGGGGTCAGCTGCCGCGCGTGGTGATCTGGGCGGTGTCCACCAGTTCGTGCAGCAGGGCCAGCGTGGCGGCCCCCGAGGCGGCGAAGGGGTCCAGCACCGGCTTCTCGGAGTATTTCAGCAGGAGCGCCGTGTTCACGCGGGCGATGTTCACCTGGCCCATGTTCCAGTGCCCGAAGCGCCGCTCGCCGATCTCCTCGTAGGCCAGCAACCGGACGGAATGGTGCCGGTCGTCGCGCACGATGGTGGCGAACAGGTCGCACACCGGGTCGCGCCCGCCCTCCAGCACCTGCACGAACACGTCGTCGACATAGCACAGCAGCCCGGTGATGCCGCGCGGCGGGTTGTTGCGGCGCGACTGCTCCAGGATGGCGTCGGTGGTCGCGGACACCAGGGGCTGGCGGGCGCGGCTGGCATAGAGGCAGCGGACGAGCATCTTGAGGGTCAGCCCTTGAGGTTGATCAGCGAGAGAAACTCCCGGCGCAGCGCCGGGTCCTTGAGGAACGACCCGCGCATGACACTGTTGATCATCTTGGTCTGGCTGTCCTTCACGCCGCGCCAGTGCATACAGAAATGGTCGGCCTCCATCACCACGGCCAGCCCATCGGGCGTGACCTTGGACATCAGCAGTTCCGCGATCTGGGCGATCGCCTCCTCCTGGATTTGCGGCCGGCTCATCACCCACTCAGCAAGGCGGGCATATTTCGACAGGCCGATCAGGTTGGAATGCTCGTTCGGCATCACTCCGATCCACAGCCGCCCCATGATCGGGCAGAAATGGTGGCTGCAGGCGCTGCGCACCGTGATAGGCCCCACGATCATCAGCTCGTTGAGGCTCTCGGCATTGGGGAACTCGGTGACTGGCGGCGGGGCGGCATAACGGCCGCGGAACACCTCGTTCAGATACATCTTGGCCACGCGCCGCGCGGTGTCCTGCGTGTTGTGGTCGTTCTCGGTGTCGATGACCAGGCTGTCGAGCACGCCGCGCATCTTGGCCGCCACCTCGTCGAGCAACTTGTCCAACTCGCCTGGCTCGATGAAGTCGGCGATGTTGTCGTTGGCATGGAAGCGCCGACGCTGCGCCTTGATGCGCTCGCGGATCTTCATGGACATGGGCACGCCTTCGTCGGCGCTTGCGGCGCGGCCGGCCTCGGGCACGTCGCCAGGCTGCGTGAGCTTCGTCAAGGAGTCGGGTGCATTCATCGTGGCGGGCCGCGCGACAGCGCAGGGCGGAGCGGGCATGTAGCTTAACGGGTGGGCGATGGCCCCACGAGGGCGTGGACGCAGCGGCGGCGTGGACGCAGCGGCGGTGGCGGCGCCGCTCAGCTCGCGCCGAGCAGCGTCTCCAGCGTCTGCAGGGTGTCGGCCTCGTGCAGCGGCTTGTCGGTGCGCAGCCGCAGCATCCGCGGGAAGCGCACCGCGATGCCGCTCTTGTGC
>JANPIH010000226.1:0-1535 GCA_031424895.1 Rhodospirillales bacterium
GAAACCGCCCGTCGCGTCCTGCCCGGCGGCAGCTTCGGCAACCTCCCCGCCGAAACCATCATCCGCGAGGGCCGCGCCGCCCATGTGTGGGATGAGGACGGCCGCGAATACGTCGATTTCCTGCTCGGCTCCGGCCCCATGTTCATCGGCCACGCCCACCCGGAGGTCACCGCCGCCGTCCAGGCCCAGGTGCCCCACGGCACCACCTTCTTCGCCAACAACCGCCACGGCATCGCGCTCGCCGACGAGATCGTCGGTGCTGTTGCATGCGCCGAACAGGTTCGCTTCGTCTGCACCGGCACCGAGGCCGACCTTTACGCCATGCGCGTCGCCCGCGCCTTCCGCCGCCGCGACAAGATCCTCAAGTTCGAAGGCGGCTACCACGGCATGAGCGACTTCTCCCTCATGTCCCTCGCCCCCAAGCGCCCCGGGAACTTCCCCTTTCCCGTCCCCGATTCCGCCGGCATCCCCCGCGCCATCCAGGACACCATGCTGGTCGCCCCATTCAACGACCTCGAAACCGTCGAAAGCCTCATCCGCGAACACCAGGACGACCTCGCCGGCGTCATCGTCGAACCGTTCCAGCGCCTCATCCCCCCCGCCCCCGGCTTCCTCCAGGGCCTGCGGAAAATCACCGCCGAGCTCGGTATCCCGCTCATTTTCGACGAGGTCGTCACGGGCTTCCGCTTCGCCTTTGGCGGCGCCCAGGAATACTACGGCGTCACGCCGGACCTCTGCACGCTGGGCAAGATCATGGGCGGCGGCTTCGCGCTGGCCGCCATTGCCGGCCGCGCCGACATGATGGCGCATTTTGACCGCGCCGCCGTCGCCGACGAAGATTTCCTGATGCAGGTCGGCACCCTCTCCGCCGCCCCCGTCTCCGCCGTCGCCGGCCTGGCCACGCTGGATGTCCTCAAGCGCCCCGGCGCCTACGAGGGCGCCTTCGCCACCGGCCGCGAACTGATGGGCAATCTCTCCGAACTCCTGGCCTCCGCCGGCCTCCCCGCCCAGGTCATCGGCGAACCCGTCCTGTTCGACGTCGTCTTCACCCGCGAGCCGATCCGCGACTACCGCGGCGTGCTGAAAGGCGACAGCGACATGCTCCGCCGCTTCAACGCCGCCCTGCGCCAGCGCGGCATCATGAAAGGCGAAAGCAAATACTACGTCTCCACCGCCCACACCCCCGAAGACATCAAACAAACCATCCAAGCCTGGAAAGGCGCCATCCAGGAAATCACCAAGTCGTAAGTCGGATAAGCGGAGCGCCATCCGACTCTCTCCAAGGCAAGCGCGTTCCTTTTCTGAAGAAAAAGAACCAAAAAGACTTTTCATTTATTTGCACGCGTCTCTCCAAACCGCTGATGAATGAAAGTTTTTTGGTTCTTTTTTTCAAAAAAGAATATCCTTCCTGCCCTGAAAAAAATCCTTGCCCCCATCCATCGCGTTATATATAACACCTACATGTCAATCACCCCTCCCCTCCCCCCGCCCCAGGCGCTTCAGGCCCTGGTGGGAGACCTGCGCGCGGAATCTGC
>JANPIH010000227.1:0-7646 GCA_031424895.1 Rhodospirillales bacterium
GGGTGCGGGAGTCGTCGTTGCCGCCGGCGCGAACGTTCAGGATTGGCTGGGCAAGACCGTAGCCGTCTTCGGTGGCGCGACGTACGCCCAATACCGCACGGCCCCGGTTGTGGATTGCATGGTCCTGCTGCCCGGAACCACAGCGCTTGACGGAGCAGCATGGTTCGTCAATCCCCTGACGGCCCTCGGAATGATCGAAACAATGAGACGCAAGGGCCATAGCTCTCTCGTTCACACCGCGGCAGCATCGAACCTCGGGCAGATGCTGAACAAGATCTGCCTCGCAGACGGCATCGATCTCGTGAACGTGGTCCGAAGCGCGGCGCAGGTCGAATTACTCCGCGCGCAGGGGGCCAAATTCGTATGCGACACCTCCTCGCCACGCTTCGCCGAAGAGCTTGCCGAGGCTGTGGCTGAAACGCGCGCAACTCTTGCATTCGATGCAGTCGGCGGCGGCACCCTGGCCGGCGATATCCTGGCGGCAATGGAAGTCGCCCTCAGGAAGGGTGCCCCCTACAGCCTCTACGGCACCCCCACGCACAAGCAGGTCTACATCTATGGTGCCCTCAACCTTGCCGCCACGAATGTCGCCCGCCGGTTCGGCTTCGCCTGGAGCATTGGCGGTTGGCTGCTGCCCACCTTCCTGGAGAAGGCCGGCCCCGAGACGGTCCAGAGGCTGAAGGCCCGCGTGGCAGCGGAACTGACCTCAACCTTTGCCAGCAGCTATGCCGGCGAAGTCACCCTGCATGACCTGCTGAAGCCGGACGTGATCCTGCATTGCGCCACGCGGGCAACGGGCCAGAAGTATCTGGTCGTTCCCAACCCGCCCGCGGCGCAATAGGGCGGCTGACTGCCACCACCCGCGCGGGATCGCAGGCCCGCGAATGGCAAATTTGCGCACAATCTTTCCTGCATCCGCCCCCCCACCCATGCGCCATCCCCATTGGCCAAACGCCAAACCCCTGGCACGATACCGCCCCTGCGCCGGCTCCAAGACCGGCGCCCGAACAAATCGAGCCTGCCAAAGGGGAAACGGAATGAGCTATCACCAGGCCTTCAAGGGACTGAAGGTTGTCGACCTCACCGGCGGCGTCGCTGGCCCCTCCTGCGCCATGATGTTCGCCCAGCACGGCGCCGAGGTCATCAAGGTCGAAACACCCCACGCCGGCGGCGACTGGGCCCGCATCCTCGGCAAAACCTACGGCGACCATTCCTCCTTCTCCTTCTTCGGCACCCTCGGCAAGAAGGGCGTCGCCATCGACCTGAAAACCGAGGAAGGCAAGGCCATCCTCTGGAAGCTGATCGACGGCGCGGACATCTTCATGGAAGGCTTCCGCCCCGGAACCATCCAGCGCTACGGCTTCGGCTACGATGCCGTGCGGGCCAAGAACCCCGGCATCATGTACTATTCCATTTCCGGCTTCGGCCAGGTCGGCCCCTGGGCGAACCGTCCCGCCATGGACCCCGTGCTGCAGGCCTTCAACGGCATCGTCCACGAAAACCGCGGCGAGATGGACAACCACCCCCACCGCATCGCCATCTCACTGATCGACATGTACACCGGCCTGCTCGGCTTCCAGGCACTGTCCACCTCCATCTTCGCCAAGAAGATGCAGAACCTCACCGAAGGCCGATACATCGAAGCCAGCCTCATGCAGGGCGGCGCCATGCTCTCGGTCATCCGCCTCATCGCCGGCTACCTGGAGAACGGCGTCCTCCAGCGTGGCATCATGCCGGCCGGCGTGTTCGACACCAAGAACGGCCAGATCAACGTCACCATGGTCCGCAACACCGACTGGGCGCCGTTCTGCGAGGCCATGGAGATCCAGCACCTCGAACACGACCCCCGCTTCAAAGACCCCGCCACTCGCCGCACCAACATGGACGAGCTGCTCGGCCTCGTCCGCCCGGTCTTCAAGTCGAAGGAGACCATGTGGATCAGCGAGCGCCTCACCGCCCGCAACATCATGAACGGCCAGGTGAACAGCTACTCGGAGTTCCTCAAGGAAGAGCAGGTCCTCGCCACCAACATCATCGCCTGGCTCAAGCAGCCCGGCCTCGACCAGCTCGTCCCCATGCCGAACATCCCCGGCCTCCCCCCCTTCGAAAGCGGCACCCCCCGCGCCCACGCCCCCACCATCGGCGAACACACCCGCGAAGTGCTCAAGGCCCATGGCTACACCGATGCCCAGGTCGACGACCTCAACACCCGCAAAATCGTCAGGGCATAGGAAAGACAAGAATCTTCTTTTTGTGAACAAAAAGAAGCAAAAAAACTTCATCCTTCGCCGGTGGCTGTTGCTTCGCTTCTCCGGTCAAGCCCCCGGAATAGTGTAATATCAACCGCCCGACATGCCGCGTCTTACGGCATTTCGGGCGGTTTGCATCGCGTGCCCTCCTGGCAGCCGATAAGCGAATGAGGCTCTAGCGGTCAAAACCCGACGCTAAGTTCCCTCAAAGCGACTGAACACGCCAAACTTGCGAGGTTCGCCGGCGGCGAACGGATGCCTGACGAGCCGCGCGAGGGTGGCCGAGTTCAATTTGTGGGTGGCCGGCCTTCTATGACGAAAGAGCGCGTCGCGGCCGTTGCCTGCCGCACGGCGCGGAGCGGGGCGTAAGCCTCCGAGGCGTACCAGCCCTTCGGGGCATCCAGGCTCGGAAATTGGATGATAACGGGCCGACCAGGCAGAGGCTCACCCTCCAGTGCCTCCAGCCGTCCACCGCCCGCCAAGATGCGCCCACCAAACGGCCCAAGCGTATCGGGCACCTTGACTGCGTACTCGGTGCGGAAGCGCTCTGCGTCGCGCACTTCGATCATTGCCACATAGAAGCTCGGCGCAGCAGATTGCTGTGCCCTCGAAGACAACGTTCCCACCATGCCGAGCCCGCACCCGGCCAAGACGAGAAGCATTCTGCGGGTCATGGGGCGCATCGCTCGCTCTCACAGCAAGGCGGCCGACGCCATGTCGACCTCGCCATAATGACTTTAGCAGGGGAGCATGGAGCGTATCGAGCAACAAATTTGTTATATGGAACGGTGACACAGCCCGCGCCGCCTCGCCGGGCGCCCAAGGTAATTTTCCTTTTTTATCGTGTTGGGAGAAAATTTTCTGTTCTCCGGCGGCGGGGTGTGCACAATGTCCTTCATGCACCAGGAACCCTCCCCCCAGGCCGAAGCCTCTGCCGACCTGCGCCTTGCCCTCGTGGCCGTCGCCGACGCGGTTCGCTCGCGCTTGTCCGGAGCCCTGGGCGCCATGGTCCTGGCCCTTCTGCTGCACCTCCTGCGCCGCCTCGACGACGACGCCCCGCACGCCCCGGAGCCACAGCCCCCGGCCGGGTCCGCCCGCATCGCCCTGCTGCGCGCCGAGGCCGGCCTCTTCCCCCACCCGATTTCCGCCCATGTCGACGCGATCGATCTCGGCCTCGTGGCCGGCTGGATGATGCGCGGTCCCCCCGCACCCCGCATGCGCCCCGGATCCGTCCGCCCCAGGCCGCTTCACGGCCTCCCCTGCCCTGCCCGCCCTCCCCCCTGCGCATGAAAATGGGCTGCGAAACGCCTCGCCGCCGCACGCCCATTTCATTACGTTTTCGTAACTTAATCTACCCTCCCCCGTCACCCCGCGCTTCACCTTTTCCTAACCCCGCCGCCGCAGGATGCCGGAGTGACCGCGCCCGACACCCTGCTCGCCCCGCAGTTGACCGCACTGCGCTGCGCGTTCCTGATCGCCCACCATAACGGCGTCCACTTGGCGCCGGAAGCCTTGCCTGTGCTCGACGGGGGCGACATGGCCGCCCCGCTGCGGCGCTCCCTGGAAGCGGCGGGCTTCCGCGTCCGCGTCCTGGAAAACGGCGGCTGGAAGCGCGCCGCCAGCCTCGGCAGCGCCGCCCCCGCACTGGCCCGCATGAAGGATGGAAGCTGGCTGATCCTGATCCACGCCGGCCCCGCCGAGGGCGGCGACGCGGCGGCGGTGCTCGATCCGCAGCGCGAAGCCCACGGCGTCCACCTCGTCCCCCGCGCGGCCTTCGAGTCCGCATGGTCGGGCACCCTGATCCTGGCGCGCCACGCCCCGCGCATCACCGATGAGGCGCAACGCTTCGGGCTGCGATGGTTCATCCCCGAACTGCTGCGCCAGCGCGCGCTGCTGGCCGGGGTGGGCGTGGCGGCGGTTGTCTCGAACCTGATCGGCTTTGCCATCCCGCTGCTGCTGCAAGTGCTGATCGACCGCGTCGTGGCGCACGAAGCCCGCAACACGCTGGCCGTCGTGGTCGGGATCTTCGCGCTGCTGGCGGTGTTCGACGCAGTGTTCCAATTCGTGCGCCAGCGGCTGATGCTGCTGGCGGGCGGAAAGGTGGATGCCCGGCTGGGCTCGCGCAGCTTCGCGCATCTGCTGTCGCTGCCGCTGTCGGTGTTCGAGACCAATGCGGCCGGCGTGCTGGCGCGGCACATGCAGCAAACCGAGAAGCTGCGCCACTTCCTAACCGGCCGGCTGTTCCAGACCATGCTGGATGCGGCCCTGCTGCCGGTGCTGCTGGTGCTGCTGGCGCTCTATTCCGGCCTGCTGACCCTGGTGGTGCTTGGCTTCGCCGCCGCCATCGCCGGCTGTATCGCGGCCCTGATCCCGCTGTTCCAGCGCCGCCTGTCCGCGCTGTATGTCGCCGAGGCGGAGCGCCAGGCGCAGCTGGTCGAAACGCTGCACAACATGCGAGCGGTGAAGGCGCTGGTGCTGGAGAGCAACCGCCAGCGCGCCTGGGATGCAAGCCTGGCCGCCGCGGTGCGCCGGCAGTGGGAGGTGGGCGGCATCGGCGCCTTCGCCGGTGCTGCGACCGGGCTGCTGGAAAAGCTCATGCAGGTCTCCGTGCTCGGAATCGGCGCCCTGCTGGTCTTCGATGGCGCGCTGAGCCTGGGGGCGCTGGTGGCCTTCACCATGCTGGCCGGGCGGGTCAGCGGGCCTTTGGTGCAGATCGTCGCCCTGATCAGCGAGTACCAGGAGGCAGCGCTGTCGGTGCGCATGCTCGCCACCGTCATGGATCGGGCACCGGAACGGGCGACCCAGGGACGCCCGGCCCGCCCGGCGATCGCCGGCAGCCTGCGCTTCGAGAATGTGCGCTTCACCTATCCGAACGCCCTGCTCCCGGCGCTCGACGGCGTGAGCTTCACCATCGAGCCCGGCCAGGTCGTCGGCATCGTCGGCCGCTCGGGGTCCGGCAAGACCACGCTGACCCGCCTGATCCAGGGCATCGAACTGCCGCAGGCCGGGGTGATCCTGGTGGACGGCGTCGATATCCGCCACATCGAGCTCGGCCACCTGCGCCGCGGGGTGGGCGTCGTGTTGCAGGAGAACCTGCTGTTCCGCGGCACCATCCGCGACAACGTCGCCGCCGCACGGCCGGAAGCCAGCCTGGAGGAGGTGGTCGCTGCGGCACGGCTGGCGGGTGCGGAGGAGTTCATCCGCCGCATGCCGCACTCCTATGAAACGCGGGTGGAGGAAGGCGGTGCCAACCTCTCCGGCGGGCAGCGGCAGCGCATCGCGATAGCCCGTGCGTTGCTGACCGCGCCACGGCTGCTGGTGTTCGACGAGGCAACCAGCGCGCTCGACCCCGAGAGCGAGGCACTGGTGAACCGCAACCTCGCCGACATGGCGCGGGGGCGGACGCTGATCATCGTCTCGCACCGCATGTCCACGCTGGTTCGCTCGGATGCGATCCTGGTGCTGGACGAAGGGCGCGTGGTCGATCTCGCGCCGCATGCGGTGTTGCTGGAGCGATGCACCATCTATCGCCAGTTGTGGCAGCAACAAACGGAGCACATGGTCTGATGCGGGCCACGGGGCTCCGGCGCGCGCTTCCCCGGCTGCGGCGGGCATCGCCCGTGGCGCCGCCGGATGCGGCCATTCTGGCATTCCAGGACGACCTCGACGCACTGGTCGCCGAGCCCGCGCCGCTGATCCTGCGGCTGTGGCCCGCCCTGGGCGCGGCGCTGGTGGCGTTGCTGGTGGGCGTCGCGGCAGTAGCGCGGGTGGATGTGGTGGTGACCGCCACCGGACGGCTTGCCACGGAGCCACCACCGGTGGTGCTGCAGCCGATGGACCGCGCCGTGCTGCGCGAGCTTCTCGTGCGTGCAGGCGAAAAGGTTCGCGCGGGCCAGGTGGTGGCGGTGCTGGATGGGACGTTTACCACCGCAGACCGCGATGCGCTGACAGCGCAGCTCCGCAGCATGGTCGCGCAGCGAGATCGCCTGATGGCCGAGTTGGCGGACACCCCCCTGCGCGCTCCTGCCGACCAGGATGCAGCACTTCAGGGCCAGGTGCTGGTGCAGCGGGCCGCGGTACATGCCGCACGGTTGGCGGCGCAGAACGCGGAACTGGCGGCGTTGATGGCCGCGCGCGACGGCGAGCGGCGCGGCAGCCCGGGCCTTTCAGCGCAATTGGCCGTTGCCACTGAAGTGGAGGCGATGCGCTCCCGGTTGATGGAGTCCCAGGTGGGGTCCAGGATCGCAATGCTCGGCGCGCGAACCGCGCGGTTGGAGGCGGAGCTCGCCGTGCAACGCCATGGCGCACGCCTGGAGGAGCTCGAACTGCGGATCGCCGCGCGCGGCGCCGATCGTGATGCGTATCTGCGCGACTGGCAGCGCCAGGTGGTAGAGGAACTGGCACGGCTCCGCCCGGAACTGACACGCGTCGAGGAGCAACTGGCCAAGGCCGCGCGAATGGACTCGCTCACCTTGCTGCGTGCGCCGAGGGATGCGGTGGTGCTGGAGACCGTGCGCCGGGCCCCAGGGTCCGTGATCCGTGAGGGCGAGGCCGTGGTGGTTCTCGTGCCGATCGACGCGCCGCTGGTGGCCGAGGTGGGGTTGCGCTCCGCCGATATCGGAAGGCTGGCCGAAGGCGATCCGGCGCGGCTGAAGGTGGATGCATTTCCGTGGCGGCGCCATGGCGCGCTGGACGGCACGCTGCGCTCGGTCAGCCGCGAATCCTATCCCGACAATGCCGGTGGCGCCCTGCATCGCGGCCACGTGGCGGTCTCGGCGGCGGCCCTGGCGCGGATGCCTCAGGGTGCCGCGCTGCTGCCGGGCATGACTCTTTCGGCGGAAATCAAGGTGGGCACACGCAGTGTGCTCGACTTCTTCCTGGAACCCCTGCTGCGCGGCCTGGACGAAAGCCTGCGCGAACCATGAAAGTCTGCAACATGACCGACGCGATCGCCTCTCCCCAGATCCTGACAGGCATTGCAGCGGAGCCGGGCAGTGCGACACGAACCGTGCTGCACGTCGGCTGCGGCGCGGCCCATCCCGACAAGGTGCCGGCGGCCTTCTTCCCGCTCGGCGAATGGCGGGAACTGCGCCTCGACATCGACCCGGACGTCGCGCCGGACATCCAGGCCAGCATCACCGAGATGCCGATGGTGCCCGACGCATCCGTGGATGCGGTCTGGTCGGCGCACAACCTGGAACACCTCGAGCCGCACGAGGTCGCGGTGGCGCTGGCCGAGTTCCACCGCGTGGTGCGCCCGGGGGGCTTCGTGTTGGTAACGGTCCCCGACCTTCAGCAGGTCGCGGCGCTGGTAGCCGAGGATAAGCTGGAAGATGCCGCCTACATCTCGGGCCTCGGCCCGATCGCGCCGCTGGACATGTTGTACGGCCTGCGCTC